>CAZRCS010000116.1:0-1348 GCA_964598645.1 uncultured bacterium | reverse complement strand
ATCAATCAGGATGGAACAGATGACGTTTTCGTGGCATGGGAGCAATCTACGGGGAATGGCACAGCTCTTCTCAGCGGACTCACCGGTGAAATCATCTGGTCTGAGAACTCCCTTCCCGGGGTCAACTGCACTGAAACCCTGAGAAGCATCCCCGACTTCGACGGAGACAGACACAGGGATTTAGTAACCGCCTGCGAATCCCCCTCTCTGCTAGCCGCAAGGTCCGGTGCAGATGGAGAGTACCTGTGGATCATCTCTCAGCCGGATCCCGTCAAATACCTGGAGTATTCCTGCGGTCCCACAGCAAGAGACCTGATAATTCTGGGCAACCGCGTAGCCGGTGCGGGATTAATGAACACGTTCTTCGCAGTTGATCCAGTTACGGCAACTGAACTCTGGCTGGTTCCCCCTCAGTCTTCCTGCGACTACAAGATCATGACCACCCAGGGAGACTGCAGCGGCAACGGATGGTCTGAATTCGGATATACCACGGACAGAGCCTCGGTTTCCTCAGGATTTGCAGTGGTACGCGACGGGCTTACCGCCTCCCAGCTGGAAACCTCCTACACCATGTACTATCCTGAGATCGATGTATGCGATTCTCCCCCTGTAATGGCAGTTTCACAGTTCGGGACAGATCCGGGGGTGTGGCTCGAGGATATCATCACAGGCCAGCAGATCTGGTCAATCGATGACTACGGCTACAACGGCAGAGTGCAGTTCATAGAGAATATCGACGGACCTTCTCTGCCCTGGCCAGAGATCCTTCTGTTTACCGGCAATGAACTAATTCTCATTAACGGAGAGACCGGTACATACGGAGAGTGGTACCAGTTCCCCACCGATGTTAGAAAGGTGGAGTTCTATGAGTCCGGGAGCTCTCCCAAACTTGCGGTTCTTACTATCAGCAGGCTGACATGTCCCCCTCTTGCATACAACCCCGTTCCCGGCTATCCCGAGACTTTCTTGCCGGGCACCATGCCGGTCGATCTGTGCCTTCTGAACTCAGAGAACTTTCCTACTCCATTAGCTGCAGCAGCGATGTCCGGAACAGGACAGGGAGTCTGCGCCATAGCAACAAGCTGGCCCGTATCCATCGAAGAAGAAACAGAACCGGTTCTCGAAGCGAGAACAGTGTTGATACTTGATGAATCACCATGTCATGGCGGTATCCACTTCAGAACGACCGGTGAGACTCAGGTTGATATACACGATGTTTCAGGCAGACTCGTCCGCTCGGTTCAGGCGGAAGAAGGAAGCAGTCATTTCCTGGAATTACCTCCGGGTCTGTACTTCCTCAGGTACGATAAGCAAAACCCGGCTGCCGTCAGGGCAATAGTCCTTTAGA
>CAZRCS010000115.1:0-5776 GCA_964598645.1 uncultured bacterium | reverse complement strand
GTCAGTGTGAAGTTCCTGAGCCGAATACGGGTTTCACGTTCATAGCCTGCGGAAATTATCACAGCATGGCGATTCGTGAAGATGGAAGCGTAGTGGTCTGGGGTCTTGACGGCTGCGGTACCTACGATGTTCCGGAGCCCAATACAGGTTTTGTAGCCGTTGCCGGTGGAGGAGGGTTCTGTATTGGCCTGAAGGAGGACAGTTCGATCGTGGCCTGGGGCTGTAACAACCACCGTCAGTGTTGCATTCCTGAAACCGCCCTGAAGTTCATTAGTATTTCCGCCGGGAACTTCCACAGTCTCGCGCTGATGTCAGATGGAACGATTCTTGCTTGGGGTGATAACGGAGATCATCAGTGTAGAGTTCCCCAACCCAACCAGGACTTCATCTCTGTGTCCGCAGGCGGCCTGCACAGCATGGCCCTGAGAAGTGACAGCACAATTGCCGCCTGGGGATACAATCTCTACGGTCAGTGTGATGTGCCTGAACCGAATTCAGGTTTCATTTCAATAGAAGCCGGTAATAAACACAATCTGGCCATGAGAGCCGGTGGTGTGATTACCGCCTGGGGCTACAATAATGTTGGGCAGTGCGACGTGCCTGAGCCTAATCAGGGTTTCACAATGATTTCAGGAGGTATGTTCCACTCTGCCGCAGTTAAACCGGAACTGTCAATACTGGAGAATCACGGAGAACCTGAAGGTATTTCTGTTTGCCCCAACCCCTTTGAATCTATGCTCGTTATAAGGTGCATGGTGGGAAGCTGCTCATGTCCCGACCTGGAGATATTCGATATCACCGGTCGGAGAGTGGCCGTGATCACACCTGTCATGTCCGGTGAAGGTGTGTTCAATGCATACTGGGATGGAACCGAAGATTCGGGCTTGGTTCTGCCTGGCGGGGTTTACATTGTCAGTCTGAAGGGTACGGGAAGTATAACACGCTGCATAAGGCTCTAGTCGGTTTCCAAAGGCAGGTGAACTGCAAAGCGGCATTCTTCGTCGCCGCTGAGGAGGGAGCTGAGTATTTCCACTTTCACCGAAAGCCCTGTTGCTCCTTCCCATTGCTGACGATACCAGCCTGCTCCGCAGTAACAATAAGACCGGGGCATTCCTTCATTGAGACTATTCCTTATAATGGGGCAGAAACATGCGGCAGCGGCTTTCTCTTCCGGAGTCACCGCCTTCATGTAGGCTTGTTCGTCCCTGGGACCCTTGGCCGTGTAGATGATGTTGCCTTTGCGTCTGGCGCCCTCCACCCAGCCGGGATCCTGATCCATGAAACTTATGACAGCATCAACGGCATCCAGTTTTGATCCGCCATCCTGGATGGATCGAAGGAATACGGTCCTCAGCTTCTTTATCTGTTCCTGCGGAAACACGTGGGCACAGCCTGACAGGCAGAGGTACCTGGTGAAGTCATCCGTGGTTTTTTCAAGATTGGTTACGGCCTCTTTGACCTCCTGGAATCTTTCATGGCGATCACTGCATCCCGGCAGGCTTTCCCAGCTTTTGAATATGCGGTTTGCCTCTTTTTCTCCCAGGGTTTCCACGAGATTCCTGCGGAAGAGATTTTCCCACGGGTGTATTACCAGTCTGGCCTCTATTGTGCAGCTGGCGATGTTCCCTGTTTCATGGAGTATCTCTATTCCATATTCATCCGAGATTATTCCTTTTTCATCTGCATAGTGGAAGAGCGTACCGTAGGACGAACTAAGTTTTTCCAGGCTGCATGCCGAGTTTAAAGACAGACATTCCACCCTGTTGATCGTTCTGGTAAGTACAATATCAGTACGGCATATCCTGTTCACAGGCAGTCCCAGCTCAACCAGAGTACCCTTTTTAACACTGCTTACATAGTGGCGTATGAGAACAGGCGGACCGGTAACCGCACTTTCCGGCACTTCTGACTTGACCTGTTCCAATCTGTGGAGTACCTGAGAATAGTCGGTCATTGTGAACCTGATGCAGGCGTAGAGGGTCTCTTCCTGAACTACTCTTCTTATACCTGTCATGATCGCTCCTTGAAAACAGTAATACCTGATTATATGAATAACGGTCAATGCCGGAAGTGTTTAAAAAAAGACCGGCCCGAAGGCCGGCCATAAGAAAGTACGTTTAGTAAACGGTGTAGCTGCCGCTCCATTCGGCATAATCCCAGCTCTCGACTCCATTGCAGATCGTACCGGTGTAGCTTTCTTCACCGGGCAGGATCTCCACCATTACGGTTCCGGTCTCGCCGTCTTCGAGAACACCGGCGTGAACTGCTGCTGCTGCCAGGTTGGAGTCATCGGTATAGACATCTGTACCCCAAACGCTTCCGGTGGCGTCACCCGTTACCTCGAATTCGAAGACTTCCCCGTTTCTTCCACGGTATTCGATGAGGTTACCAGGATCAGGAAGAGCACCAATCTCTACTTCCACGTTCTCTGGAATGAAATCTACCATGTAGCTGCCGCTCCATGGACCGTAATCCCAGCTGTCGACTCCGTTCTGAAGGGAACCTTCATAGGCTTCCTCTCCTGGAAGAATGGTAACCATGACAAAACCTGATTCGCCGTTTTCGAGAACACCGGCATGAACGGCTGCTGCGGCAAGCTGGGAGTCATCGGTGTACAAGTCTGTACCCCAGACACTTCCCATGTCATCGCCTGTTACCATGAAGAAAAGCTCTTCGCCTTCTTCTCCACGGTATTCAACCAGATTGCCTGGATCCGGCATTGCGGTAACTTCGATGATCTCGACCTCTTCGATGACGTCTTCAGTTACATCTGTGTCATTCTCGGTCTGTGCAGGTTCTCCGCCGCATCCTGGCAGCAAGAGAAGACCCGCAGAGAGCATAATAATCAGATACTTCAGCATTACATCCATCCTTAATTTGTGCTGGAAGACGATTCTTCCACCCCTCCGTTTGAATATCATGGCGCTGGCAACAAGAAGTGTCCATGTGAAGTATGATAAGTTAGTTACACCCGCCAGTCAATTGATGGAATAACCAAAACATACCAAAATAGTATATTACCAACGTTCCAAATAACTGGACTGCAGATGAATGATAATCAACATTATACGGAGGGTTTGAAAATGGAAGGCGTAAAAACAGGAGACGTTCTTGCGTGCAGCAAGTGCGGAGTGGAGCTGGAAGTCAAAAAAAGCTGCGGGTGTTCCGACTGTGAGATAATATGCTGCGGAAAGCCCATGGAGCTGAAGCAGAAGCAGGGTGGATGCAGCTGCTGCTGTTGCTGATACTCAACGATTGAAGGGAAAGGGCCGCGTGATAGCGGCCCTTTCTGAGTGGACTATATCAAGTCGTCTTTGTCTGGATCGACCCAGCCTGCATCTGACTGGATTTCCGTTCTGAAGATCTTCAGATCAGCGTTCCAGGAACTATCCGTGAAAAATACAACTTTGTCGGCTTCGCTTCTGATATCGGTGTAACACCATACCTGCTGTTCTGAGGCCTCCCACTGGTTATCAGTTTCATATACTACCAGATGGGCATCCGACCTGATATCCGTTACGAACACCTTGATGTCAGCGTCGGATTCTATATCGGTTATGAATAATTTAGGCATTTTTCTCCTTTATTCTGCCTGGGGAGGGAAAAGACTGAAGGGAACCGTTACAGGAAGATTTTCGAGCTGACTGGAACAAGGCTCGAAAACAAGGGCACGGGCAGCCTCTGCAACAGGTTCCTCCAGGCTCTCCAGACCCTCACTGCACACGATCTCTGTGTCTGTTACCTCTCCTTCGGGAGTGATGGAGAAACTAACCTCTATATCCCCCGACAGGTCAGGTTCGTCCGCAAGCAGAAGTTCATAACAGTTCTGAACTGTAACTTTAACATATCCAACTTGTTCCCTGACTTCATCCAGCGAGCGGCCAGAGTTTTCCGTCTGAGTGTTTTGCACCTGAATAACTGCCGAAGCTGAAGCAGTAATCCAGACCGCCATTACAAGCAGCATTGCTTTCTTCACTGATATCCCCCCTCTTTTATTTGACTCTCATCATGCAGAACAAACAATCTGACATGTTAACAATTATGTCAATACAAATTCTCAGAAACAGTACTAGTATCAGACAGCCCGATGTGTTCCCGAAAGCGACTTGCTTTCCTTCGTTGTGCACACGGAAGCAGGAGCCCTTCAGAAAGCTCTATGACCAACAGGGATTGTTTCTCAGTGTGCATCTGATGAGAATACGTTTTACACCCGGTCTGGAGGTTATGAAATGAGCAGCAGAAAAACACTGATACATGCAGAGGTTCTCTACGACGGTAAGAAAAAGTTGGAGAACTGCACGGTGGTCGTGGAAGAGGGAATAGTTACCGACATTCTGAAAAAGAAGACAAAGGCTGATCACGAAGGTTTCGTTACTCCGGCTTTTATAGATGCCCACTCACATATTGGAATGGACAGAGAGGGAGAACCATGGACTGAATCTGAAACGAATGATGTGCTGGGCCAGATTCTACCGGTGAACGATCCTCTAAACAGCATCTACTTCGATGACAGGGCTTTCAGAGATGCAGTGGATTTCGGTGTACTCTACAGCTGTGTGGTTCCCGGAAGCGGCAACCTCTTCGGAGGAAGGGCAAAGGTAATACGAAACTTTGCCGAAACCAGGAAAACCGCAGAGCTCAAGGACTATGGATTCAAGATGGCACTTGGATTCAATCCAAGAAGCACCACCGAATGGAAGGGGGAGAGACCGAATACGCGAATGGGTGTATATGCCCTCTTGGAGAGCAGATTCGACGAGGTGATTCTCAAGCGGGAAAAAGCTCTGCTGAAGAAAGACAAAGAACTCCATAAGCTGAAAAACAGCAGTAAGATCACTGAGAAGAAATTTCACATCGAGCTTCTTGAAAAGGAGTATCTGCAGTCCTTCACTCCGGCAGAGAATGCAATCCTTGAACTTTTAGACGGGAAGAAGACTGCGAAGGTTCACGTGCACAAAGAGGATGATGTCCTCTATCTCATTGAATTTGCCGCAAAATACGGCATAAAAGTCACAGCCGACCACACCGGTGACGTGTTCCATACCTCGGTATTCAATGAGCTTGCCGCGGCGGATATTCCCATTGTATATGGCCCGCTTGGTTCAGTGGGGTACAAGGTGGAGCTTAAGCATGCTTACTACCAGAATGCAGGGCTTCTAATGAAATCCCATGCCTTCTATGGTCTGATGACCGATCACCCGGTCATCTGGTCGCCATGCCTCAGAGACAGTCTGAAATTTTTCCTTATCAACGGAATGAAGCCTGAAGAGGCCATATCCATGATAACCTGGAAGAATGCGAAAATTCTGGGGATAGATGACACTCTGGGTTCCGTGGAAAAAGGGAAAACAGCAAGCCTTGTTGTGTGGAACAGAGACCCTCTGAACCTGGCTGCATTTCCCCAGGCTGTGTTTGCCGAGGGAAAACTGATCAGATAGAAGCAGGCTTCTTGACGGGTGTTATATCACAGATATATATATAACAGTATAACACCCTGAAAGGAGTATGCTGTGACCGGGGAAGAAAAGCAGAGAATGATCCACATCAGGATCAAAGAAGACATTCACAAAGAGCTGAGAAAAGCTGCAGCTGAATATGATCTTACCATTCAGGAGATAGTATCCGAAGCAGTGGAAGAAAGGGTGGAAGCCTTCGAGGAAGGTCTTTTGCTGGAGCGAGAGAAGGAACTGCTCAAGCATGAGGCAGAGCTTTTACGAAGTGAAACCCGGAACGTTCCTGGGTCAATGGAGATCAGTATAGAGCATGAAATCGATAC
>CAZRCS010000114.1:0-5788 GCA_964598645.1 uncultured bacterium | reverse complement strand
TTCGCTCGCACCACGAAAGATACGACGGCACAGGTTATCCAGACGGTCTGAGGGGAAATGAAATTCCGCTTCTCGGCAGGGTTCTTGCCGTTTGTGACGCCTTCAGCGCAATGATTACCGAAAGACCTTACCGGCCTGCCATATCTCCCGATTCTGCAAGACAGGAGCTGGGGAATAAATCAGGAGAACAATTCGATCCGGATCTTGTCGAGGCCTTTCTGGCCATTCCTGAGATCGCGGAATTGTAGAATTACTTCGTGAACCCTTCCGGATTTCTTATATTCCCGCTTTGGTCCTGAGCCTAAGCAAGGAAGGAAAGCTGTCATGGGTAAATCTGCAAAGCATCTTTTCATTACAGGAGGAGTCGTATCTTCTCTTGGGAAGGGAATAACAGCAGCTTCAACAGCGCTCCTTCTCAAGCAGAGGGGCTACAAAGTGTTTCTTCAGAAACTCGACCCGTATCTCAATGTCGACCCCGGAACCATGTCTCCATATCAGCACGGTGAGGTCTATGTTACCGACGACGGTGCGGAAACCGACCTTGATCTGGGACACTATGAGAGATTTTCCGGCATAACCTGCACCAGACAGAGTAATTACACCACCGGGCGTATCTACTCCTCTGTTATTGAGAGGGAGAGAAAAGGCGGGTATCTCGGCAAAACAGTTCAGGTGGTTCCCCATGTTACCGACGAGATAAAAAGGGCCATTTTATCCTGCCGGGATACCGGGGCAGATATCATACTCACTGAAATCGGAGGAACCGCCGGAGATATCGAATCAAGCCCATTCCTTGAAGCCCTGAGACAACTCAGGGCTGAACTGGGACCGGAAAACGCTGTATTCGTTCACTTAACCCTTCTTCCTTATCTAAATGCCTCCGGCGAATTGAAAACCAAACCTGCCCAGCAGTCTGCCAGTATCATGCGTTCAATAGGCATCATTCCAGATGTGCTTATCTGCCGCACCGAGATACCCATGGAAGATGAACACTTCACCAAGCTCGCTCTTTTCTGTAATGTTCCACGGGAAGCTGTCATTGAAGAAAAAGATGTAAAGAATTCCATTTATGAGGTGCCCATCGAGCTGGCTAAACAGGGTCTGGACTCTCTTATTCTGAGAAAATTCAACCTTCAGGAGAATGTTCTCGACCTTGAAAGCTGGAATTCGATGGTGGGCAGGGCCATTAATCCGGATGCCGGCAGGGTTAGAATTGCGGTAGCTGGGAAGTACATGGCCCTCAGAGACGCTTACAAAAGCATTTTCGAGGCTCTTTCCCACGGTGCCATAAGCAGAGGGCTTGACCTTAGTCTGAAGTGTATCGAGGCTGAAGATCTGCAAACCGATGATCCTGAGAAGCTGCTTGGTGACGTAGACGGAATTCTTGTGCCGGGTGGCTTCGGCTACAGGGGGCTCGAAGGGAAGATAGAAGCGGTCAGATACGCAAGGGAAAACAAAATACCGTTTCTCGGGATTTGCCTGGGTATGCAGTGTGCAGTGATAGAAACGGCAAGAAATGTTGCGGGTCTTGACGGGGCGGACAGCCTGGAGTTCGACGCGGAAACCTCACATCCTGTGATCTCATTGATGGACGAACAGAAAAAAGTTGTCAACAAGGGTGGTACAATGAGACTGGGCGCTTACCCATGCGTACTGCAGCCGGGATCCAGGGCATCTGAAGCCTATGGTTCGACAAATATCTATGAAAGACACCGCCACAGATTCGAATTCAATAACACGTACAGGGAACGGCTGGAATCCGCCGGGCTGGTGTTAACCGGATTATCCCCTGACGGTGCACTTGTGGAAGTGGTTGAAAGACATGACCACCCCTGGTTCATGGCAGTTCAGTATCATCCTGAATTCAAGAGCAGACCTCTTGAACCTCACCCGCTCTTCTCGGCATTCGTTCAAGCTGCATTCGAGAAGAGGAACAGATGAATAGAATAGGCGAGTACTGCGGTCTTTGCGGAGTCTCAGGGGCATCAGAACTGGTATCGGCACTAATAGCGGAAGGTCTTTTTGCCCAGCAGCACAGGGGGCAGGAAGCCGCTGGTATCGCCACCCTGGACAGCAGCGGAAACGTCAAGCTTCACAAACACAGGGGACTGGTTCCCGATCTGATGAACGATTTTCCTGCAGAAATGATGCTGCCTGACATTGTCGGAGGTATTGGCCATGTGCGATATGGCACATTCGGAGGAACCTCCGTACTCAATGCCCAGCCCATAAAGGTCACAATGGGAGACATACCCGTTGCCATAGCGCACAACGGAACAATAAGCAACGCAGGTGTCATACGGGCCGGTCTTCAGAGGAAAGGCCACATTTTTCAGACCAATACCGACACCGAGATCGTACTTCATCTCATGAGCAGGGAGCTTGAGGACAACGACTACAACATAGAGAAGTGTTTCCAGATAGCTATTTCAAAGCTTGAGGGGGCCTTTTGCCTTCTTCTTCTGGTCCCTGAAGGAATGTATGCAGTCAGGGATTCAATGGGCTTTCGACCACTCAGCCTCGGGAAAATTGCCGGAGGCGGATGGATCGTGGCAAGTGAAACCATTGCTTTCCCAGTGACCGATGCAGAGTATGTCAGGGAGGTGGAACCGGGGGAGATGCTGTTTTTCCCCGCGAACAGCAGCACATCTCATGAAACCCCCGTTACCATAGCTTCAGGAAAACACAGGAATCTGTTCGCCGGATCCGGGGAAAGGAATGCCCATTGTATTTTCGAGCATGTGTATTTTGCCAGGCCCGGAAGCTACGTGTTCGGTGACAGCGTTTATCAGGTCAGGATCAGCATGGGAAGACAGCTTGCCAGGGAGTTTCCCGCTGAGTGCGATATGGTCATGCCTGTGCCAGACAGCGGAATGTTCGCGGCAATGGGTTTTGCCCGTGAGCTTGGCATTCCTCTGGATATGGGTTTCACAAGAAATCATTACGTGGGAAGAACATTCATCGACCCCGGACATGCAACCAGAGCAGCAATGGTTATGAGGAAGCTGCAGCCCATTCCCGAGGCCATACAGGGTAAGAAGGTCTGCGTGGTAGAGGACAGCATAGTAAGGGGAACCACTAGCAAAGCCCGTATCAAGGCTCTCAGAGAGGCGGGAGCAGTGGAAGTGCACATGCGAATAAGCTGTCCTCCGCACCGGTTCGCATGTTTCTTCGGGATTGATTTCCCGGAGGAGGAGAGCCTAATTGCCAACAGATATTCGGTGAAGGAAATAGAGAAAATCCTTGATCTGGACAGTCTTGGCTATCTATCTGTGGAGGGAATGCTTGGCTGTGTAACCGCCCATCCTCCAACGGATTACTGTACTGCATGTTTTACGGGAGATTATCCGGTCACCCCGCCGGCCAAGAGCGTGAGAGGACTGAAGCAATGATTAAAGGCGGCATTGCCATTCTGGATTTCGGAAGCCAGTACACACAGCTCATCGCCAGAAGGGTCAGAGAGCTGGGTATCTACTGTGAAATGCTCCCGGGTAACTGCAGCTGGAGCGAGGTAAAGGCGCTTTCTCCCAGTGCGATAATACTTGCGGGAAGTCCCTACAGTGTTTATGGCGAGACCAGTCCCATGCCTCCTGATGAGGTGTTTGAAACGGAACTTCCGATTCTGGGAATCTGTTACGGCATGCAGCTGCTCGCTTACCGCACAGGCGGAAAGGTGGAAGGTGGTCATCACCGGGAATACGGCAAAGCACTTCTTAACCATGGCGATAGTGAGCTTTTCGAAGGCATAGCTGGCGGTCTTCAGGCATGGATGAGCCACGGGGACAGGGTTACGGAAGTTCCTCCAGGATACGCTGTTACCGCCTCAACGGATCTTCTGCCAATAGCAGCCATGGAAAACCCGGTCCTTGGAAGGTACGGAGTGCAGTTCCACCCTGAAGTACATCATACGGTTTTCGGAACCGAGGTGCTGCGTAATTTCCTTTTTGGAGTCGCAGATCTAAAGGCGAACTGGAACATGAGCTATTTCCTCGATCAGGCAGTTGATCACATTCGAACTGAACTACAGCCTGACGGCAAGGTAATTCTTGGTCTTTCAGGCGGAGTAGACTCATCTGTGGTGGCTGCTCTTCTTCACGCGGCGGTTCCCGACAGATTCGTTCCTATTTTCGTTGATAATGGTCTTTTAAGGGCCGGTGAGAGGGAAGAGGTTCAGACCACCTTCGGAGATCACTTCGGTATGCATCTGAAAGTGGTGGACGGCAGTGACCGTTTTCTTGACGCCCTTGAGGGAGTGTCGGACCCTGAGAAAAAGAGAAAGATCATAGGCAGGGTCTTCATCGAACTGTTCGAGGAAGCCGCCGGTGATATACCCGGGGTAACACACCTGGCCCAGGGCACACTCTATCCCGATGTGATAGAGAGCGTAAGCTTCAAGGGACCCAGCGCCACCATAAAGAGTCATCATAATGTCGGCGGACTTCCCGAAAGACTTAATTTAAGACTTCTGGAGCCTCTTCGTGAGCTTTTCAAGGATGAGGTAAGGGAATTGGGTCGCACCCTGGGTCTTCCTGAAAGAATGGTATCCAGGCATCCGTTTCCAGGGCCTGGTCTCGCGGTAAGGATACTGGGACCGGTTACCAGGGATGACAGGGATCTGCTTCAGAGGGTCGACCGGGTATTCATCGACTACCTGAGAGAGAACGATCTCTATGATGAGATCTGGCAGGCTTTCAGTGTGCTTCTTCCTGTGAGAACGGTGGGGGTGATGGGAGATGAAAGGACATATGACAGGGTTGTGGCTCTAAGAGCTGTTACCAGCAGAGACGGCATGACAGCCGACTGGTACAGGATGGACCCGGAACACATGGCAACGGTTTCCAGCAGAATAGTGAATCAGGTAAAGGGGGTAAGCAGAATTGTTTACGACATCAGTTCCAAACCCCCTGGAACCATCGAGTGGGAATAGACGCAAAAGCCCTTCAGCCGGAAGCGTAAACATACCCTTTAAGGGTAGCGTTAACATAAAATGCGAAAGGTGATACAGTGGCCAGATTCAGAGCGGGATATCAGGCAAGAGATTATCTGGGAATCTTTGCAGGCGCAGTTCTTTTTGGCCTTGCCTACTCATGGTTCCTGTTTCCGTTCAGAATTTCCCCCGGCGGAATAGGCGGACTGGCACAGATACTATACAGCTGGACAGGTCTGACTGAGAGTATCTGGATGTTTCTTTTCAACATACCTCTTTTCGTTGTGGGATACATTTTCGTGGGGAAACAGTTCGGTATCAGAAGTTTCGTTGGTATGTTTCTTTCCAACATGATGTGCTGGATTTTCGATCCCAGTCATCTGAAGCTGATACCCGGTGCCTCCTCTCATGTTTACAACATCGCAGGTCCCGGTGAACTTCAAAGACTGTCGGTGTTTCTCAGCGGTTCATCGGAGATGGATATTCTGCTTGCCTCCATCGCGGGTTCCACTCTGCTGGGAGTTGGACTTGGTCTGATCTTCAAGTTCAGGGGATCAACAGGCGGCACCGATATACCGGTAGCCATTCTGAAGAAATACACCGGAGTGAGCATAAGTGCAGGATACTGGATGGTGGAAAGTCTCATCATACTTCTTGTCGCCTCGGTTTTCGGTGAACCGAAACTCATGATCTGGGCCTACTTGAACCTCTTCCTTAGCACAAAGATGACCGATCTTTCAGCAGAGGGTATGCCCTATGTCAAGGCATGTCTCATAATTACCAGCAAGCCTGATGACGTTCGCGATGCCATTTTCTCCACACTGAACAGAGGAGTTACCTTTCTGAAGGCCGAGGGAGGCT
>CAZRCS010000113.1:0-5821 GCA_964598645.1 uncultured bacterium | reverse complement strand
CTGGGTCAGCCGGAGATCTGTAAGTTCCGGTATGAAAACAGGAGCAATAATCGGAATGTCCGCTGTTACCGCTTACGCCGTTCTGGGAATTCTATACTTGAATTCCATAGGTGACGAGAGTGATTACAGTCTTCTCATGGCTCCTCTTATTGGTGTTGTCGGTGCTGTTGGAGGCGGAGGAATCGGAGCCTGTGTGGGTGCAGCCATAACCAAGTGGGAGCGCTTATTCTAGTTGGGGCGTGCAGAGAAAACCCGGTAATCCAGTCTAGGGTGTAAGCAAAGCTCAAGCAGAAGTGCAGAATAATCATACGTGCCCGTCGCCTTCAATCCATGGAAATGGATATGTTTCTCTTTTGCATTTCTAACCTGTTTCAGTTTCTGCATTATGATAAATACTTGCAGGGTCAGCGAGGATCTAACATGAGCGGAAAAGCGCATTCCATTACATCATGAAGGAAGGCCATGATCAGTAACAAAGAATCTGAGAACGGGGATTTATTCGGGGATTTAAGCATACCTCTTATGAGCAGGGCTCTTTCAGTTGCGGCAGATGGTATTGTGATCACCAGTTTGAAACTTCCCGGAGAACCTGTGATCTATATAAACGACGGCTTTCAAAAAATAACCCAGTACTCCAGGGAAGATGTTCTGGGAACCAACTGTCGTTTTCTTCAGGGAGCGGATACAGATCCAAACGCTACAGAACAGATCAGGAACGCTATCACCAACAGGGAAGAATGTGTGATCGAGATCCTTAACTATCGTAAAGATGGAACTCCTTTCTGGAACAGACTATCTCTTACACCTGTAAGAGACTCTTCAGGCGAAACGACACATTACATTGGAATACAGACCGATGTCACAGCAAGGCGGGAAGCTGAGGACAAACTGAAATCGGTTAACCTGAGAATGAAGCGGAATCTAAGTGCCGCAGCCAGAATTCAGGGAGCTCTTCTTCCCATTAATAATTTTAAAATGGGTAACTTCAGTTTCAGCTATATGTACCGTCCATCTGAAGAACTGGCAGGAGACAATCTCAACATAGTCCCTCTTGATGAACGATATGCCGCTGTGTATACACTGGATGTAAGCGGTCATGGCGTTCAGTCATCACTTCTTTCGGTTACCCTTAACTACTGGCTGTCACCGCATTCAGGCAGATCAGCGATTTACTCGAAATCATCAGGATCTGGATCATCCCGGGTACCTGCGTCACCGGCAGAGGTTGCGGAAACACTGAATGAGCAGTTTCAGATGGATTCTGAAACTCTTCAGTACTTCACCATGATGTATGGTTTGCTTGATACTGAAGAGGGTGAGTTCATCTGGGTCTCCGCTGGAAGCCCTCCCCTGATACACCAAAGTCGAAGTGGAACAACATCGAAACTTACCTACCCGGGCTTTCCCATCGGTATCTCTGATAATCCTGAATACACCACCCAGACGATCAAACTGGAAAGCGGTGATAAGATATTTGCGTTTACCGACGGTGTTACAGATGTGATGAACTCTGAAGGACTTGATTTTGGAGAGGAGAATCTGGTAAAAATCATATCCGGATGCTCAGGCAGGAACCTCAACGAATCAATCTCTCTCATTGAAAATGCAATGGACGAATGGGCACACAGCCCGGAATTTGATGATGACGCAACAATGCTTGTTTTCGAATTTAACCGGTGACACTGAATCCATGGCCTGTAGAACAGCCAATCATACCGTAACTGTTATTGAGAAGTCTTTGTTGTTTAAGACTCTGGCCAGTTTTCAGTGATCATTTTTACATCATGAAATAGCGCAAGCGCCGCCCATTCTTCTACGGGAAACCTTACTCCGCCGTGTTCTTCACCGTACTTCTTCTTAAGTTCTGCTTCAAGCTCCTTATTGAGGTCGAAGATGCCGAAACCCCTCATGTACCAGCCTTCGAAGATCTTTCTGGCTGCTGGTCCGAAGTAGATAAGTTCAACCGTGTCGTGCCGCAGGTCCCTTGCTATTCTGAGGAAGGTGGTGTTCAGTTCGACGAAATCCCCCTCCAAAACCTGAAGGAAGTGGGTATCGGTGGCTAACAGAGCACCGGTCAGACCAGCTTTCTTGTTAAGTTCAACACTTGTATCGAGAATATCTCTTAACGTTACTCTATCCATTTTCCCTTTGCATTTGCTCTTGTAGATCAGCCTGTGCACAATTTTCCTCCCTGATGGTTTCTTCCCGACTAATACTATATCCGAAACCACCTGTTAAAAAAAGCTACTCTGATGAAGCAGCTGTGCTTTTCTATGCAAAGTCTCATGGAGAATGCTGAAGTTGAACCGGAGACTGACCGTCTGGATAATCTGTTCCATTCCAGGGGCAAAATCGGGAGAAATGTTGCGGTCAGACCGGTGAATCTGTAGCCACCTAACCGGCATTGGCAGTATGGATCCAACAAGGTATTAATAAGACAAAATATGCTGCAGTACTCAGCATAATAACAGCAAGCTGCAGGAAGGCATTACCTGAACCGTGAGGGAGACCTCCCCACCTGTGTATGCTGGCTAACGCTGACCACCAGAGGAAATTATTCTTCCTGGCTTCTGACCGTTTGCAGCCAGTTTTTCCGGTTTGTTCAGGGAATGTCGGGGGAATCCGGAGTCTGCAAAATCTTCAACTGGGGTATGAGCAGTTATCGGCGATCCTGCAACAATACCATTGGGAGGCTTTCATGAGTACTTTTCTTTCCATTCTTACTCTTTTTTTCGGGTTCAGTGACATGTTTACCGTTGTTAATGTTCAGGTGCCTGATGGTTGGGATGATGACTGTTATTCCTTTGAAGGATCGGGAAGGATCCTTATGTGCTGCAGCAGGTGGAACAGTGATCTTCAGGACCATGAAGTCATAATACTGGCTTCCGGGGAGAGCGTTGATACCATTGGGGTAGATGATGAGAGAATAACCAGTATCGGTTCCATCCTTTCCTCCTCGGATGGTGGTTACTTCATAACCTGTCTCGAGGATTACAGGGGAACGCGAACTGCTGCTGCCAGTCTCACAGAGTCCGGTTCTGTGAAGTGGTTCACGCCTGCAGGGCTGGAGCTGGACGGGGGCAAGATCTTCGGCGAACTGCCCGGCGGCGGTTTTCTGATGGGGGGTAACCTTTACCGGGAGAGTGGATATTCAAGCTACCATATTGTGCTTCTGGACGGTGAAGGTTCCATTTCAGCTGAACTGGAGGGTGATCCGGACGAAGAAGTCGGTATAGCCCTGGCTGAGGGTGAAGACATAATACTTGCAGGGGAGATGCCGGGGTCGGGCCAGACCCGTGCTTTTGCAAGACTTTACAGGTCCGATGGCGAGCTTGAATGGGAATATCAATGCGACCCCGGGATGTTCGCAGGGTTCGACTGCATGGATGCTGCCGGTGACGGTTACCTGTTCGGGGGTAATTACTCCCCCATGGATGGGCCCATGACTGGGTTGGTTGTTAAAACTGATATAACCGGAAAAGAGCTATGGAGATGCAGCATTCCTCCCGACAGCGGCTACCAGCAGGTTTACATCAGTTCGGTACTGCAGCTGGACGACGGTTCGGTTATCGGGGCGGGTTTCTGCGTTGAGGATAATGCTCCCAGGAACACGGATGACGCGCTGATATTCCTTCTGGATGGAGAAGGTAATGAAGTTGAAAAGGAGATCATGGGCCTTCCGGGAGAGAACCATGAGGAGTTCTTCGGGCTCAGGCAGAATTATGCTGGAGAGGTGTCAGTGTACTGCATGTGCCGGGGAGAGGATTACCAGGGGAGGTGCTATTACTTAATGGAGCTCTGAGAATCGGGAATATTCAGGAGTTAACGGGGGAGGCGCATTCCATTAAGCCCTGCAGGTTTGAACCAGTATGTAGCCATGTTCAGACGCAGATGATTTGCTAAGCTGGTACAGTATCTTTCCGATATCGTCCCTGAGAGTTCTATGAAGAAAACTGATTCCTTCATGGTTTATTCGATCGCTGAAAACTGCTGTACCGAACCGTCAAACCCATATTCTATTGGAAGGTCTGTTTGATGTTCCCCCATGTGATATTGTCCAGTGCCAGCTCGTTGCCGATTGCAGTAACGGAGAGATTGGTGATGTACCACTCTATTGATGCTGTTGCAGGGTAGGAAAAAGCGATTCTGGCATAGATCCTTAAACCTATCCAGTGACCGGCTGGGGTGGGTGTTACAACAATATCTATCGGGTCAGTCGTGCCGTAGTAGACACCGTTGATGTTTTGGTAAAACAGATACTGGTTAACTCCGGTGGGATTCATCAGCTCAATGTATGCTTCCGAGTTAGATGCGGAGGCATAAGCGTAAAAGTCATGTTCTATGTGAATTAACAGCGAATCCGTACCATCGGGCACGAAGTACCATGAGGCTGGATCGGCCCCGGAGCCCATGTCCGCGGTGAAACTCCAGGGGGCTCCGGTATTCAGATACTCGTCTATCCAAGCCCCCATGGTTATGCTCGTGTTCCAGTTGCTGTTGTTCCAACCCTCCGGGAGAGTCGCGAACTGGGTTTCGAACAGGGTACTAGACTCCGCCATGGCAGATCCGGCGAATAGAATAAAAAGCACAGGTAAGCATTTCATATCAGCCTCCAATAGTTAACTTAAGTATATGGCAAAATATAATTGCTTCAAAGTGTTGTTTGCATCGATCTGACAGATGAAATGTCTTAAAACCTGTGCTTAGTGGATCAGGCTCTTCTACCTTCGGACTTGATTTTGGAGAGGATAATCTGGTAAAAATCATATCCGGATGCTCAGGCAGGAACCTCAACGAATCAATCTCTCTCATTGAAAATGCAATGGACGAATGGGCACACAGCCCGGAATTTGATGATGACGCAACAATGCTTGTTTTCGAATTTAACCGGTGACACTGAATCCATGGCCTGTAGAACAGCCAATCATACCGTAACTGTTATTGAGAAGTCTTTGTTGTTTAAGACTCTGGCCAGTTTTCAGTGATCATTTTTACATCATGAAATAGCGCAAGCGCCGCCCATTCTTCTACGGGAAACCTTACTCCGCCGTGTTCTTCACCGTACTTCTTCTTAAGTTCTGCTTCAAGCTCAGTATTGAGGTCGAAGATGCCGAAACCCCCTAGAACGTAGGCAGAAGTGACTCTGTGTTGATCTACTGGATCCTTTTAATTGCAGCCCAAGTATATGGCTCCATAGCCAAACCTTGAATAGTTATCGAGGCCGTTGCTGCAGCAACATGGGGAGAATTAAAATTATCTGCTCCGTTAGCACCCATCGCGAGGATTATATTGTAGGTAGTCCCAACAACCAGTGGTTTGTCATAAGAATCCCCGGAATTCAACGGAATCGTGAATTGTATTTCAGTGGAACCAAGTGATTCGAAGCCTCCATCCACTGTTACATCGCTGCTGCCTCCAAGAGAGACGTCAGAAGCATGAGAAGTCGATGCTGTGCCCCACTCATCACTCATAATGACTGCTTTTGATTCGACGTAACCCATGAGAATGTTACCGTTCATCATTACCTGAGTTGGGTCGAAACCGACAGCAACCCAGCCGGTAGTAGGAGCACTTAGTTCTACGGCAAGGTTATCCCCGGCTACCATTGCCCATCTGAGAGTAAATCCCTCAACATTAATCTCCTGCCAGTCCTGTGCAGCTGCAAACAAAGTAACAGAGAGCAGCATAATAACAACTAATTTCATTAGATACCCTTTCCATTGGATGCAGGGGAGGGGTTAAAGAAACCCCTTCCGTTGAGTTAACTTGAACGAATAATATACATACTTTGACAGGAAAAGAGTTTATAAGTTAAGCAAGG
>CAZRCS010000112.1:0-5909 GCA_964598645.1 uncultured bacterium | reverse complement strand
ACGATGAAACCGGGTCCTCCCCTTGACTGCTCCAATGTAACGGCGAAGTTCCCGGCCCCTGTAGCCACATCAAGAACCGCTCCATCAGGAATGTTACCCAGAACCCTCTCCATGGTATCCATACCCTGCCCCATAATGATCTTTCCTTTCAGGAGTGCTGCAGGATTATTATAACATAATGGCAAAATTTGTTTTTTACTCCGGTCTGTCAGCATCGGCAAATATGCTCCGAAAATATTCTAAATTGACAAAAATATATTACAAATTATAATATTGCTGATGCCTGCGAACAGATTGGAGTTGATATGAAAGTTGCATTTTTTGCTTCAGCAGCTATTTTGACCGGCACTGGATGCGGTGTTGACGGTGTTGATCCTTCATCTTCCCTTGGGGATACTGCAGTGCCCGATACCGTTCTGATCACAGTTGCAGATACCATTGGTGTGCTTATGGGTGACACTCTTCTGGAGTTCGGTAATATCACCGACGCTTCCATGACCCCCCGGGGAAACCTCTGCATTCTGGATGGACTGAAAGCCAGACTGGGGATTTATTCTCCAGAAGGAGATTTTATAAGATTTATCGGAAGGTACGGTTCAGGCCCCGGTGAGTACCAGTATCCGAAGAGTTTTGCCCTGATGGATGACGGAAGCATGGTTGTTTCAGACTGGGGTGCAATTGCCACCACATTCCTTGATGCAGAACTGGAGTTCGATACCCTTCTGGCAGGTTACCCGGCAATTTCTCCTGATAGGATCGTGCCATGTCCCGGCGGTTCATACGTTGGTATGAGCCTGGAATACAGTCTGGAAAACGGAGAACCCACCGGTGAAACTTTCCTTGCCAGTTTTGGAAGATCCATAGTACCCCAGAATATCTACGCCGGCTTTCCCATGAGATTTACAGTTGACGAAGATGGCGATCTGAATGTGCATACGGTGGGAATGGCATGGGATACGGCCAGGGACGGTTCAGTATGCCTGGCACAGACCTGTGACAGTATCTGGGCATTTACACTGTTCGAACCCAGCGGGGAAGAGCTTTTCACCATCGAAAGAGAATGGGAGAAGGTTCCAAAAACGGAAGAGGAACTCTCCGAGGGGGTGTACCATGAATCCCTTTCAACAAGCGAGGAAAGCGGTAACTCAATGAACAGGGGCAGACTATATGACAATCAACCTCGCTATTGGAATGCTGTCAGGTCCATAAACATTGATGACCGGAACAGGATCTGGGTGGGGCATGGCTGGACGGATCATCCCGTATTCGAGGTCTACGATTTCCAGGGCGAACTGCTTTTTGTTGCGGAAATAAAAGAACTGAACGGTACCAGCGGTTTCAGCTACTGTTTTCATAACGGTTTCATCGCCTTCGATACAGAGCCCGAAGACTATCCAAAGGTATATCTGCTTGAGATTCCCGCCTATTAACTTTTCCTGAAGGGGTTTTCATGAGGTCTTTGTTCCTCCGTGAGCGAAGGCGGTAAAGAAGAGTGTGAGCTCCGGATTCAATTTGTCGGCCCACATCAGATGGAAGGCAGAATATATTTGAACAGATATGACAGTATTGCTGATAACCATAAATACCGGAGCGCCTGGAATAGAGGCGGCACAATTCATCAACCAGCGGATACAGTTTTGCAAACGCCGCAAAATCCACAGCCCTGGGCAGCGTGGGAGTAGTAAATGACAGTTCTATGGCCGGAACTGCTGGTTCTGGTTCTATTTCTTGCAGGTGACCTTTTTTGGGATGGAATGGCATCAGCCGCGGCCGGTGCCGCGGCGGGGGTGCTGTCTTTTCTTGTACTGCTGCTTTTCCGAAGAAGGAAACCGGCTTTGATCCTGGAGGGTCTCGTATTCGGAGGAGTTACTGCTCTTGGTGAGACTGTTGCTTTTCCGGGGGGAACCGTGATTTTCATGGAACTGATCCTGGGTCTGATCCTTTTATTCTCAGCTCTTTTCCGATGGAACATTATCGAGAAAATGGCCGGTGGGCTTGGAAAGGGTTTTATCTCCTCCGCCGGTCAGGGAATACTGACCGCTGTAATGGGAGGGATATTTACTCTTCATTCGGTGGTTTATGCCATCCTGACTTACTTGGGTGCAGGAGATTTGCTTACCGGGGTGATCTTGTTTGCGGTTCTTTACATAGCGGCTCTCAAACTGTATGCCAGCCGGATAAAGGAGGCTGACAGGTCGGAAATGCCCATTTTGTTCAAGGATCGGGAAGACGGATTCGTATTGAAGAAAAAGAACGAAAACCTGGGAACCTTTGCTCTGAACGACAAAGGGCGAGGAACAGCTGTTGTTTCAGGGGTTTCCACCCAGGTGTCCACCGGGGAGTTTCTTGCAGCTCTTGAGAAATGTCTCCGAAGGGAAGGGTTTCGTTTCCTTCTTGTCCATAACTGGCAGGAAGATGAGCTCGAGCTTGAGATGGACGGTTATTCCCGGTTCCAGGAATTCTGGAGGAAACCTCTCTAATCCGGGTTTCATGAAAAATGACTCTTTTCTCGCTCACAATCAGTGTTATACGGAGCGGTTCCAGTATCTTTCCCTGCACCTTCAGAGGTTGACGCTTATACACTTCAATGCCATTGTAGAAACCCACAGCGCTTTTACCGATACTATGCTTTATTGATGTAACTTTGATCATAAACTTAGCAAGGAGGTCCCTCAATTGACCGACGCAAAGTATCCCCGTTCCGAGGTGAACCCGGACAAATGCAAGGGCTGCGGTCTCTGTATTGCACACTGTCCGAAACAGGTTCTGGTGTTTTCACCTAATCTGAACTCCAAGGGTTACCACTACGCGGAATACAAAGGGGAGGGCTGTGTAGGATGCGCAAGCTGCTTCTACACCTGTCCTGAACCCGACGCAATCGTCGTTTATCTCAGAGACTACAACCCGGATACAGATGGGGAGGTGTAGAATGGCCAGAATGCTGATGAAGGGAAACTATGCGGCGGTTTACGGTGCCGCAATGGCCGGATGCACAGCCTATTACGGATACCCGATTACCCCCGCCAGCGAAATTGCCGAATCCGCTGCAGCTCTTTTCCCGAAGCTTGGAAGGACTTTCCTTCAAGCCGAGAGTGAAGTGGCTGCCATCAACATGGTTTACGGTGCTGCCGGAAGCGGAAGAAGGGTCATGACCGGAAGCTCAGGGCCCGGTATAAGCCTGAAACTCGAGGGGATTTCCTACTGCGCAGGTGCAGCCCTTCCATGTGTCATTGTGGACATCATGAGAGGCGGACCCGGACTGGGAAACATCGGACCCGAGCAGGGCGATTACAACCAGGTGGTGAAAGGGGGAGGTCACGGTAACTACAGAAGCATTGTCCTGGCCCCTTCAAGCTGCCAGGAAATGTGCGATTTCACCATGCTTGCTTTCGAGCTTGCCGACAAGTACCGGACACCGGTTTTCGTCCTCACCGACGGTGTCATAGGACAGATGATGGAATCGGTAACCATACCGGAGCCGGTGAAGGAACTTCCCGACAAAAGCGATTACGCGGTTTTCGGTACTCCTTTGCACAAGAATCTGGTTAACTCCATCTATCTTGATCACGACGACCTCGAGTGGTGGAACAACGAACTTCTCAAGAAGTATCAGAAGATCCAGAAGAATGAGGTTCGGTTCGAGGAATACATGATGGATGATGCGGAAATAGCAGTTATCGGCTACGGTTCGGTGAGCCGTGTGCTCAGAACCGCAGTAGACAATGCAAGGGCAAAGGGCATCAAACTCGGTCTGTTCAGGCCAATAACCCTTTTCCCTTTCCCTGAAAAAGAAATAGCCGCTCTTCCTGACAGGGGTATAAAGCATATACTTACCGTGGAGCTTTCCACCGGACAGATGGTGGATGACGTGAACCTGGCTCTCTGCGGAAAAATGAAGAGTGACCTGTACTTCCGTGTAGGCGGTAATGTACCCTCCGCTGTGGAGATACTCGACAAAGTCTCCGAGCTTTACGGGGAGGTAAAGTAATGAAAAAGACAGTACTCAGAAAGCCAAAGGGCTTCGCGGATGTATACAAGCACAAGCCCGGAGCCGAGAAAGACCGCACGCACTATTGCCCCGGTTGCGGTCACGGTATTCTTCACAAGCTGATCGCCGAAGCCATGGAAGACCTGGGCATTATCGATGACACTATTCTCATAAGCCCTGTGGGCTGCAGTGTGTTCGCATACTACTACTTCGATACAGGCAACTTTCAGGTTGCCCATGGTAGAGCCCCCGCAGTGGGAACCGCTGTGAGCAGGGCCAATCCCGACAAAGTGGTTATAAGCTATCAGGGAGACGGCGATCTTGCGGCAATTGGCGGCAACAACATTCTTCAGGCTGCCAACCGCGGTGAAAACATCGCCGTTTTCTTCGTGAACAACGCCATTTACGGAATGACCGGGGGGCAGATGGCTCCCACTACCCTTGAGGGTCAGATCACCACCACATCACCCTACGGCAGAAACCTCGATACCGACGGATACCCCATAAAAATGTGCGAAGTTCTCAGCCAGCTGACGGCGCCTAACTACATAGAGCGTGTATCGCTGCACAACCCCGCGAACATAAGGAAAACAAGGAACGCCGTACGTAAGGCCCTTGAGAATGCCAGAGACAAAAAGGGATTCCAGTTCATAGAAGTTCTTTCCACCTGCCCAAGCGGCTGGAAAATGGACGCACCCAAAGCCATGAAGTGGGTGGAGGAGAAGATGATCCCTCTTTATCCCCTTGGTGTGTACAGGGACAAGGGAGAGGAAGCCAAGATTACGGTAAGACCCACTCCCGTTATGGAACCCGCCGAAGTATGGGAGAAGCTTGGCATTTCCAGTGAGAAGGACGTTGACTTCACCCGTCCCGACACCGTGGAGAAATACCGCAAAATGTCCATAAGAGTGGCAGGCTTTGGAGGGCAGGGCATAATGGTTACCGGTCAGGCCCTGGCCAGCGTTGCCCTGGAGTACGGCTACAACGTGAGCTGGCTCCCCAGCTATGGACCTGAAATGCGCGGAGGAACCGCAAACTGCTCGGTGAACATACAGGATGGAACCATAGGTGCAGCCGAAGCGGTGCATCCTACCATGGTCCTGGCAATGAACAGACCCAGCATGGAGAAGTTCGAGGAGTTCATTCTTCCCGGCGGAACCCTCATGTACAACAGTACCCTTATCGACGTAAAACCAAAGAGAACTGATATCGGCGTATACGCTGTTCCAGTAACGGAAATAGCCGATGGTCTGGGCAATACCAGAGTGCAGAGCCTCGTTAACGTGGGAGCTTATGCCGCCATAACCGATATGTTCAAACCAGAAGACGTAATAGCCCTTCTTCCCAAGCTGTTCAAAGGTAAGAAGCAGGCGATAATCGACCTTAACGCCAAGGCGGTAAAGGCCGGTTACGATTATGTGAAAGAAAACTTCTAGGAAGTTTTCAGGATGAATGCTAGCCCTCCGGCCTGATCGGCCGGAGGGCCTTCTTATTTACAGAGATCTCTTTATTCCCGCCCATCTGTTCGGGGAAAAGGCCTCGGGAAAGGACAGAGTGAGAAAGGGTCTTACGCTTTCAGAACTTGCGTTAACCGAGTAAAATCTGTGTTCTGCCTGATTGTTGTCTATGGACTGGAAGACAAGACCGAAGTTGTCAATTGAGCCGGAGAGCCAGGCGTTAACCAGATCGGTTACATCCAGCTGGTAGGTGTTGACTCCATTGAAGGTGAAAGTCCCCCAGTTCTCAGCTGAATGGGTCACATGGCCTGATGTCCAGCTTTCATCCCAGGTTTCAGTGGCGGCATATGTATGGAAGGATGTGGGGAGACCGCATCCGCTCTGATAGAACACATTCACATTTACCAGCGCTGACTGAGCGGTCCATCCCGAGTACTCATCAAGTTCGAAAAGCATTGATCCCC
>CAZRCS010000111.1:0-5958 GCA_964598645.1 uncultured bacterium | reverse complement strand
ACCCCTGAGTCGGTGCATCAGGTTACCATACTGTTCAGCAACAGGGGAACACCCAGGAATTTCCGTTCCATGAACGGCTACAGCGGTCACTCCTTCATGTGGTACAACAAAGAAGGTGAATACGTCTGGGTCAAGATGCACTTCAAAACGGAAACGGGTGTTAAGAATTTCACCGCAGGCGAAGCAGACGAAATGCGGGGAATAGACCCTGACATAGCCACCAGGGATCTCTTCGAATCAATCAAGAATGGTGAATTCCCGTCATGGCGTGTCGAGATACAGGTTATGACACCGGAACAGGCCGATGCATTCAGGTTCAACCCCTTCGATGTAACCAAGGTCTGGCCCCATGGGGAATTCCCTCCGATAACAATAGGCCGCATGGTCTTGAACAGAAATCCGGAAAACTATTTTGCAGAGGTGGAGCAGGCAGCCTTTTCCCCGGGTAACCTGGTTCCGGGTATAGGACCTTCGCCGGACAAAATGATGCAGGCAAGAATATTCGGCTACCACGATGCCCATCGCCACAGACTGGGCCCGAATTACAGCCTCATACCTGTAAACTCACCCAGGGGAGCCAAGGCCGCAAACTACCAGCGCGACGGTGCCATGAGGGTGGACGGCAACGGAGGCAGGGGCCCGAACTACTGGCCTAACAGTTATGCTGCTCCCGCTCCATCCCCGGACAACCCCCTTCCGCCGTTGGACATCTTCGGAATGGCGGACAGATACGAAGTGGAACTCACCGATACAGACTTCCTGCAGGCAGGCGACCTGTACCGCAGGGTTATGACCGAAACTGACAGAGAGCACCTTATTTCCAACATCGCAGGGCATCTGGGCAATGCGAAGAAATTTCTTCAGAAAAGGCAGACCGCTTTGTTTTACAAGGTGGATGAAGACTACGGTACCAGAGTGGCAGAAGCACTGGGACTTTCCCAAAAAGAGATAGAAACACTGGCAGCAATGAGCCAGGAAGAACGGGTGAAGGAAACAACACCCTAGATGAGGAGAAAATATGTGTGACGAACATGATCACTACTGTGATTGCGAAGAGGAAGACGCCTATCCGTCAATTCCCCTAATAGGCGACCCTGCGCCGGCGTTCACCGCGCTTACAACCAAGGGCACCATCAATTTCCCCGACGACTATGTGGGTAAATGGGTAATTCTGTTCAGCCATCCTGCGGACTTCACTCCGGTATGCACCACTGAGTTCATGACCTTTGCCTCCATGCAGGACGAATTCAAGGCAATGAACTGCGAACTGATCGGCCTTTCCATCGACAGCCATTACAGTCACATCGCCTGGCTTAGAACCATCGAGAAGAAGATAAAGTGGAACGGCATGGAAAACCTGAAGATCGATTTCCCGGTGATCGCCGATCTCACCATGGAAGTGGGTTACAAATACGGTATGGTGCAGCCGGGAGCCAGCAACACCCAGGCTGTCAGAGCCGTATTCTTCATTGACCCGGAATCCAAGGTCAGGGCTCTCATCTACTATCCCCTTGCCAACGGAAGAAATTTCGACGAGCTGAAGAGAATACTCACAGCAATGCAGACATCGGATAAATACGGCGTTGCTACACCCGCCGACTGGCGCCCCGGCGACAGGGTGATCATTCCGCCTCCTCCCACCACCGACAAGGCGGACGAGAGGGTTGCAGGAGCAGGAAAAGACTACGAATGTCTCGACTGGTTCCTCTGCCTGAAAAAGCTTCCCGAATAAGCTTTCCTCATAGAAAGCCCCGGATCACTGAAAGATCCGGGGCTTTCTGGTATCCATGCCGGCTACTGGTCTGATGCTGAAGAGAACTTTATGATAATTCAGTTCAGGGTTTTCAGGAATTGGCAGAGGTCTGTTTCGCAGGTGTCATCCAAGGAAAAAGAGGTTAGCATGGAAACGGCTGCACTATTGGGACTGGTTTCGATCTCGGTGTTCATTCTTCCTTCCTGCGGCGGCACCACGAACCCCGCCGGGCCAGGGGAGAGCCAGTACTCGCAATATGAGGGCCCCGGGGTGGATCACCGCTGTACGGATCTTTCCGCGGTTCCCACTCAGTGGATCGAAGCAGTTCAAAACGGAACCAGGCTTCACTACGCCCACACTTCACACGGCGGGCAGCTCACCGAAGGCCTTCAGAGTATCGAAGATGATGATTCCTTCTACAGTGTTGCCATCGGTTATTCCACTCTCCCCGCCGAGTCAGGTGCTCTGTGCATCTTCGACGGCCAGATGGATGAAACCTATGTTGGCCCCGAGCTCTTCTGGGAAACCCCCGAAGGGATGGATATGACAAGGGCCGTTCTCGACGGGAATCCCCAGATCAACGTCTGCATGTGGTGCTGGTGCACCCAGCTGGACTGGTACGGCGCCGAGGAGGTTGAGAACTACCTTGATGCCATGAGTACACTGGAAAACGAGTATCCGGGTGTAACTTTCGTTTACATGACTGGTAATGCCCAGTCCCAGGGTAGTGAAGGCTACAACCGTTTTCAGAGGAACAGCCAGATAAGGCAGTTCTGCGAAGAAAACGGCCGGTACCTCTTCGATTTCGCCGACATGGACTGCTGGTACAACGGGGAACAGAACACCTACAACTATCAGGAAATGGCAATACCCTCGGAGCACCCACATTACTACGGAGACGAAGCAGGTCATACCACATATGAAAGCTGCGAGAACAAGGGTTCGGCTCTTTGGTGGCTCCTTGCCCTGATCGAGGGCTGGAACGGCTGACCCCAGGCGCATTCGTAATGAAAAGGCCCTCCCTTTAAGAAAGGGAAGGCCTCTGTCAGATGATGATCGGTATCAGCCGGTACACCTTTTCCTTATGTTGCCGATTGCCACTTCGCAGGCCTTGACCAGGGCATACATGGTGGGAGCCGGAGTGAGCAGGGGATGGGTGCCCATCTGGAACGATACCAGCTCGAACACCGTTACCTGCTTCTGTATGGCAAGCCCCACGAGGTTGATGAGTTCGCCAACAGACTTGCCTCCGTAGATCTCAGCTCCGATTATTCTTCCGGTCTCGGGAGTTACGATTATCTTCACTATCATCTTCTTTGCTCCGGGAAGTGAGCCCGGGTGGCGGTCCACAACCTCGAACCTTCCTGTGACGTATTCGATGTTGGACCTGTGGGCCGTTTCCTCTATGGCCCCTGCAGAGGCGAAGGCGAAACCGTCGAACTCTGTGGAGAAAACCGAGAGCGTACCGGAGAAGGTGCGGAGCAGATGAATGCAGAAAAGGTTGTAGCCCAGTACTCTGGCCTCTGCAGTGGCAGTGGATGCAAGCATTATGTTGTCGGGATTGCCAGTTATGAAGCCCGAGGTGCTTGAGCAGTCGCCCACCGCGAAGACATCCTGCACGGATGTACGCATGTACCTGTCCACCTTTATGGTCTTGTTGCCTGTTATCTCGAGCCCTGCTTCAGCGGCAAGCTCGGTTCTGGGGGAATAGCCAATGGCACATATCACAAGGTCTGCGGGAATGGCTTCTCCACCCTGGATTATCACGGAATCAACACTGCCGGATCCCTTGAATTCCTGAACCGTACAGCTGCAGCGAACATTCACCCCTGCGTTGGCAAGGTGAGTGTCTGCCATGGCTGCAAAGTCTGATGAGAAAGCCCTGTTGAGGCAGTGTTCTTCCATTTCCACGAGGGTGATGTTCTTATCGGGGTGTTTGGCCAGCTGCTCAGCCATCTCAGCACCGATGAAACCGCCTCCGATCACCACTATGTTCCTTGCGGCACTGGCCTTGCCTACCAGACTGTCGATGCTCTTATAGCTCTTCTTCACGTATTCGATCCCCTGAAGGTCGTAACCCTTTATGAACTTCGGTACCGTGGGAACTGAACCCGTGGCGAAAATGAGCTTGCTCCAGCCGTAGGTCTCACCGGATTGTGTGGTAAGGGTCTTTCCCCTGAGATCGATGCCCTTCACAGGGTCCACCACCACCTCGCCGCCGGCGTTAACGAAGGGGGCGGGGCCCATGAGGTTCTGGTCTATGTTTTCAAGGTCATGGAACACATAGGGTATGCCGCAGGGTACAAGCCCCTTTTCCTCTTCCTTTATCATCAGGAATGATTTGTCGGGGTTTTCCTTCTTGCCGGTCACACCGGTGATTATACCCGAGGGGCCTGCTCCAATAATGATCACATCGTAGGACTTCATTTTTCCTCCAACCGTTTGGTAATCCACCGAAAGTGGCCGTGCCGAACCTTGCGAAAGACCAATATAGTTTTGAAACTACAGGCAGAAAACCACGCAAAATGGTATAAAATACTGATGTGTAAGTACATCCAGTCCTGTTTGATTCAGGTTATGTCAATTGCCCCGGGGGACATCCATAAGAAAACAGGTCAGCTTGCCGAAGGGTCATCCAGTCTTCCCATGAAGACGATCGAACCGGTGGCATTGTCCTGTATAATGAAAATGAAGGGTCTGTTCACGTTCATTTCCACAGGAGGAGCAGGTATTGCTGTAGTGTTCATGACAACCGCCGTCGCAGCCGCAGCCTCGGTTCCCTCTTCATCTACCTTCACGTAGGCCTTGTGAAGAACTTCAGAGATGTAAAGATCGAGTCCTCCTGTGATCGCCTGGAAGTTGGCATCGCTGCTGAAAGCAGATCCCATTCCCATGGAAACGAGTATGTCGCTCAGCGGCATGCTTCTGGTGAACTCGAACCTGGGCATGGTGAGGTGAACGTTCACACGGGACATTTTTCTCTGGATGTAAGCCAGCGCATCACCGTTGAAGTTCTCAAGGAAGTCGTCCATACTCAGAGGAAGAATTATGAGCATTGAGGCGTCTCCACCTGCGTAGGCCATTGAAACCGCCTGCCACTCTTCCGACGAAGCATAGTCGAAGAACTCGGTCTGGGTCATCATTGGAACGATCACCGGCGACTGGCAGGGCAGGAGGAAACTGCCGTCGGAAGTTGCATGTTCATTGAAGGGGTGACGCCACGAAGCCTTGAAGTATACGGCGTTTGTCAGCACCAGCCTCGTGTCGGTATCCAGGGCTCCCCGGGGTATGAGGTCGAGGATCTTCTGCATGGTGTTATCTGCCACCCAGGTGTTTATGATTTCACGGGAACCCTCGGCATCTGATGCGAAGTCAAGGCTCTGAACCCCTGCAGAGAAGTATTCAGTAACCGCGGAAACGAAGCTGTTCAGAAGGGTGAAGCCGTTCTGCACCCAGATGCCGTTTGCAACGACCATTGAGAAGGGCTCTCCCGATTCGGCCCCATTGAGGCTTCCGGAAGATATTTCCGAGGAAATACGCTGGAAAGCTTCATCTACGTACTGCACAGGCAGTGTGAAGTGAAGCACCGAAGCCATATCCTGCGCCGTTTCTCCGCTTGCTCCGTTCCAGGTCATACCAAGGGCCATTGAAATACTGAACGGGGAGAGGAACACGTTCCCGTCACCCTGCAGGGAACAGACTTCACCGAAAAGGTCGAAGGCGAATTCGTTGTTGCCTGCAACCAGTGTCGAATCCACTACTGACGCGGGAATCAATGGCATTTCCGAGTAAGCGGAGGAGCCGAGAGCCAGGAACACCAATGCTGAAAGTGCTGTTTTCATTACATTCTCCATTCAACTGTTTGCATGAAATACTCCGGGAAACATAGAATATTCCCTGGAAGCCCGTGTGTCATGGGCAATTAATGGGAAGGAAGGATGGAGAAGATGCAGCCGGCCCCTGAAAGAAGGCCGGCTGAAAGGAGGATCAGGTTACTTGGAGTATGTAAAGGCCATGATAACAGCACCCTGGGGGTCTTGAATCACGCAGAATCGGCCCACTTCGGGTATGTCTGCAGGGGCGCGGAGAACCTTTCCTCCGAGTTCGGTAACCTTTGCTGCTGTGGCGTCAACATCGTCAACGGTTATGTAGCTGTCCCACGACGGGGGGTAGCCTTTGCATTCCTCGGGCTGAGCCATCATTCC
>CAZRCS010000110.1:0-5967 GCA_964598645.1 uncultured bacterium | reverse complement strand
GGACCACAGCCTCTACCTCAGGAGGAGGAGGCGGTGGAGGTGGATGCGGCTGCGGATAAAAAAAGAAATAATAAAAATTTTTTTAAACAAGGAAAGATCTATAAACGATTAACAGGATTGGTCTATTGACTGCAACATGATACTCCCCTGCAAACACGAAACCCAGGTGACCGACCAGGTACCTAGAGCGATAGATCTTTTAATAAATATGGATAAGTCTCATCCGAATCTGCTGCTTGAACATAATATCCAGCCGATCGACTACAGGCATGGCCTTGTTTTCAGATCAGCTGTTGAAAGCATTCGCGGCACATTTATTGCCTCTTCTACTACGGGAAGAGAAGGATTAATCGGCGACGTTTTAGAGAACATGCTGCAAAAGGGCATAGTCGTAGATTACGAACAAACGGGCAACAGTCGAAGATACGACTTTGTAGTTATCGTCGAAAATGATCCAGACTACATCGCAGCTATAGAGGTAAAGGGCGGGGAGGGAAATAGCATAAACATCTCAGAGCGTCCTCTCTGGGCAAAAGAGTTTTGTGTTTGGTCCCATCTGGATGGAGCAATTGTGAATCAGCCCGGACATGGTGCACACTCCATAATAAACCGTTTAACTAATGAGCTTGTTAGACGTCATAAATTAGTTGACGCCTTATTTTTCAAAGACATCTTATGTGGGACGAGGACGAGGCCATGTCCTAAATATACCGATAGAATGGAGACAATTGGGCTAAACGCAGCTCCTGATGTTTTTCTGTTTCCTCAGCGTGTACCAACTCTCGAAGATCCTATGCCACCGATTCATTCTCTTGAGACGCTAAAGCTGCCTGGGAAGATTCTAGATTTATTTGATGTAAATCCGAGAGCGAGAGAAGAGCATCTTTGGGAGGTGCATGTTGGAGTTGAAAGAGTCTCAAATGATCGAATTCAAAGAAGGGTGACAATTTTGCATAAAGGAGAAATAGTCGATGAGAGTCGATCCCGAGCATGGCGGCCTTAGGAGGTAAACAGTGGCAAATAGTGCCGGGGACACAAGGCAGTTAACACTGTTCGATGATGTGGACTCTTTCACTTGCTTGAATTCTCAACTGTGGAGAGGATCTTATCAGTCGCGAGAGAGCACCTTTCAGCAACTATCTCCCTATGTTGGCAAAATGAAATCCGGTATGGCTAAGGTTCTCGTTAATCTCTATTCAAAACGTGGGGATACGGTGCTTGATCCATTTTCTGGTTCAGGTGTTGTCCCTTTTGAGGCGGTTATATCCGATCGAGTTGCTTGGGCAAATGATCTTAGTCCTTATGCATATGCCATCACTCGTGGGAAGCTTGATGCTCCTGCAAGCGAGAAAAAAGCCCTTGACAGAGTGGCGATACTTACGAGTGCAATTGAAAGCCAAGCTCCTTCGGTAGACCTTTCTTTAACCCCTCAATGGGTTAGAGAATTCTTTCATCCTGAAACTTTAAAAGAAATTTTGTTGGCCTTTCGAATTTTAAAAGAAGAAAATGACTTTTTCTTGACTGCTTGTTTGCTAGGCATTTTGCATCACGTTAGGCCAGGTTTTCTTTCGTATCCTGCTAGCCATCTGGTTCCGTATCTTAGGAAGTCAATGTACCCTCCAGAAGATTTTCCTCATATGTATTCCTATCGAGACCTTGGTTCTCGCCTGGCTGCAAAGGTAAAACGTGCCTACAGTCGATCTTTTCTTCCACTTGATTGGGAGAATAGGAAATACAAAGTCTGGAGAGTTAACTCCATGAATCTGCCCATCGATGATGAAGTGGTCGATACAATCATATCAAGCCCTCCTTATTTCGGAGCTCTTGATTACGCTCGCGATAATCGTCTTAGATTATGGTTTTTGGGATGCGAAGACTGGAAGGAACTGGATGCCTCGATGACAGCAAAAACCCGAGTCTATTTGCCGCAAATGTCAAAATGCATTTCTGAGATGCACCGTGTTCTTAAGTCCGAGGGATACTGTGTGCTAGTTCTCGGCGATGTAGAGCGCGACGGGCAAATCAGGCGTACAGCAGAGATTTTAGCAGATTTAGCGAGACAGGTTTGCGACGATGGTTTTTTCGTTGAGACAATTTACGATGATATAATTCCTGACGATAGGCGATCACGGAGGAGAACGCGCACGACAAAGTTCGAGAGAATATTGGTGATGAAAAAAGTTGGATGATGGCAATTCAGATCTTCCTGCACAAATAAAGGCCTAAAAATCCCTCTTTATGCACCTCCCTTTCTATCACAAAGCCCGCCCTCTCGATCAGGCCGCGCATAATCCAGTCCATGGTGGAGAATTCCTTGTTGATGTGGCTGTTCATCCTCTGGGCAAATCCGGGACCTGCCTTCTCCCCGGTGCTGGTGACGAACCTCTCTATCTGCATCTCATAATCGCGCGGATCGAAGGAATAGACTATGTCCCTCAGACAGAGTTTCCCCCCTGAGCTCAGCATCTCAGCCATGTTCAGCAGTGCGATCTGCTTCCAGAAGTCGGGCAGGTGGTGCAGGGCTATCTGGCTGACGATGGCGTCGGGCGGCTCATTCTGGTGGTGGTAGGAGAGAAAGCCACCGGGAGAAAAGCTGATGTTGGAGATTCCCTTTTCCCGAGCTTTATTTCTGGCATACTCGAGCATGCCTGAGGAAATGTCGATGGCATAGACCCGAGCGCAGCGGCGGGCGGCGGCCAGGGCAAACTCGCCCGTGCCCGTGCCCATCTCCAGCAATGTCTGGTCTGGCATGAGGTTCAGGAAGGATAATATCTCCTCGATCTCCCCCTGAATGTCTCTGAACCTTTGCATATTGCGGTCGTAGGATGGAGCGACGGCATCGAAATCCATGCCGGGGTGGTCCGGCTCGTGGTAGCACCATTTTGGTGGAGATGTTTTAGCGTTTCGCATTGAGTTCACCTTGAAGTTAAGACAGAGCACACTCTATCATGCCTATTACTATGTAAATTATGGACATCCAAATTAGATCGCAAACATCCCCTGAAATGCACTTCTCTTACCATCGCGGGTCTCCAGTTGGTCCGCCAACCAGCGGATCTCAAAATGCCATACAAAAATGTCGCCCAACAAAAAATAGTTATAAAATGCAGCAGAGAATATCTAAGGGGATTGTAAAATGCCAAAGATAGCGATAATCTATGCCAGCGGCCTGGGAAGGACGAAGAAGATGGCAGAGGCCATTGCCAATGGGGCAATGACCATTGAAGGAACTGAGGTATTGCTAAAGGATGCTTTTGACGCTTCGCCAAATGATGTCGTGGATGCGGATGCAATCGTTCTTGGTGGCTCGACCTATAACTACAAGCTGATCAAGTCGATGGACCCATTCTTAAAAGAGATGGCAAAGCTCGATTTAAAGGGGAAGGTAGGAGTGGCATTTGGCTCTTATGGATGGAGTGGCGAGAGCATTCCCACCCTGATCGCCCGCATGAAGTCCTTTGGCATGAATGTAGTCGAGCCCGGGACGACCGCCATACAGGTTCCCAGCAAGGAGGACATTGAGAAGTGCTTCCACCTGGGGAGGACGATCGCGACCGGACTGGCAAGCTAGACCATTAGTAGATGTGCTTAAAGAAAAATGAGGCTCCTCGCTGTTTTCTGTGGGCATTGTGACTCAAACTTAAACCACAAAGGCACAAAGACACAAAGGATTCTATCCTCAATATGAGGATTCATAAGAGACATGAAAAGATATCTTTGTGACTTTGTGTCTTTGTGGTTCATTTTTTGTGCTATCGCCAGGGACAACCGAAGAGGCAACAGAAGGCCAATGATCAGGTCGGTCTGTAGAGGCGGCCCACAGGAAAGAGCAAAGAACTAGATTAAAGTTCACCCATACTAAATAGCGAGGAGCCAAAAATGAGGATGCTCTGAGGCTCAGGAAGATAATCAAAACTCCTGTACTCTTACTTCAATCAGGCCTCAGGACATCCTCCGTCAAGCCATTTTCCATAAAGGGGTTCAGGCACATTCTCTGCCGGATCCTGGCAGCGATATACATAGCCGCACCATCGATGGACCTTCTTGTCAGACCCGGCAACGATCTGCTCCTGGCACCAGAGCTTCAGGCCGCATCCTTCCGCCAGGCTTAGCTGCTTTATCATCTCTTCCTGGCTTGCCCCCTGGCTGAGAAGCTCTTTGAGCCTCTTCTCTGTCTCCTCCAGTGTCATGTCTAATAGGTATAGGTATTATTAGATTTAAGCTTGAGCTTCTCGATGAGGATCATGGCTTTTTTTAAGCTTCAGCATTCATCCTGGCGACTTATCTGCATCGACGCCTCCATCTCCCTTGCCACGCTCGCCCCCGCCATCCACCACAGCAACAAAGCCACGGCCTCCGTGGACGCCCCCGAGCCTATAATGTTGTAATATGCCTTCACCAAGACCGTATGTAAAGAATATATGGTCTGAGTCGAGCCATTCCCAGTGCTTAAGGTCAATAATCTCAGAGTTATCCAAACGACGAATTACTTCGTCGAGATAAGGAAAGTCTTCTGTTTGATCAAGGATCGTCAGACAGTTGTTTCGACTCGATGATAGCGTTCCGATCAACTGGACCTCCATGCCTTTGCTTTTAGACATAAGCTCCAGGACTTCGCTCGCTGTTGCGATAATGGTCCTTAGATCGTTGCAAGACCGCATTGTGCAGTCCTTCCCCGACGGAAGGTAACCTCCAGTCGAGCCGTAGACCAGCGAGGACTTTAAATCCTCTAAGGTCGCTATTGTGTCTATCATACAATTTTCCTGTGGGATCTGGTCTCGGCAAAGGCCAGACCCCGGACTTTGTTCCAGGAGCAGCAGATTCTGCTCTTCCCGTGAATAACTGCGACTCGAGTTTATTCCTTTTGCGCTCCGAACACTCTGATAAATTTTTTTGTAGAATGTATATTCACTAAGTTATAAAGTGAAACGCTTGATACCTCCCAGGCAGAGTTATTAATCAGATCCGGCCAGAGCGAAATAATGTACGTATTTCCTAAATATATATTTTTGCGCGTGTAAAATGCATCATCAAAAAAAATCCCGTAACGCCTCGCGAGATTGAAGCCCGTATGTCAGAGAGTTGCTATTCGCGCAGGAGATCCCGCAGAAAAAGCTGATCCTAATTGAACCTCATACCCAAGTCTTCCTAATCGCCCGCATCCAATCCCATCGCCCTCTCCATCTCTCGCCATATTCGCCCCCCACCATTCTGCTCTGCACGGTCACAGCCAGCATCCTGCCCGTCCGCGCTCTGGAGTATTCGTCCACCTGCCAGTCCAGACCCTGGTAGCCCACGTCCATGAGGATGAGGCCCTGGCAGGCTACCGAAATCCTAGGTTCAGATGGCAAGGCTTCCGGTGCCCGCTCCACGTTGTGTGATACAAATGGGAAATTATATCATCCATAAGCCTCAGAGATACATCTGTGGAGCAGATCCGCGAACTTATGGCCAAACTTTCCTCCCAACACCAGCAAGAGGTTCTGGATTTCGCCCAATACCTCGCTGAAAAAAAGAGCAGACCCAAGCGCAAAAAACTGCGGTTTGACTGGGCGGGCGGATTGGCCAAGTTCAAAGAAAATTATACTTCTCTTGAATTGCAGAAGAAGTCCCTGGATTGGTGGGGCGATTGAGCTACCTCATCGACTCGAACTTCTGGCTGGAATTGCTTTTAAGGCAGCAGCATGCCGATGAGGTCCACCAGTTTTTGCAGATGGTTCAGTTGGACGAAATATCTTTAACGGAATTCACGCTCTATTCAAAGAAAAACGCCGGCAATGATCATGGCCGAAAAAGCAGATTATAATTGAACACGACACCCTGTTCTCCTAGCCTCGCTATCTCCTAGCCTCGCTATCATGGCCTCATCGCCCTCTCCATCTCCCTGGCCACATTCGCCCCCGCCATCCTGCTCTGCACCGTCCCTGCCAGCATCCGGCCCGCCCGGGCCCGAGAATACTGGTCCAC
>CAZRCS010000109.1:0-6080 GCA_964598645.1 uncultured bacterium | reverse complement strand
AAAAATGGAATCTGCCAGCTGGAACAATTCCTCCCAGTTCTCACGCAGAAGCTGGAAATACTCTCCGTTCTCAAGTTCGATGAAAAGAACGGGTTCTGTCCAGTAAAAACAAGGTGAAGCGACCTCTGCACAGGCCATGGTCTCCTGATGCTCGGAGTCATCGCAGACAGCTGCATCTTCCTCCCCGGTCACAGCGCGGGAGGCGGAGCTTCCTCCCAGTGATGAATCTGAAACACCGCCACCTCCGGCAGCGCCGCTTCCATAAGACATAAAACCTGCAGATTCCTCTGAAAACACATCTCCCACAGTGCAGTCTGAAACACTTTCATCCCTGCTCAAAGAGAGACTCTCCGTGGAGTCGGCACTCGCTGCAAGTCCACCGAGGCCGCCTGTGTATCCCTCCGGCTGTTCAGTTACGGAAGATGCCAGTTCCACAAGCTGCTGTGATTCTTCGGCGGGAGCCGCAGCATTTGCGCATTCCTGTTCAACCTCTGAAAAAGCAAACACGGTATCCGGATCCGTTGATAACACGATATCAGGAGTGCCGTCGATCTCCTCCTCGGATTCACACAGTTCCAGAGCAATGGTTTCAGGAGCATCATGTATGAACTGGGTATCCCTTGGGAATTCTTCCTGACCCATCTCGTTATCCAGAGATTCTTCCGATTCAACCGCGATTTCTGAGAGTGATCTACCGGCATCATCCAGGTAGAAGATTTTGACTCCCAGGTAAACGGAAAAAACCGCTGCCACCGCAAACCATGTTCTCTGCCTTCGCCACCATGGGGGAGCCGCGACAATGCGCTTTCTCATTACTTCAAAGGCTGTTTCGTCAGGGTCCTTCCAGTCTTCACGCCAGAGGGTCTCAATCCTCCTCTGGGTTTCCACAAGTGACCTGCAATCGGCACAGGAACCCAGGTGCTCTTCAATGAACCTTTTTCTGTCCGCCGGAAGCTCATCATCGAGCCACAGCATCAGTTCAGAATTTTCAGGACATCTCACGGTTCACCTCCAAGCTCCATGACCACTGCGGTTTTAACTGCGCTGCGGGCTCTGTTCAGACGGGACATCACCGTTCCAACTGCAATATCCAGAGTTTCCGCGATCTCCTCGTAGCTAAGCTCCTGATCGACCCTTAGAACGAAAACGGAACGCAGAGCAGGAGATAGTTTCTCCAGAGCTTTCTGAACTGCGGCCACCAGCAGGTCCTTCTCCATATCCTGTATGGCTGTGTCCGGTGTTGAGGTAAGACCATCGGTTCCGTAGCCCTCATCGAACTCAACCTCGCCCCGTCTTCCGCCTGCCCTTGAGTGGTTGATCGCGGTGTTGCTTACTATCCTGTACATCCAGGTAAAAAACCTGTACTCGGTATTGAAGGTGTGCATGGCTTTCATGGCTTTCATGAAGGACTCCTGTGTGATGTCCCACGCGTCATCATCGCATCTGCACATTCTTCTTGCCACTCTGAACACCCTCTTTTCATACTTCTTGACTATTTCGCCGAAGGCATCTCTGTCTCCGTTAACGGCCCTTTCCAGCAGTTCAGGCTCATCGAGGACCACTGCGGCAGTTAAAAAGTATACAAGGTGAAAGAGCATTTCATTCCTTTTTTCAGAAGTGGAAGACTATTCCCGTGCTGAATCCGGCGTCGCCTTCGAATTTTCTGTTCTCACTTTCGAAACTGAAAAGATAGGCGTCCACATAGGCATCCAGCATACCTGCAACCCAGGCTCCTGCTGTGTACCATATAAAATCCCTCCGGAGAGAGGAATGAGTTTCGTAGTTATCCTCCCAGGAGGAAAGCCCGGTTTCCATGTACATATCCCTGGCATGTTCAGCTTCACCATGCTGGTAAAATATCATGCCCATCAGGCCGAGTTCGAAGGCCCCGTAGCAGAGACCCTTAACCGGTTTATCATTGTAGAATTGACCCCAGCCTGGAAGAACAAAGCTTCTTAGAAGGGCGCCTGTGGGATTCCTGTATTCAATTGGAGACTGCTCGCCTTCTCCGGCCTGAAGAGTCAGAGCGCAAAAAACAATGAACCAGGCGGTCAGATGGTGACCCCCCGCCGGGAATTCCTTATAAATTCCGCCATTCGCCTTCTGAAAGGGTCTGCAGAGCTTTCTTCAATGATTTCCTGAACCCTATCAGCAAGGGTTCCATCCCCCTTGAAGATGAAGTGGAAACCATCCACGGCGTGCTGGATCTCCTCGTTGGAGAAACCGTTGCGCCTGAGGCCGAGCTTGTTGATTCCCACTGAGCGCAGTGGTTCTCCACCTGCCAGTGTGAAGGGAGTCACATCCCTGGAAACCCTGTAGCCGCCTCCGATCATGGAATACTCACCAATCCTTGTGAACTGATGAACGGGAACCACTCCACCGATTATAGCTTTTTTCCCAACCTCCACATGCCCGGCCAGGTTAACGGAGTTCGCCAGAATCACGCCGTCGCCTATCACGCAGTCGTGGGCCACGTGACTGAAGGCCATGAGGAAGCAGTCTGCACCAATAACGGTTTTACCCGTAGCACTGGTTCCGCAGTTGATGTTGGCCATCTCACGGATCACCGTTCTCGGCCCCACCTCCAGTGTAGTTCTTTCGCCTGCGTATTTCAGGTCCTGGGGTGGCGTCCCGATTACAGCGCCGGGCCCGACTTTTACGTCCTCGGCAATACTGGTAATTCCATCGATGACCGCATGGGCTCCAACGACCACCCTCTCACCTACCGATACATCCTTCCCTATAAAGGCAAAGGGTCCTATCTCTGCTGATTCGGGAATCATGCAGTCCGCTTCTACCACGGCGGTTCTGTGTATCATTTCTTCTCAACCAGCATGGCGGTGAGTTCGGCCTCGGCACAAACCCTGTCATCCACCTTGGCCACGCCTCTCATCTTGCACATTCTTCCGCGTTTGCTCACAAGCTCAAGTTCGAACCTTATCTGATCACCTGGAAGAATTGGCTTTCTGAACCTTACCTTATCGATTCCTCCGAATAGAACCAGCCACCTGTGGGGATCGTCCACGGAATCAAACAGCATGAGTCCGCCGGCCTGGGCCATTGCCTCTATCACAAGAACGCCTGGCATTATGGGACTTCCGGGGAAGTGCCCCTGAAAGAAGGGCTCATTTATGGTAACGTTCTTGATGGCTGTAATGCTTTTTTCAGGATCGATCTCAAGCACCCTGTCAACAAGAAGGAAAGGATACCTGTGGGGCAAAAGATCCATAACGTCGGTTATGTCCCACTTCCTGTCGGCGAGGTGGGTCCTGGAGGCATTCATCCTGCTGGAATAGACCTTCTTAATCTTTTTGACGAATTGAACGTTTGAAGCGTGCCCGCTCCTTGCAGCTATAACGTGACCCTGAAGCCTGAGGCCAAGAAGAGAAAGATCACCGATGAGGTCGAGTACCTTGTGCCGGACAAGTTCGTCGGGGAAACGCAGAGGGCTCTCGTTCATGACCCCGTCGTCGCCTATCACGACTGCGTTTTCCAGGGTTCCTCCTTTAATAAGTCCCTTTTCCTGGAGCAGCTTGACATCTTTGTAAAGACAGAAGGTCCTTGCAGGGGCGATCTCATCTATAAAGCTCTGCTTCGTGATGTCCAGGCTTATGTATTGGGTTCCAATATGCGGGTGATCGTAATCCAGTGTAAAACTGATTTTAAGACCGTGATAGGGAACGACGGTGAGACTTGCTCCGTAGTATTCTATGCTTACAGGTTCAGTAATTACGAAAACCTTGCTGGGGTGGCCATGAAGGGTTTCAATACCGGCTTCCTTGAGTACTTCGATGTATGATCTTACAGAACCGTCCGCAGGTTCAGGGGGTTCGTCAGAGCTGATCTCTATGATGGCATTATCGATTTCAAGACCATACAGTGCACTGAGTACGTGTTCTACCGTGTGCACCTCGTAGTAGTTCTCTCCCAGTGTGGTACGTCTGGCCTGTTCCTCAACCATCCGCACGTTATCCGATGAGACAGTTATCATGGGTCTCTGGGGTACATCCGTCCGCACGAAAACGTAACCGGTGTCAGGAGGCGCCGGTTTGAAGGTTATCGTGGATTCTTTACCCAGGTGCAAACCTCGACCGGTATAGGACACCTGTTTCTTGACTGTGGTTTGAAAACGATTCATCAGTCCTCAGTTTCTTCTTCGTTTCCCGAGGCTGTATCCCGGAGTGCTGCCAGAATACCGGGAAGTCTTGCTGCTGCTGCACTAATTCTAAGATTCTCACTGTGTGGTCTGCATGGATTACCGGATACCGTCAGCCCTGCTGAAACGCTTTTTGTCACACCGGATTTAGCGGCCACCACCACGCCGTCTTCAATTACAATGTGCCCGGCAATACCAACCTGTCCGCCTATGACAACGCCGTTACCTATCATCGTACTTCCGGCAATACCAGTCTGGGCGGCAATAAAACAACTGTTGCCTATCTTAACATTATGAGCTACCTGGATGAGATTGTCCAGCTTTGTGAAGTCGCCGATTACCGTGCTTCCGGTAACGGCTCTGTCGATGCTGCAGTTAGAACCAATCTCGACATCATTTCCTATAACCACATTGCCGTTTTGGGGAATCTTCCTGTGTCTTCCCGTGGGATCGGGAACGAAACCGAAACCGTCGCTTCCTGCAACGGTTCCGGAGTGAATAATGGTTCGGGATCCCACTACAGTTCCTGCAAGAAGGGACACATTGGGGTGTATCAGACAGTTATCCCCGATAAAGGTATCCGCTCCAAGTACCGAGCCGGTACCTATGATGGATCCGGTACCCACCCTGCAGTTCCTGTGAATAACCACGCAGGGGTCAATTGAGACCCCGTCAGCGATCATGGCCGTGGGGTGAATCACCGCTGAAGGATGAACCCCTTTGAAACCACTGCTTCGGTCAGGCTTGAATATTTCCAGTGCTTTTCTGAAGGAATCATAGGCGTCTTCCACCACGATCTGACACGTTGCCGTTGTCTCACACTCTTCCGCAACGATGACCGCAAGGGCTGAAGTCTCCATCAGGTACTTTGCATACCGGCTGTTCCCGAAATAGCATAAATTCTGTGGACCGGCATCCTGAAGAGTCGATACTCCGGTAATCATGCCGCTGCCTGGTTCTCCGACAACTCGGCCTTCAAGAAGCGATGCTATCTGGTGAACGGTCATGGGATCAGTCATTTCCGGTAACCACCCGCTCGATCACCCTGTCGGTGATATCAACTGAAGCCTCGGCATAGATAACCTGCCCTGCCGCTGCATCCAGTACTATTTTTATGCCGTCTTCGCTGGCGATCTCCATGACAGCAGAGTTAATGGAAGCGATGATCGGGCCAACAAGTTCTTCATTCCTTCTCTCCATGACACCTCCGGGACCGAAGACGCTGGTCAGATACTCCTCCAACTCCCGCTGTTTCTGCTCCAGCAGGTTTTCCTTCTCCTGCCTTCTTTCTGGACTCATCATGAGAGTTCTGGAAAGATCCTCTTCTATATCGTCGATCTCCTCCTGAAGCGAATCCACATGTAGTTCCCACTCATCTACTTCCGTTTCAAGAAGTTCCCTGGCATCAACAACCTCACCAAGAGATTCGAAGACCCTGTCGGCATCAACCACGGCTATGCTCTGTGCCAGAACAACTCCGGGTATCACAAAGAGAAAAAAGAGTTTCATAATATCTCCAATCAGAAGGATGCTCCCATCTGGAAATGGGGTTCCCAGCCCGGATCCGGACCATCAAAACCGTATGCATAGTCAAGCCCCATTACACCCAGCATGGGTATTTCTACTCTTATGCCGAGACCGGCCCCACGGTTAAGTGAGGAAAGGTCCATGTCAGCCCAGGTCTCCCAGGTGCTTCCCGCGTCGAAGAAGGTTGCAAGCTGAAGCTGATCGATGATCCTGAACCTGTACTCGGCACTGAGAATGAGCATTGTCCTTCCGCCTACGGTCTCATAGCCGTTCACGGCGTTTATCTCGTTGTCTCCATACCCCCTGACCCCGTAAAAACCTGTTCCTCCAAGCTGGAACAGCTCGTAGGCGGGAGGTTCGTGGCCTCCGAAACCGGCAATGGTTCCCAGCCTTCCCC
>CAZRCS010000108.1:0-6089 GCA_964598645.1 uncultured bacterium | reverse complement strand
AACATGATCTGTCTGAGCTGCTGGCTCTTTACGGCAACGCACCTGAACTGGTTTTCTTCAGGGATTTCAACCTTGAGAAACTCTGGAACCTCGATGTTCTGGAACTGGGCTGACAGAATTCAGAAAGAACTCTTTATTCCTCCCCATGTGTGCTGCTGCAAAGACTGATCGATCTCAAAGGAAAATTCCGAGATCAGGTATTCACCTGATGCTGTTTTGTAGCTCCAGAAAATGGTTCCACGGTTATTGCTGAAGGCAAGCCCGTAAGAAGCCTGACAGGGTGCAGGACACGGAGCTGAGCCCAGGAACTGAAGCACTGCGCCGTCCCATGTATAGAACCAGATGTTCAGATCTGAGTAGGTAGTGACTGCAACAGCAGTGCTGCCTTCAAAGGGAAAAACAGTAAGGCCGCTTAACTGACCATAGATTTCAGGCAGAATGAAAGTCTGGGTCGGGGGATATCCAGGTGTGAACTGCAGCAGGCCCGAGTATCCGTTGGTGGTCCAGTAGTGGTCCCCCAGGAATGCAAGGCCTCTGCCGGAGTTCTCCGCAGGATCCTGGACCGTGTTCCATGTACTTCCCATGTCGTCTGTGCAAAACAGGTCGGTGTGCTCCCAGTCATTCGTATACAGCGTCGATTCACCAAGATTGTACACTGCACCGAAACAGCTCCCATTGAGAGGATCAAGCTGTATGGTGTCCGTAACCATTCCCGAGGGAGTGTAAAAGTAAATAGCATCGTCCGTGTTGTTGGTCCCCAGTAAACTTACTTCTGATCCCGAGGGATTTTCCACAACATCCAGCCCCATGGCCTTCCCCTGGGCGGGGAATGTGTTCTCCAGTGTGAGAGAGATGCCTGAAAAAGATGTACCAAGAACAACCGTAAGGAAAATTATCGCCGTTTTCATCCGTATGCCTTTCTCTTTACTGGAAGTAAAGGGAATATATGCAGTAGATACTCAGGGGAATACCTCCGAATTCATCTTCCGGCGCCCCGGCTCCATCACTGAAACCCGCTTCCAGAGAGCCATTGTCCGAAAGACTGTACTCACCGGAAAGATCGATTCTCATAGAGAGGTCCGAAGTGTTGAGAAGGGTATTTGTCGAAATGGTAAGAAGAGGACTTGCGGCGTATGAAACCCCGGCTGCCGCATAGTGTCTGCCCAGAAGATAAACGGTTCCGTTTCTGTAGGGCTCTCCGGCGGTTTCAGAGAGGTACTCCCGGGGATCATCCGTTCCTGGGGAGTTGAAATGGTACTCGGCATATGCATATAGTCTGCCCTGAAGAAAGCTTCTTTCCCCTCCCGGGGACACGTTCCACCAGCTGACCCCGGATTCATGCCTGCTCCATGCTCCCTCCAGCCATACTGCAGCCCCGAACAGCGCTCTGTTCAGGCTTCCGCCTGCCAGGAAAGTTCCATTGAACAAGGCAACGGTAGCGGTGAGATCGGTTTTTAGAGTATAAAACCTCCCCCTGGCCCAGAATCCGTTGTTCTCCAGCCCCTCGCCGAAAACAGCACCTGATTCAACCTCGGAGAGCATTCCCACGGGATACACTGCTCTCACTGCGTCGACCCCCACCCGGTATTCAGTGTCGATGGTACCGTAGGGGAATGGCGCGATGAAGTCAGTGGGGCTTACTGTCTTTGAAACGCCCCAGTAGATGGCCTGTCTTCCCAGGGTCACCTTCAGGTTTCCAGGCCGGAACTCCAGGTTCAGTCTGTCCAGGTTCTGCAAGAGGCTGAATCTCTGATCTTCATCCCAGTCCTCAGGAGTTATTCTGGGCTTGAAATCGGCTATCCTGAAGCTGCTGAAACTGTCATCAGGCCCCTTTATGGCGGGATTGCCAAAGGAAGGACTCAGTGCCCAGGCGAAATCCAGTCCGGCAATCCCCAGGTTCCTTCTTTCGGTAAGTCTTGCGGTCAGGTTCGTATCCCATGAACTTTCATCTCCATGGAAGGCCCCTTTGAAAACCCCTGAGATCGCCAGTGCTGAAGAAAACAACAGAAAAACAGGAAAAGGAATTTTCATTGCTTTTCAGTTACTCCGTCGAGCCTGCCGTCCCTTATCACCACTACTTTCCTTGCCCGTTCCATGACTATTTCATCATGGGTGCTGAAGAGGAATGTCATTCCCGTTTCTTCATTGAGTCTCCTCATCATGTCCAGAAGGTCACCGCTGGTTTTTGAGTCCAGGTTTGCCGTTGGTTCGTCTGCTATGACCAGCGAGGGTCTTGAGACCATTGCCCTTGCAACAGCTACCCGCTGCTGCTGACCCCCGGAGAGTTCCGAGGGAAGCCTGTCAGCCTTGTCGGAAAGCTCAACCTGTTCCAGAATGCTCATTACCCTTCTGTGCCTCTCCTTCCTGCCCACGCCCTGGAGAAGCATTATGTATTCCACGTTCTCCTCCACTGTAAGCACCGGAAACAGATTGTAGGCCTGGAAGATAAATCCTATATGGTCTCTCCGGTAATCTGTAAGTTCCCGGCCGGTCATGGTAGAGATGAGTTTGCCCGACAGCTCCACCTCTCCTTCTGACGGAGTATCGAGCCCTGAAACAAGGTTGAGGAATGTGGTTTTACCGGAACCTGAAGGACCGATGATCGCAGTGAACTCCCCCTTCTCCAGGGTGAAATCGATACCCCTTACAGCTTCCACGGGAACGCCGTTGTCACTGTATGTTTTCTTTAGGTTCTTCGTTTTGATTACAGTTTTTCCCGTCATTTCCGCTCCTGTTCCTATAGACTTTTTCTTATTGCCTTCGATGGATTAAGACCTCCGGCATGAATACCTGGATAAACACCTGCCATTACCGTAAAAAGCAGGGTGAAAACGGGATAGATCCATAACCTGGACAGGTTGAAAACAGGATAAATCGGTTTATCCAGCATAACTCCCGTGACTTCCATTTCTCCGAAGCTGAGTCCCGCTCCTGCGAAGTACTCTATCACTCCCCATCCCAGAAGGGACCCAAGGATCACTGCGGACAATCCCAGCCAGAGGGCCTCCATGAGAACCAGGCCCGTCACCACCGATCGTCCCGTACCCACAGCCTTCATCACACCGAATTCATACATTCTCTCATATACCGACATGAAAAGGGAGTTAATTATGCCGAAGAGAACCAGACTGAAAAGGATCAGTGCCATCACGGCGACGCTGATGTCCACCATCTGCACCATCGAGTGAATTTGAGGGGCAAGAACCGGCCAGCCCTCAGCCGTGTTTCCACCTGTGCTGAAGGAGCTGAAGAACGGCAGATCCCCGTTCTCAGCCATCATAGGAGCAGGAAAGAGTACTGCATATTCGTGAACCCGCCCCTGCAGCCCCAGGAGTTCCCCGGCGGCATCAAGATTGATGAAAGCAGTATACCTGTCCAGTTCTTCAGAACCGAATCTGCAGATCCCAGAGATGAAGAACATTCCAGCTGAAAAACCGCTGTCGGCAGTGGCAGCGGTTACAACGGCAACATCCCCCAGTTCCAGCTGCATGTCCTCGGCCAGTCTTTCACCGATGATAATCTCCGTGCTGTCCCCAGTGAGGTACTCCCCTTGAATGATGGAAGCGGACAGAGCAGTTACCGAGCTGTCCGTTGTGAAGTCCACCCCTGTGAGTGCAACCGGCTTCAGCTCTCTGGAAGATTCCAGTGAAGCAGGCGCAATGATCCTGGAAGTAAAACCTGTGACAAGGGAATCTGAACCCAGCTCTTCCTCGACTCTCTCAGGCTGATTCACCGTAAGTCTTATGCGGGAGGTTTCCTCGAATCCCTCCCTGTGAATCTGGGCATGCCCCATCCAGGTTTCGGTGGCGGACTCTACCATGTAGTCCACCATCCCCTGAAAAAGGGCATCGGTAAACAGAAGCGCGGAAAGCCCCAGGCCGATCGCCGAACCTGTTATAAGTGTCCGGCGTTTGTTCTTCAAAACGGATCGCCATGAGATCAGGAACATTCTTCCCAGCATTTCACACCGTCCTTAAAGATTTTGCAGGATCAGTACGGGATGCACGAAGAGCAGGAAGAAGACTCACAACCGATGCAGTGATCATTATGCTCACGGTTGGTATCCAGAAGCACTCCAGGGAAGTTTTCGCCATCATCTCTCTGAATATGAAACCACCGTAATCCAGGGGCTGATCAAGGACAATTCCGTGTCTGGAAAGGTAGGCCAGACCAGCAAAACTGATCAAACTGCCCAGAATGACACTGAGAACAGCCAGGAAATTCGCTTCCAGCAATATCATCCTTACTATTTTACCCGGTGGAGTGCCCACAGCCTTCATTACTCCAAATTCGCGTCTTCTCTCCAGTACCATCATCAGTATGGTATTGAGAACCCCGAGGGCAGCCATGGCAAGAATGATTCCCAGGGTGATCTTAAGGCTTGCTTCGTCGGCTTTCATGCCGTTGTAGAATTCCTTTGCGAACACCTGCCACGATTCAACTGCAACCGTTGTGTCGTTCAAGGCTATATTAATGTGTTCGACTGCGGCGTCTACTTTATCTAAAGACCCTGTAATGACCGCTATCTCGTGCACCCTGTTCTCCATGGCAAAGAGAAGCTGTGCATCTGCAAGGGTAATGTACGCCGTGGACCTGTCCAGATCGCTGTTGCCGGTGGAAACTATTCCCTTAACTGCATATCTTCTGTCTGCGCTGCTTCCGTCCACTGCCTGTGAGAACAGAACCAGTGAATCGCCGGCTTCAGCATTCAGGACCATGGCCAGTTCTTTTCCCAGCAGGATCTCACCGGCGGCATAGAGTACTGAATCAGCCCTGGAAGCCCTGAGCATGGTTCCTGAGACTATCTGACTGGAGAAGGAAGTTGCATTCTCCTCCATTTCAGGGTCGATGCCGATAATGGAGGCTCCCGCTGAATTGGAAAAGAGACCCGGTGGGGACCCCGCAGATCTGGATGCCAGAAGAGCTCCGGCATAGATTCTCGGTGACCATGCTTCAACATCTTCCACGCCGGAAAGTTTCCGGGAAACTTCGTCGTAGTCTCCGATGAAATCGTATATGGACCGGTCATTCAGATAGTTTTCGGCATGCAGCTGTATCTGCCCGGTTCTGTGGCTGGTGAAGAACAGGATCATGTTGCTGTAGGAGCCGTTCATCCACCCGATGGACAGGCTGGAAAGAACGAAGCCCCCGGTCATGGTCATCACCGTAAGGATCGATCTCCTCTTCTGTCGGAAAATGTTTCTCCATGCCAGCTTCGAGGAAAGGCTCATTGCCTGCTTCCCCCGGACTGGAGGTTAGCCAGGCTGAAAACATCATCACTCACTCCCCTGTTGAACGACGCGTCCGACCAGGTAATAGTGGTGCTCTGCCCCGGCTTGTCCGCAGGCTGGATGGTCATGGTGGAGGGTATGGTCCTTCCATCCATCTCCTGCACATCGGTGAAAGTGATCGTTTTTATCAGCTCTCCATGACGGTCGTAATACCGTTCCCAGACAGGCAGAAGAGGGTCTACGCCCACGGCGCATTCTATATAGGCCCAGACCACGGCGGTGGATGCCCTGGGAGTCAGTTTCAGGTAAAGAGCCCCGCTGAGGGTATCACCGCTGGATGGTGCTTCCAGGTACTCAGCGGTGTAATCATCCACGTAGGTTATCTCCTTCACGATATCGTTGTTGGTCAGGTCGGAACCCATCCATGAACCGGTCATCATCGATGGAGGAATTCTTACCGTGCTGTTGGTATTCGGTGAATAGTTCCACATCTCGGTATCAACTCTCAGTGTTGCAGAACCTGCCTCCCTGGCAGGTGAATGAACCACGATGAATGTTTTGTCTTCCCCCTTTGACCATGATTCCATGGAGAGGGTCCTTTCCCAGTGCTCGGTTACGATGTGCATTTCAATTGATGCATGGCTGTCATCGCTTCTGTAAAGCTGATCAAGGCTGCGTAAAACGTCTTCAACCTGAGGCTGAGCTAGAACCGCAGCAGCCATAAGAAATGTTATCATTTCCCCTCTCCCTCCGGCAGTATGCCTCTGCAGAACTGCCCTATCATTCCTGCAATAAGAGCTTTTGTATCATCCATGGTGGTGCGCTCATCGAAGGTGTACCAGAAAATACCTCCGAAAA
>CAZRCS010000107.1:0-6134 GCA_964598645.1 uncultured bacterium | reverse complement strand
GTTTCACCACATCGTAGAGATCTCCCTTGGGCAGGCTGGCAACGGGATACTGCTCTAAAATTTCCTCAACCATTATGTGGATCTCACTCTGTTTTATCTTTGCTCCAAGCCTTTCGGCCATCATAAGGGCACGGCTCAGTGCTCTTGTGGTTTCCGCCTGCATATCCTCAGGAAGACTTTCTATACGGGAGTCCATCCAGTTGCGAATAACAGATTTCTCGCGGTTATCCAGGTGGCCGTCTACCGATGCCACCGCCGCCGCAAACTTCAAGCCCAGTTCCTCGGTCTTTATCCTCATCTGGATACCATCGATATAACCGTACACCTGACTCTCATGGTGATGGGTACAGGTAGCCCTGTTCACTGGGCCGTTCTCCACGCCCAGCGACATTATCACCAGCTCGAATTCAAGGGATCTTCTGCCCCGTGCAGGAAAGATCAGGGTTTCGATGGGAATGGAAATCACATCGGTCCAGTCGTTGAGCACCCCCTGGGCATAGGGCATCTGCACCACATGGGTCCAAAGGAAAACCTGGGAGTTCTTCAGCTGAAATTGTGGAATTGAACAGAGAACTGGCTTTCTCTTCTCCTTGCTCTTTCCCTGTGATACATCCCAGACAGTCAGGTGGAAAACAGCCGTAAGCATTGATGGATGAAGGTTTATGGGGCCCCGCATTTTCAGTGATAAACACTCCCGGTTGCCTGAACCGAAATCATTGACAGAAGGCACTGCACGAATCTGAAAGCTTGCAGGCGGAGAACCTGCCTGGACACTTTGTGAAGCAGATGAATCTTCACCTTGCTCCCCCTTTTTCCTGGACTCGCTGAAACCAATGGCGGCCAGTATCATTATGACCACGCCAACACAGCAGCAGGCCGCCTGTCCCGTTCCTTCCTCTGCGGCGAAAGCCGGGACTGCAATCAGAAGGATCGGCAAAAGCTTAGTCAACTGTGTATCCCTCGAGTTCGGCGGCTTTCTCCCTGACTTTTTCTCCGCCCATGGAACCCGCCTGGGTGTCGATATCGAGGACCAGTTTTTTCCCGCTTGTTTCGTCTTCGAAAACACAGTGCATCCTCTGGTCGGCATCATAGCTGTAGGTAACCTTGACTGGCTGTCCCGCCGGTCTTCCCTGTGGAAGCTGAAGGCTTCCAAATGCAACAACGTTCACAAGATCGGAGTCCTTTGTCGCAATGGGATGCTGGGTCACCCTGGCATCTACCGCTGTCTGACCATCAGCTGCGGTGTAATAGGTCCGTGAGACCTTGCAGGGGATGGGAGAGTTTTTCTTTATGAGAACATCGTTTTCCAGAATTGTCCTTCCGGTGTGTTCATCCTTGTTCTGGGCCAGGGTTCCGTAGCAGTGGCTGCAGACCTCCTGAAGACCAATGTCCCTGAGACCTGATGCAACACTTTCCTCAACCTTTTGCGGATGCTCATCCAATAACCTCAGTCCGGCGTGTATGGCCGCACCCAGTGCAACGCATTCATCAACATTGACAGCGCTTGTGGGGGCGAATCCGAATATCTTTTCAAGTCTATTCTGCACAGCGGGAAGTCTGGTGCTGCCGCCCACAAGAAGAACGCTGTTAACCTCTTCCGGTTCGGTCTCCGCTTCGTCGACTACATCCTCGACAAGCATCCCGATCCTCGCCATAAGGGGTGATATCTCCTCTTCGAAATCCTCTCTGCTGACCTTGAATTTGCACTGCCCGCTGTCTCCATAAAGAAGAGCAGTTGCACTGGGCCTTCTGCTCAGTGTCCGTTTCAGTGATTCAGCTTCCACGGCCAGTCGGGCGCGGCTTTCATCGTCCGTGATAAGGTTGCCGCCGGTTTCTTCTTTGTAGGTTTTCTCCATTATGCGGATAATCGCGTTGTCGAAATCCACACCGCCAAGCTGATGATCTCCCCGCGAGCAAAGTATGTCCACCTGCTTCCCGTTCACATCCATAAGGGTAACGTCGAAGGTGCCGCCGCCAAGATCGAAAACCATTATCCTGCCCCCGACGGCATGCTGTGTTGCGTAGTAAAGAGCAGCGGCTGTGGGTTCATTTATTATTCCCACCACATTGAGTCCAGCCAGTTTCCCGGCATCCATGGTGGCCTTCCTTCTGATCTCGTCGAAGTAGGCGGGAACCGTAATGACCACATCGGTTATCTCTCCCACCTGTTCGCCGCAGTCTTCCTTGAGCTTCCGGAGGATGAAGGAGGAAAGCTCAGCCGGACTCCACTTCCTGCCAGCCACCTCATCGGGAAATTCTCCGCATCCCATGAACCTCTTCACCCATCTGGCTCCCTTTTCCGGCTCTGCAGACACGGCGTTGACCGCCTCTTCGCCTACAAGTACTACCCCGTCCTCGGCGAAGAACACAGCAGAGGGGGTTATCCTTTCCCCGTCAGCATTTGGTACCGTTTCCGGTCTTCCAATTTCATTGAGGACAGCAAGAGCTGAAAAGGTGGTTCCAAGATCGATACCGGCTATTCTTCCCATTGTTTTCCCTCTCTATCACCCTGTTGGAAACATCCCTGAAGTTACGAAGTATAAGTATAGCCATGATAAACAACCGGGTAAATACGGCATTTGGACCGGAATCCCCTGGGAGGTATATTGATTCCGGCAATATCTATTGGAGGTAAAATGAAAAAGTTATTCATCTTTGTTTGTACTGCTGTTCTTTTCACAGCATGCTCGGATTCACCAAGCTCACCGGGGGGAACCCTGCCTGTGGTACAGAACTGCAGAATCGTAGATGATCAGTGCAAGGGAGACACAGTGGTCATTGCCTGGGATCCCGTTGAGATCGAGGTAGACGGGTATGGGCTTTATTTTGCAACCACCGACCCAGGCGACTGGCAGAACATAGCACGGATCCCTGAAACCACATTCGAGCACATTGCCACCAGCACCGGTTACTACTGCGTGCAGGCAATAGATGGGCTCGACGTTTCGCAAAGCTTTTCCAATGAGGCCAATGACCGCGCAGACCAGCATCTTCTAACGGATACCCTTACAGTTGGAGGAACCGATGGCCTGATGTTCGCGGAAACACACACCGCCTTCGGTTCCTCGGCAGACAGCTCCTTTACCCAGGATCTGTACATCGGCAGGGAAGGCGACACTATTCTGTTCTACAGGGGCAATTACGATCCACAGGGCCATCCAGGAGGAACAGAGTCCTACATCGCCCAAAGCAGCAACTACCTTGCACCGGGACCCGGTGACTCTGCATGGAAGAGTTCCGCTGCACCCCAGGATGGAAGCTCCTTCTTCGTTCAGCTCGAGAGCGGTTACTATGCGCATTTTTCAGTTGACACCGTCTTCAACGACTCGGTGGTTCTGGTTTCCAACCAGTACCAGTCCATAAGAAGTCTCAGGCTCTTCAACACCTTCATTTTCTAGAACCTGCACATCAGCCCCCCTTCGCAGGGGGGCTTTTTCTTTGGAGGGATCATGGCAAGAGACAAATTAGCGGAAGATATAAACAGGAAACACTGGGATGAGGTGGCTCCGGTTCATGGGAAATCATACGAACTGGACTCGCTCCTCAGCGGAGATCATCACCTGGATCCGGTTCAGGTTAAGGAACTGGGAGATCTCAAAGGAAAGAAAGTGCTTCACCTGCAGTGTCACATAGGAACGGATACCCTGTCCCTGGTCAGACTTGGCGCCGAAGTGACAGGAATTGACATTTCAGGGGAGTCGCTGAAGGTTGCGGCAAAACTGGCGGCTAAAACCGGACTTGCTGCCAGATTCATCCAGACGCCGCTCTTCGACCTGCCTGAGGTACTTGATGAAAAATTCGACATCGTCTACACTTCCATTGGTGTGCTCTGCTGGGTATCGGACATAAACCTCTGGGCCGGAACGGTGGCCCGTTATCTGAAACCAGGCGGTTTTCTCTACCTGATGGAGTCCCACCCCTTCATGCATGTATTCGATGACGAGACCTCCGGGCTTCACGTGAAGTATCCGTATTTCACCGGAGGTAAACCCACGGACTGGCCCGGAGACTGGCCGGATTACTCCGACGGGGAGTACATAGTGAAAAGTCCTACCAGGGAATTCCAGTGGACCGTTTCAGAAGTACTCTGCGCCCTGCTGGATGCAGGCCTTCATATCAGTTCTTTCCATGAATACGATTTTCTTCACTGGAAGGGCCTTGAAAGCATGGAAAGGTGTTCAGACGGCTACTGGAGACTGCCTGAACCATTGAACAGAATACCTGTTCTATTCAGTTTAAAGGCTATACTTGCATAAAATAAGCCTTCCTTCAATATTCAGTTCATTGAAATTCAAAGAGGGAGGGTCAAATTGAAGAAGTTGATGGATCTGAAGGAAAGGGGTCTACTTGACCCTGTAATCGAAGAAGCTCTTGAAACGGTTGATGCCGGATTGTCGAGAGAAGAGCTCTCACAGCTCTATGCGCTTTGCTCAGATGTGATGTTCCAGAAGGCGCAGTACAACGAAGCAGTGATGTATGGTGAAATGTCAGTGGAAGCTGACCCTGAGAATGCAGAGGGATACTCATGCCTTGGCTGGGCTGAATACTGGCTGGGAATCAACCAGAAAGCCCTTGCGAATCTGCAGAGGGCAGTGGAGCTTGCTCCGGAAGCTGCAGAATACCACTACAGAACCGGCAGCATATTGAACAATATTTTCGGGAAGCTCCCTGAAGCCGAGTCTGAGTTCACCGCAGCTATTGAAGCTGATCCATCTCATGCTCTTGCCTGGCAGCAGAGGGGGATATGCAGGTGGAATCAGGAAAACCGGGAGGGGGCTGAACAGGATTACAGAAGAGGTGCTGAACTTGGGGACTCCTACTGCGGCTACATCCTTAAATACAATGGATTTACCCTTGAATCGCCAATGGAAAAGGTAGCCCTTGCCAGGGACAGCTGGGCTCAGAACGCCTCCCAGGAAGCAGTTGATCTTATAGAACAGGCTCTGGAATCAACCCCGGAGGCAAAAAGGGTGGAGATAAGGCTTGAACTGGCAGACAAACTGAGTTCCATGAAGCTTAACGACAAAGCTGAGCTTCATTACAATCTGGCCATCGAGGAAGAACCGGAGAATCCCGAATGCTACGGCAGAAGAGGCTGGCTGTACTACTGCATAAGCAGGGATGATGAAGCGGAGAGAGACTTCCTGAAGGCAATGGAACTCAGCCCTGAAAACAGCAGGTATCCGTCGAATCTGGGTAACCTCTATGCCGTGAGTGCAAGGCCGCAGCAAGGCCTTGCGGTTCTCGACCCTGCCATAGAGAAGGATCCATTCTTCTCAGAGCTGTACTATGCAAGGGCCCTGTGCAGAATGAAGCTTGGAATGGATGAGGAAGCAAAGGCCGATTTCAACAAAGCCGATTTCATGGGGCACAGAAATGCCCAGAATGACAGAAGGCAGGCCTACGGTGATGAGTTCGCCATGGACTTCTTCTCTGCAGGGATCGAGGCCGGTGAACAGAACAATCCTCAGCTTGCCGCTGAGAACTTCGCCAGGGCTGCTGAGATGTTTGAAACCGAAACGAAGTATCAAGGGGACAAAGCCTTTCGTTACGCCTCAAAGAGTCTTCATAACCTGGGGTACTATCAGTATCTTTCAGGTGGAATGAACGATGCTGCAATAAAGAACATGAAGAAAGCTCTGGAGATGGTCCCCCACTACAAGGATGCCTGGATATCCCTTGGGAACGTCTACAACAGCACAGGAGAGCAGGATCAGGCTCTGAACTGCTACAACAGAGCCATAGAGCTTCAACCCAATGACGGAAGAGGTTATTACAGCAGAGGAAGAATTAACCTGGACCTGCAGGAATACGATGCAGGAGTGGATGATTTTTCCAGGGCCGTGGACTTCTACAGAAGGAGAGACTGGCAGGGGGATGCCTACTATAACAGAGGCAGGTGTCACGAAGGTGCAGGGAGGATCCACGAGGCCATTTCAGACTTTAATCAGGCTTTCGGCCTTGGTATTCAACAGGGGCTCCATGAGTCATTCAGACTCAAGGACCAGTACGGTATTGAATAGGCTTCTCCCAGTTCTCATCCCATCTGCTGGAACCGGTAAACCGGTAGAGCCAAAGGGTTAGCCAGAAGGATCAGAACCACCCACAGCACTTTCATAAAGGGTGGGACTGTT
>CAZRCS010000106.1:0-6161 GCA_964598645.1 uncultured bacterium | reverse complement strand
GGCTTGAGCATCTCTTACCTTTTAGGTGTCATTTGCGACGAAATCCTAATTGACCCGCGCAGGCAGGTATACCAGTTTCTGCTTGAATTATTGCAGGAATTGAGTTGAGATATAGAAGATAATAGGGGATCTAACCACTGAATGAACCTGTCACAATCGCTTGATATTTGGTGTTCCTAACTATTGTGCAGGTTTTTTAGATTGTTAGGGGAGAACAATTGAACATTAGAATACGCGAAGCCTGTGAGGCAGACATCGAAAACCTTGTTGAACTGAATCATCAGGTGCAACAGCTTCATGTTGAGCTTGCACCTGACTTGTACCGTGAGACAGAGAACGCAGCAGTATCTGAATGGTTCAAGAAACAAATTCAAGAGAAAGGTAATTTCGTCTTGGTAGCTGAGATAAACAATAGGCTTTTAGGATATATTCTCGTCCGCATGATTAGTCGTCCTGCCCACATTTTCTGTCATGATCGAAGCTGTGCATACATCGATCAGATTTGCGTAGATACGAAGCATCGCAGAAAAGGCATCGCTCTTAAGTTAATCAGTGAAGCGATTCAGAGAACAAATCGAGCAGGGATGACCAGGCTTGAACTTGATGTGCGTTCAGACAACAAATCTGCAAAATCGTCATTCGAGGCTATGGGCTTTAATACTTATGGCGAGAAGATGATCATGGATGTATCAGGAAACGGGAAGCCCTAACCACCTGCTCAACGCTACGCGTTGAACCGCGCGCAGCAGAAACGTAAAGGCAAGTATCACAAAGCATTGCAACCTGCAGGGAAGACCCTGGGGTTAATTGCTAGGTCAGGGACCTTAGGGCTCCGATGTTGATTGCCTGGGTTTTCCCGGGCTCCGTGCCCTCGGCTATTTCGAACTCGAAGATAAGGTCACGGTCCGGGAGCTTGAAGTAATCCACATTGCTTGGCAGGTTAGAGTCATGGAAGAATATGTTGTTGTATGGAGACTGGGGATCCCGGTTGTCTATTCTCCAAAGCTCCCCCTTGAGGTTTTTCATGAACCGGAAGAAACCGAATCCCTTGTCGTGGCTGACGCAGACTCCTCTGACGAAGGAACCCTGTTCGCCCCAGCCGGAGTAGTCGTCCAGCCCCTTGAAGGGCAGAAGATTCGGCACCAGGTAACCTGATATGTAGAGGTCCGCTTCGTCACGGAGTTCCCTGGATACGTTATCGAAAGCCAGTACTTCAACCCTGCAGCCCTTGTTCTGAATGGTGCTCACAACCCTGGTGAAGTCACCGTCACCGGTAGCCAGAAGAACTTTATCGAGTTTGTCCGACTGGAGAAGAACATCCACCGCAAGATCAAGGTCTACGTTTGCCTTTCCGAACCTTGCTCCGGTTTCATCGGTGTACCACTTCATTATTTTTCTAATGACCTTGAAACCCATGTCACGCAGGGCGCTGTGAAATCTTCTCTGGCCGTCACGGTAGTCGGTATCGCTTTTTGCCCTTTGTTCATCATAACTTACGTATGCGTTTAGCCTTACGGGTCTTGCTCCGTTGCGGCATGCGAATTCCCTGAGAACTTCGTAGCGCATTCCGTAGCCGCCGTTCATGGTAAGGTTGGAAACATCAACATATACACCGACCCTTGTACCAAGATACCGTTCAGGCATGATATTACCCCCACAATAAATCTGTCGTTCAAAAACAATGATTACGAGACGGAATATATGAACTATGTGCAATGGCTGAAGAACGAGGGTGTTTCCTTCGATCCGTCATCCCTTACGGAAAGCATGGCGCTGAAGCTTGCCGAGCCGGTGAAGGACCCGGGAACCCCCCTGATACCGGTTCACCGTCTGGTGGTGCATCATTCTGCAACCGAATCCGGGAACGCAGCCTGTTTCAGGGTGCTGCACAGGGGGGTAAACCGCTGGAATGATATAGGGTACCATTTCGTTATCGGAAACGGCACCATGTCCGAAGACGGTGCTGTGGAGCGGGGAAGAGACGTGCCCTTCCAGGGAGCTCATGCCAGGGGAGCCAATGAAGATTCCCTTGGTATATGCCTGGTGGGAAACTTTAACTCGGTTAAGCCTTCCCGGGCCCAGATGGATTCACTTGGCAGGCTGCTTCGCCGGCTTTTGAAGGAGTACTCGCTTCCCCTTTCCTCCGTTACTCTGCACAGGCTGGTGAAGGGATCTTCAACCGAGTGTCCCGGGCATTTCATTACCCTTCCAGGAATACGGGAAATCATTGAAAGTTAATCACTTGCCCATGGCACTTGTCAGTTGTTTCCGCCTTTTGTATATATCGTCTTCGAATTGAAGGAGATTTGAATGATAACAGTACTTACGTTCCTGCATGTGATAATATGCGTTCTCTTGATTGCCGTTGTGCTTCTTCAGAAATCAAAGGGCGATGGTCTTTCCGGCGCCTTCGGTGGCGGCGGCGCACTCACTGCTTCTTTCGGTAATAGAGGTGCGGCCAGCCTGCTGAGCAAAGCAACTAGCATTCTTGCCGTACTGTTCATGATAACCTCTTTTCTCCTGGCTATCTTTTAAATACGGTGCCGGGGTGGTGGAATTGGCAGACACGCTAGGTTAAGGACCTAGTGGGCAATAGCCTGTGCGGGTTCAAGTCCCGCCCCCGGTACCACTCTGATAAAGACAGGGAGCCTTTAATGGCTCCCTTTTTCTATATGTCCTGTACTGCCTTCCTGAATTCTTCCCCGTCAATTCCTCCTCGGCCTTCAGCGCAGAGTACAACATTTCCATCAGCGCTTATAAGAACAGCCGAGGGGACCAGATCGACCCGGTAGTCTTCAGCTGCCTGGTTACCGTGTATAAGGATGGGAAAGGGAATGTTCAGAGAGTTGAGCCTGAAGAGGTCATCGTCGGTTTCCATGAGAGAAATACCGAAAACGTCCACGTTATCTCCTGCAAGCTCTACTGCAGTACCCAGGGCTCCAAGGGAATTGGCTCCATCTGATGTGAAAAAAACAAGGAGAACGGGCTTTTCCCTTGGGAAGGTTATTCTGTTAACGAAACCGTCTATGCCGGAAAGGAAAACCACTGGAGCAGTCTCGCCGGGTTCAAGAAGACTCGCACTTTCCCTGAGGTCCCATATCTCCAGAAACTCACCACCCTGAGAAGAGAGTCTTTCAACCGCCCTCGGTATTAGATCGTTAATGGAAATGTACCAGACCGAAGTGGTCGCACCGCCCTGGTAATAGACCTGGAAAACGTAGCAGGGTTCACTGACGATGGTATCCGGAAAGAGAACGGCGATCGAATCGGCCATGATCTCGTCCCTGAAGGGATGGGGGATAACAAGCTCCATCATTACACTCGCAGGGGGGTAGTCGAAGACTCCAGCTGCGCCGGCGGATATTGGAGCTGATACTACGCTGGATTCAGTGAAGTCGAACCTGTAAAAGCTGTCCCTGGCTGCGATGTAGGACAAAGGAGCCGATGGTCCTTCCCCTGATCCTTCCCTTTCAACGGTAAGGAAATCCAGAACCATGAGAGGATGTTGAACATCTTCGGTCAGGGAGAGGCTTGCTTTCCCTGCAACTACCGGTATTATGTTTGCCAGAGCTCCGGTTCCACTGTATCTGAAGAAGTACTCGAAACTGTTAGCTTCGCACAGTACTGAATCCGAGGCCATGAAAACCTCATAAGGATCTACATCGTACTCCCCGGTGGGAAACGCTAAAAGGAAAGCTGTAATGATGAACAAAGACTACCTCCGGTTTGAATTCCTCTCCAATATAGTCTGCCGCATGGTATTGTTCCCAGCACTTATACTGTTGTTCCTGCTTTCATGCGGATCAGGGGGACCAGAATCTTCAGAAGAGATATTCGCCCGTGCAGGAGAAGCCTTCAGGTCCGGAGACCTGGAAGAGGCTTCATCACTGCTGGTTCAGGTGTCGGAATTAGATCCACAAAACCCCAATGTCTGGTACAATCTGGGAACCGTAAGACTGAACCAGGGATATTTTGGGGAATCCATTTCCGCTTATCAGAAAGTCATAGAACTCGATTCCACCCGTGTGGACGCCCTCATAGGTCTCACAGGGGCTCTCACCGGAGCAGGCAGGTACGATGAGGCAATAGCCGCCGGAAGCCTTTCGGTACAGTGCAATCCCCAGGACGGTATGGCTTTCAATAACTACGGCATGGCGCTGATGGAGACAGGCAACTTCCAGTCCGCAGCTGTCTGCTTCAGCACCGCTCTTCGCAGGGACCCTGAAAATCCATCCATCCTTTACAACTGCGGCCGTATGTCCCTGTTTGCAGGTGACTTTCCGGGAGCCCTGAACTTCTTCCACTCTGCAACTGAAATCGATCCGGGCCACTTTGGAGCGAGACTTGAAGCGGCACGCACATACGGTATGCTGGAGAGACATGCTGAAGCTGAACAAACGGCACTGGCTCTGCTTGCCTCATATCCCGGAGACATCGATGCTCTTGAGGTACTGGCTCTCTCATGTTCAGGCCAGGGAAGGTATACGGAAGCTCTGGAGATTCTGCAGGAGATACTTGCAGTCAGACCGAATCACATGAAGAGCATACTCGGTGTTGCTGAATGTCTTTACATGATGGAAGACTCCTCAGGAGCACTTGAACAGTATCTTTACTTCATGTCTTTGCTCGAAGACACCGCAGGCACATCCGGAATCAGAGGAAGAATTGCAGAACTGGAGGACTCCATTGATTAAGCCTTCCGTGCGCATTATCGAAGTTGGTCCCATAGGTACCAACTGCTATGTCCTGACCTGTCCGATCACAGGAGCAGTGCTTGTGATTGACCCGGGGGAAGATGCTGAACTCATTTCCAGAGGACTTTCTAGAATTGATACGATCGTTTATACCCACGGTCACTTCGATCATTCGGGAGGAGCTGCCTGGCTTGTAGAAAAGTTCTCACCTGTTACTATGATCCACAAAGCAGATACTTTTCTTCTTGACATTGCATCAAAGGCAGCCCGTGAATGGGGTTTCAGCGTATCTCAGCCTCCGGAGGCGAACATCGAACTTGCAGACGGTGACAAAATCGAATGCGGTAAAATGTCCTTCAGTGTCATGCACACTCCGGGACATTCTCCTGGAAGTATCTGTCTTTACGGCCACGGTATGTTGTTTTCCGGCGACACGATCTTCAAGGGTTCGATCGGAAGAACTGACCTCCCCGGCAGTTCCCACGCCAAAATGATCTCATCGCTGGAGAGGATAGTCGCCTCGGTCTCTCCTGACACAGTGGTTTATCCGGGGCATGGACAGTCTACCACCATGAGGCATGAACTGAACGAGAATCCCTTTCTTCGCTGACTGCACTTGCAACATCTGCTCAGTGATTGAATAGTAACGGTGCATAATACTCCGCAGAAGGAGGAAGGCATTGCCTACCGAAAAGATAAAGGAGAAACTCAAGTCTGCTGAAAGGCGAATCGCCTTTGTGGCATCACAGCTGGAAGGCGTAATGGCCGGAGAGCTTAAAGAAGCCATTTCCGAGATAAGGGAATCCGTTGCACTGCTGCAACCTGATGCCGAAAACAAACCTCCGGAAGGGGCTGCCGTTCTTTTCGTCGACGACGAAGAGATAATCCGCAGGATAGGCAGCAAGATACTTTCAAGGGAGGGATTCGACGTTATTCTAGCTGCAGACGGAAGCGAAGCCCTTGGAGTTTACGAACAGAACAGAGACAGAATCAAGTGTGTTATACTGGATCTTGTGATGCCGAAAATGGACGGTATGCAGGCATTCAGACAACTTCGCAAAACCTCTCCGCACCTTGGGATCATCCTGACAACAGGATATGGGGAAGATGAAATCAGAAAAAGGTTTGGAACACTGAAACTCCAGGGCTTTTTGCGAAAACCATTCACTGCTGCCTCTCTTATCGAAATGGTCAGAGAAGCCATTTCTTATACCGAGAAAAAGGAAACAGAATGACTTTCAGGGGAGACCTTGAGGGTGGTTCCGTTCACAAAAATCTCATGAAACTGCTGGACCGCTCTGGTCTATGCGTACTTATTACAGCGGGAGAGAACGGCAGAGTTATAAGCGCCAATGAAAATGCCTGTTCATTCCTTAAAGTACCCATTAACGAGATCACCGGTATTCCAGTGGAAGAACTGATGCGCTCCTATTACGAGGGAGGCCTGTCCGTTGACAGGGAGCTGGT
>CAZRCS010000105.1:0-6163 GCA_964598645.1 uncultured bacterium | reverse complement strand
CTCATACCCCTTGGAATCGCAATGCAGAAAACAGGAGCTGCTCAGTATCTGGCAGGAGGGGTTATGTCACTGGTGCAGCACGGGCATCCGCTGATAATGCTTCTTACGATTGCCATGCTTTCTACCCTGTTTTCTCTGTTCATGTCCAATGTTGCGGCAACCGTGGTCCTTGCGCCGCTGGTGGTGGGCATGGCGGAAATTGGCGGGTTGGATCCCAGACCGCTTGTTCTGCTGGTCGCCGTTTGCGCGGCAAATTCATTCATTCTGCCTACCCACCAGGTGAATGCAATGCTGATAACCCCCGGTGGTTACAGGAACAGGGACTATTTCAAGGCGGGAGGGGGGATGACCCTGCTTTTTCTGGTGGCTGTTGTAGCCATGTTTTATATGATTTACCTGTAACGATTGAATCTGAAACAAAGAGGTTGCGGCGGATGTGCCGCACGATAAACTGTCAGGGGGAAAGTAACTATGCTTCTTAAACATTACTTCGTTAGTAAGATTGCCCACAGCTCGTACATTCTTGCGGGAAAAAACTCCTGTGCCGTAATTGATCCCAGACGGGATGTGGAGTTATACCTGAAAGAAGCAAGACAGCTTGGAGTGAACATTACCCACATAGTGGAAACCCACCTCCATGCAGATTTCGTTTCAGGCCACATGGAGCTGGCAGAAAAAACCGGGGCGAAGATCTATGTTCCAGAGTCCGGGAAGTGCCTCTTCCAGCATGTTGGGGTTTCAGAAGGGGACATCATAGAGCTTGAGGACATGGAGCTTCGGGTTCTGGAAACACCGGGGCATACCCCGGAGCATGTGAGTTACGTGGTGGCCGACAAGTCAAGAACGCCTGAACCACTGGGAGTTTTCACCGGAGACACGCTCTTCGTAGGTGATGTGGGAAGGCCCGATCTGTTTCCCGAAATGGCGGAAGAGCTAGCCTCAAAGCTGTTCCACAGCCTTCATGAAAAGCTTATGGCACTTCCGGATTACTGTGAAGTATATCCTGCTCACGGAGCAGGCTCGCTATGCGGCAGGGATATGGGAGCAAAGTGGAGAACCACCATCGGTTATGAAAGGAATTTCAACACGGCCATTCAGATCAAAAATGAATCTGAATTCGTGAAGTCCCTTACTTCTAACATGCCCCCTGCGCCGGATCACTTCAGCAGATGCAGTGATGTGAACCGACGCGGCCCGACTCTTGTTTCAGACCTGCATGTGCTTGAGGAGCTTGCGCCAGATGATTTTATGTCAAGGATGAATTCCCCGGATACCATCGTACTTGATATAAGGGAGTATGACTCATTCGGGAGTCAGCATATTGCCGGTTCCTGGAATGTTTCCTTCAATGGTAATTTCCCCACCTTCGCAGGCTGGGTAATGCCAACCGATAAGAAGATCCTGGTTGTTGCCTCGGGATATCAGCAGGCCATGGACGCGAATGTGTGGGCCAGACGATCCGGAGTTGACGGAATAACGGGATATCTCCAGGGGGGAATTTATTCCTGGGTGGCCAGTGGATTTACAACATCCCATGTGCGCCAGCTGTCCGCGGAAGCACTGCATAAAATGATAACAGGCTCGGACAATCTGGTACTTGTGGATGTGAGGGCTCCCAAAGAATTCGAAGACAGTCACATAGAAGGTGCTGTGAACATACCTGCCCCGGAGCTGCGTACGAGGTACACCGAACTGGACCGGAGCAAGACCATCGTGCTGACATGCAGTACCGGTCACAGATCCAGCATGGGTACCAGTATCCTGAAACAGCATGGTTTCAAAGATGTCTACAATTTGGCAGGCGGCATGACCGGCTACAGCAAAGCCGGTCACGCCAGGCGTTGCATGGTATGTGAGAACCCGCATGGTTCAAGATACTTCGCGAAATAGAAGGGTAATTGAAATGCATATTGTCAGGAGGCTTTGAAATGGAGTTCCTAACCGAATCGCGCTGGTCGCCATATCTGGTGGGAATAGGAATTGGAATTCTCAGCTGGGTAACATTTCTCGTTTCCAGGAAAGCAGTGGGCTGTTCAACGGCCTTCGCAAGAACCAGCGGGATGATAGAGAAGTTCTTCAGAGGAAGCAAAGTGGACCAGAAACCCTACTATATGGAGTTTAAACCCGTCATAGAATGGGAATGGATGCTGGTGGCGGGTATTGTCATAGGCTCTTTCATCTCTTCCGTTGTTTCAGGCGGGTTCCACTGGCAGATGATTCCGTCCACATGGGCTGAAGTGTTCGGTTCAGACCCGTATCTGCGTATTCCTGTTGCGGTTCTCGGAGGCATTTTCCTGGGTTTTGGTGCCAGGTGGGCCGGTGGATGCACCAGCGGTCATGGAATAAGCGGCACCATGCAGCTTGCCGTTTCTAGCTGGATAGCCGCCATCTGTTTCTTCATAGGGGGCATTGCTGCGGCATTCCTGCTCTACAATGTGATAGGAGGAGCCGTTTAGCATGAAGGGAGCAAAAACAAATACTCAGCTGTTTTTCGGACTTCTGTTTGGGATCATTTTCGGTTTCCTTCTTCAGAAAGGGGGAGCCACCAGTTACGATGTAATTCTGGGTCAGCTTCTTCTTGAAGATTTTACAGTGTTGAAGATAATGCTCTCGGCAGTGCTTACTGGAATGATCGGTTTGTACGCACTCAAAGGATTCGGGTTGGTTTCACTGATACCCAAGCCGGGTTCATTCGGTATGAGCGTTGTTGGGGGTCTCATTTTCGGCGTTGGGTTCGCGGTTCTGGGATACTGTCCCGGAACCATAGCCGGTGCTGTTGGTGATGGCCATCTTGATGCGGCCATAGGGGGTGTTGCTGGAATTCTCATAGGTTCCGGGCTTTTTGCTGCCCTTTATCCCCGGTTGGCCAGGGGGATCCTTAAAAAGGGATACTTCGGCACCGTTACCCTTCCGGAACTGTTCAAAGTGAATGAATGGTTTGTGGTAATTCCGGTTGCCCTTCTCATTCTCTCCATTTTCTACCTTCTTGAATCTTCCGGTTTATAGGTAAAACAGAAGGATTGTGAGGTGAAAACATTAACGGAATTCTGACGGCAGTTTCACATGTAATCGCCGTAATTGGTGTTGCCGTTATAGTACGGGGAGTTCTGCTCATCGTTTACCGTCTTGTGGGTCTGGAATTCAAGCGCCACCGGCAGAAGTATGTTTATAAAGAGAGGGAAGTGCTTCGTCATCAGCTTGGATCCCATCTGCTTCTCGGTCTGGAATTCATGATCGCAGCTGACATAATAGGAACCATATCACACCCTACCCTGAACGATATGGCCCTTCTGGGAAGTATTGTTGTGATCAGGACGGTGATCAGCTACTCTCTCCAGAGAGAGGTTGAAAAGTTCGATCCCCCTGACCCAGCGTCGGTATAGCATAAGAGATGTTCCCGTGATCAGTCGGATTTCAGATAAGCTATTCCCTTCTCTGTTTCGCTGTTGAGTATCACAGAGAGTGTAGCCCCTTCAAGCAGGGATGATACCCTGACGACCTTGATTATCTCCTCGAAGGCATGCGTCCCTTTGACAAGGTCGGTGAGAATGTTCTGGGGTTCAAGGAAAGCGTTTTCCCTGAAGATAACCCCCTCGTCGTCGGGATAGAGGGGCATGTACTTGATGTCTGCCTCCACAAGGTCCTGGAAGAAGTGGGTGCCGAAGGAAAGGTCCGGTACGTGTCCCTGTTTCTCTTTGGCGACCTCGATGAGCATCGCCGTGTTGTTTATGTCACTGTAGCCCACGTGTACGCCGAGTTTTATATCGCCTTTGCTGCCCCATCTTCCTGGGCCGATCAAAACGAACTTTTTCACGGGAAGAACCTGGTTGAGCTTGCCTATGATCTGTCCTATCTCAAGTAATTCGTCTCTTGTTTCCACTCTGTCATATTCCGCTCCGTTCACATAAACCAGATACTCTATGCCATGACATGCACCTGACATGATGTATCTTTTTGCGGTGAAGAGAATTCTCTCTTCTTCAATACCCGAGGGTATTGTTGTATCCATTGAGTGTTTTCCGATGCTCTGGGGTCTGCACTGAAGCAGATAAGGTGTGTGAATGTCCGGGCCGTAGGCGAACTCGATGTCAACAGGCATCCCAATCTCATCTTCAAGGAGGGAGAGGGCTGTCTTGAAAAACAGAGGGACAGGGCTTTTCTCCAGCAGGTTGTGGAAGGTAACCAGGGTATCCTTCTTCTGTATGTTAAGCATGGAACCCGGAGACATCTGAACGTGCCCATCTTCCAGGGTTGAGACCATGTAGGGCAGGCAGGGAATCTTTGAACCGTACTCCTTTATCATTCTGTCAACGCTTACAGTTTCAAGACAGCCTTTTTCAAGATTCACCACATCCATGCTTTTCTGGGCATACCTGATCATCTCCTCGGTGCTGACGTTTATTCGGAGCCTGGGCTGCCCCGGGCTCATCAGCACAGGGAAATCCTGTCCGGTTCTATCAACGGCCCGGGTTCCCAGACCGGCAACAAGACGGACTATGCCGTCTTCAGCTCTGATCCTGGGTGACCACCTGTAATCGTTCCTGCTGAATGCCACCCCTGCGAACGGCGGGAAATAGTATTTGCCAATTTTCGTTCCCACCACCTCCTGTACAAGGATGCCCATCTCTTCATTGAAGTCCAGAAGCCCCCTTTCTCGACGGTACTCAATGGGGTCAGGACCGAAAATGCTGGCATAGACCTCCAGTATTGCGTCCACCAGGGCATCGAGCCTCTCTTTTCTTGTGCCCTGGTTTGCTACGAAGAGGCTTTTGTACTTTCCTGCGAATGCTGCACCGGTGCTGTCTTCAAGAAGGCTTGAGGATCTTACCACAAGCGGTGTGTTCCCGAAATAGTCCAGGGCCTGCTCAAGCCCTGTCATAATGCTGAAGGGCATCACCGAGTGCTTGAAAACCTGTTCCAGAAGCTGGTATTCCTGCCTTATCTCATCTGGATGGGCATACTTGATGGCCATCATTTCCTCAAGTGCATTGTGCCTGATGAACTCAAGTACAGCGTCTGAAGCTATGTACCAGGTCATGGGGACCTTAAGGTTCCTGAGAACGGTGTGTGATTTCTTGTGGGTGCAGAGGATTTTCCTTGCTCTGAAAAGCCCGGCGGCTTTTCCTCCCACCTTGCCGTTTCCGTTGTATGGCCCGATTGTGTGGCTCAGCACTTCGCCGAAATCACTTATACTCACGTGCTTTCTGATGGTGTTGATATATCTGAGGTCATCTGTGAATACCCGCCTGGTGAGGTCGACGATGATGCTTTCCCGATCCTTGGCCTCCATCTTCTTGCTCCGCTGGGGAAGCATCTCGTATCTGGTCAGAGCTTCCTGAAGATGCCCCAGGGGAACATCCCTTCTGCCTGCTGCAAGTGAGAGAAAACGCAGTTTCTCGTATCGCATCCAGCGGTGAAGAGCCATGGTGATCTCCTCTGGAGACAGCTCTTCCTCAGCAAGCCTGAATACCCTGGTGGTGAGTCCCTCTATGATCCCGTAGTCGATTCTTGGCGCAGGCTGATTTTCACCGTAAAGGTCACCTGTTTCAACGGTATCAGCATGCTTGGGAAGGTACTCCTCCATGAGCTGTGATATTTTGTTGACCTTCCTGCGATACAGGTAATTCATCATCTTTCTGCTGAGTCTGCCAAGAAGCTCCGGGTCGGTCTCCCGAAGAAGTTTGATGATTATTTTCCATTCGGGAGTGCCTGCAGGCGATATTCCAGTGCTGTCAAGGGGATTCATTCTGTGACCTTTCTTGCATAGTCCGCTCAGTTTTCGATGTGAAATCCTAACCCCGGAAGACCCAAAAAAAAAGACCGGGGCAGTCTGCCCCGGCCTTTTCCGTATTCTTTACTACACGAGACCGCGGAACTTGGCTGCGTTCGCAACTCTGTCGATGGCGATCATGTAAGCTGCGTCCCTCATGTAGAGGCTCTGGTTCTCGGCAAGATCGGCAACGGCATGGAAAGCGGTTGTCATCTTGGTGTCCAGCTTGGAGAGGACTTCGTCCTTCTCCCAGTAGTAGTTCATGTTGTTCTGAACCTGCTCGAAATAGGAGCATGTCACTCCGCCTGCGTTGCAGAGGAAGTCAGGAATTACGAAGATGCCTCTTTCTTTGATCACTGCATCTGCCTCTGGTGTTGTGGGTCCGTTGGCACC
>CAZRCS010000104.1:0-6174 GCA_964598645.1 uncultured bacterium | reverse complement strand
GATATCAGGATGATAAGGATACGATTCTTTGATGAGATTTATTTTATAGCCATCATTGGTGCCGAAGTCCATTATGCACTCACTTTTTAAATCGTATATCAGCGCATCCACGGCGCCGCCGGTTGAGTGCATGGACTTTTTTTCTAAAGCAATGTAATTCGCCACCATTTCCCTGATTTCTTTTTTATGCTTACCGGGATATTGGTTGTGGAGTAATTTGTAAAAATTATCCCACAATAATTGCTGGTGTTTATAAGATCTCCATCCGGAACGAATGATTAAGGCTTTACTCTCTTTATCCAATTCCCTGCTTATTCTACCTATTTTTTCAACAACAGCTTCTCTGACTAAAAACGCATAATTCTTTTGAATAGAGGGTTCAAATATCAGGTTATAGCCGCATTCCTTCAGACTGATCAACGGAGAATGATCGTCTTTAACCGGAATGGCTTCAATCAGTTTCTTTTGCACAAGCACTTTTTGGTCAACCGTTTCGCAATATTTTTGCGCATCCATTATGATTCCTTGTATTTTTTAATAACATAGGGTGAGGTCATTGCCGAAAGCAACGCGCCATAATTAAAGTCAAACGCCACTTCGCTCCCAACGGGTTGGTCTGTCTGCTTTGCGTCAACGATTATGTGGTCGCTGCTCATACCGATGATATCGATATCCAATCTGGGAGTCAATCCGGAAACCAGAACATCCTGCAAGCCGACACCGAGGATCGCTCTTCTGATCGCCCCGCGATCCTGAAACTCGGGAGTGTGTCCGAATGCATTCTGGCCACTTTGCCCATAGGGTACAGATGGTTTTATTTTTGATTCAATCACCTCCGCCATCAGGGTAAAGGCATCCGTGAATAATCCGGGGATCGGTGTTCGGTTGAGAGTTTCACATCCCAGATAGATGGATTCCCCGATCCGCAAATCATTGATTCTTCCGACATTTTTGGTTTTCATGAACCAGTTGTAATTTGCCGAATTCCCACCGGATACAAACTCAAAGGTCAGTGAAAACTTCCCTTCCATTTCTCCGGCGAGGGTGGATAAATATTTCATTTTAGTGTCATCCGGTTTAATCCCCCCAAAACAGGCCAGATTGGTTCCGATGCCCACCAGATCAACTCCACTCAAGCCCAGTATGACTTCAATGTTATTCTCCAGATCCGATGGCATCAGCCCCTCTCGCAAATCGCCCAGTTCCACCATCAGAATAATCTTATGAATCATATTTTGTTTAATTGCTGATTCTGAAAGTCCTCTAATCACCGAAATCTCAGAATTCAGGCTGATATCCGCTTCTCTTACCACAGACATCACCCGACTGAGAAAGGGGGTCCGTATCAAAACAAACCGGGCTTTTATTCCGGCATGACGCATCCGCTGAATATTGGCGATCCGCGAATCCGCAAAGGTCTCTATCCCACTTTTCAGCAAAACGGAAACAATTCTGGGATCTCCACAAACCACTTTTGTAACGCCGGTTATATCGATACCCTTTGCGCCATACAAACTCTTCAGCTTGCTTGCGTTATGCGCAATTTTACCAAGGTCGATATTAATGCTGGGAGTGGCCATCTAAACCGCGCTAACTTCGTGCCAATTCAGGAAACGTAATGATGAGCATATTGATCAGTTTTTTGCACCCGTACTTCAGCACATCCGTTGTGGGCAACTGGAACTTCTTCTCATAATCCTTTATGGTTGCTTTAAGTTCCTTGTCCGACATATCTTCATGGTTGAGGGTGATGGCAATCACCTTTGATTTTGAAAATATCTCATTCAGTTCAATTTCACTCTCCAGTGTAGGCATGGGCGTGTCAGGATAATCGCAATGGTTCTTCCTTTTTGGCGGGTGCTGGATAATGACCGCACTGGGCATTGCGCCCCTGATGATCGCGCTTGATGAGGTAAATGCCGGATGGCTTAGCGCCCCCTGCCCTTCCACAATAATGATATCCGGGTGCTCGGTATCAAAGGCATCCACCACCGCTTTTTCAACTTCCCCGGTGGCAAAGCCGGAAGTGAGAACATCCAACGCAATGCCGTACTTGGAACCCTGAAGTAAGCTGGTTTGACCCGTCGCGATATATACCGCATTCAGGCCTTTCTCTTTCAAAGCCTCAACAAGACAGCGTGTGGTGGTTCTTTTCCCCACAGCGCAATCGGTTCCAGCGACAATGAGTACAGGAATATTCACTCGGGCGATATCGCCTGAAAAATTATGCAGGTCCTTTCTTTGCGGCGGTTTCCTGACATCATCTATCTTTACATGATAATCAATGGCGTTTTGGATAAATTCTTTGTCATCAGTAAAGAATTCAGGCAGACCATTGACAATGTTCATCCCCTTTCTCATGGCGGCTGTGATGATCTTCCGCTGTTTTTTGTCAAGATACGAGGCCAGGGGTGCGATGCCGTAGATGAAATATTCAGGAATATAATCCAGGGTCGCCAGGGCATGATCAATGTCCTGGAATATCGGTATCCCTTTTTTTATGCCATCCAGATATTCTCCGGCATCAAGACCGGCCTTTGTGCTGTCGATCACACCAATGATTTGATATCGTTCCGCGAATCTGACCAGGCCGTTGGCCACCTTTCCATCTATCTTACCAAATTCATTTTCACTATATATCAATGCCCGTGCCTTCACAGGTTGTCCACTTTCCGTGACCCTGCTGCCATCAGCGACAGCAACGTTTTGTGTTTTAAGCATGATGGATTCCGGATTGCCCGGAAAATATCGGCAATATGATTCGTAAAAAATAACTGTTTGACCTTATCATCTTTTTCTCCTTAAGATACTTCCGTCAATATCTGAACTGGGTGTTCCTTTATTTTCTGTTCTGAAGAGATTATGTCCCCGTAATTTTCAATTCCAGGTCGGGAAATTGATTCCTGATTAATTGATTCGACGTATGGATCAGCGGCAAAATATATTCCCTGGTAAAAAGGTTTAATAACTTCTCTCCGGGCTTCTCAATGGTATAGTACTTTCTTGGAGGGCCCTGATTGGATTTCAAGCTTTTTGTGGATACCATGCCATTCTTTTTCAGGTTCTTTAAAATCTGGTAAATGGCACTTTCCTGGAACACGATTTTGGATTGTGAAATCTGCATGAGTTGCCTGTTGATTTCCAATCCATACATTGAACGCTCTTTTAGAAGCAGGAGTATGAAATACCCGCTGAATCCCTTTTTATATTCCTTGCCCCATACCTTCAGCATATGGTCTATACTCTCATTCATTTCCATGGCTACCCTTTATTTCACTATAGTGTTTATCACTATAGTAGATTCTACACTAGCAAAGCCTGTCTGTCAAGTTTTTGTCAGATCCGTGGCCCGGCAGGCGGGCCGGTCCACTCTGCTCAGTCGGCTTAAACAAGCATGAAACCGGAGGGACACTCAGCCCCAGGAGCGGCCTTGCGGATAAATGACATGAAGGTCGTTACTGATTTCGCTTAATTCATCTTATTTTTCTCTCTTTTTCCTTTTTATATTCCATTCCACGGAGAGGCTTTGTTCAGATTCTTTGGTTTTTTTGAAATGATGCGTTCCTTTTCCGCCAATACTGCTTTTCCCATCACCCGAGCGAACCTTCATAAATTCTTCAAAAGGGGCCCATATCGGCCTGAAATAGTATCTCCACTCCGGTGATTCTTCCGACCTGCTGATACGATATCCCGCCCCTTCTCTTACTTTTGCTACCGTTTTTATTTTGCCCTTACCATTTATATTAACGCTGAAACCCGGAAGATTGACCGTCACCGCTTTTCCGGTCTTACCATCAAATGAAATTTCAAGAGTGCTCGTATCATCACTTTTTTCCGCTTTTCCCTTGGCTTTCTCAGTGGTGTGTCTCTCGCTGCTGATACCTCTATCGTCACGAATGATTGAATGGGATTTCCCATCCACCCAGGCCGAAGAATGAACAATTTCCCAGTACTGCATGCGATACTTTTCAGAATATTCTCCCGTGTTCCTGCTGGAATACGTTCTGTCATATTCAAAAAGAGCCTCTACAACCACTTCAAAAAAAATCCGATATTCTGAATCACTGGTATTTCCCCCGTCTCTGTTGTGATGATGAGAGTGTGAATGAAAAGTTGCCTTCAGAGTGGCCTCCACATCCGCACCACGGATGGTTGTTACGCGGCCTTTCCCCTCAACAAAATCTGGAAAATCCGGTGGTTGAAACCTGGCAAAGAAAGAAACACTGCGATCTTGGTCCCCGGCGCGGTAAATCAGGTTTGCCATACCCTCTTCATCCGTTATGATGTCACTTGAAGGTGTTACCTTACCGTTAATAAGTCCCTTAATATCCAGTTGAATCTTTTTTCCCGCCAAAGGTTCTTTTTGGCCCCTAGTATCGACCTTGGACAATTTAATTTCAATGTCTGTCTTTTCTCCCGGATTGATTTTTTTTCTTTCCGGAGTCACCGTAATTTCCAAGCCTTTTATGTGAATTTTTGTTTCACTGACCTCTCTTTTATCGCGGCCGCAGGTTAGTATTTTTAAAGTTTCCAGGTCAGGTTTTACGCCTCTTTTGAGTGTATAGGTGGCACTAGCCCCATCAGGCCTCACAATAATGAGAGTGACCAGGTTATCCGTAAGCAAGAACTCCTGAGGAAAACCTCTGGTAGGTTTGATCTCGCCCCTTTTTGTTTTCCTTGGCAGGATTACTTTTTGCCCATGATATTTGTCATATACAGCCTCTCCTCTACAATTGGTGACGTCAATTTTAATTTTCAGTTCTTTTTCATCTTTCAGGGGAGACACATATTCCTTATCATATGAAAGCGCCATTTCAGGTCCTCTCGGGGGTACGGTATGAGAGGTTTCAAACTCTTCAATTCTCTCGCCAATATTTCCAAAGGCTGCGATATTACGCCTGATGGTATAGTAGATATCTTTATCATCCTTGGTGCCTTCCACAGCCAATACCTGACCGGGGAATCCACACTGATTTTCTCCCACCAGTTTGGATTGCATCCAATAAGCGGTATATTCGCTGACTTGCAGTCCATGAATTTCCTTGTCTGCTCCGGCTCCGATAATCGCCAGTGAATACGAAAATTGATAATCGCAATTATCTGCTCCGTCAGGGATAAATTGGGTTCCCGGCGAGTTCTTGTGGAGTTCCTCCATGACTTTAGCTTTGATTTCGATTATCCACTCTTCTTTCGAGCGAGGAGTGTACTGTTTGTTTAAATGATTTAAAGTAGTGTCAAAAAATTCACTTATTTTAACGGCGACTTTGGGCTTTGAACATGGACTTTTTTGAGCAAATCCTTTTTGAGAAAAAATAAATATAATAAATAAAGTGAAAAAAAATAGCGCACGCTTTTTTTCTGTCCCTACTTTTATATAGTGCCTCATGAACAACCCCCCCGGCTTTTCATGACATGCGTTCGCATATTACATATGTGGAAGTCGAATGTCAAGGCTTGAGCCTTAAACAGGTAATCCGATACAGGGATCCATTGGCCGGAATGGCGATGGTTTTCATACCATCCCTGGTTGATCCCATCGGGATCCCCGGGAAACCGGAGGGAACGGCTGCATTCTTCATCACACTGATTGTGGTACAATTTTAAGCGAAGTCGTTTCCGGAGGATACGCATGCGCCTCTCTTGCATCATCACCTGCCTGATCACTTTGGTTCTACTTGTTTTTCCCGCCACCCGAACATTGGCGAGCAAAGACATTCTTCACCTGGAGCGGGCGGAAGCATCGCGATTCGCGCAACTGGCCCTGGGCTGCGTGAACCGGGAGTTCCCCAACAAACCCTCCCATGTCATGCACTCCGAAGATGAAGTCCGCTCCCCCGCCGTGCTGCATCCCGCTTTCTACGGATGCTTTGACTGGCACTCCTCAGTACACGGCCACTGGATGCTGGTCCGACTCCTGCGGCGTTTTCCCGACCTTCCCGAGGGCGGCTCCATCCGCGCGGCCCTGGACCGTAACCTGACCGAGACGGCACTGAAAGTCGAAACCGCATACATGACGCAGAAGGGAAGAAAATCATTCGAGAGAACCTATGGGTGGGCCTGGCTGTTGCGCCTGGCCGCGGAACTGCATGGTTGGGAGGACCCGGACGGCCGACGCTGGCGCGGCCATATCCGCCCCCTGGAAGCCGCCATCGTGAACCGGTACATGGACTTCCT
>CAZRCS010000103.1:1362-6251 GCA_964598645.1 uncultured bacterium | reverse complement strand
TGCCTCTTTCTTTGATCACTGCATCTGCCTCTGGTGTTGTGGGTCCGTTGGCACCTTCGGCGATGAGCTTAACCCTTGAATGAATCTTGCCCACAGTGTCTGCGTTGATCTGATTCTCAAGGGCACCGGGAAGAAGCACGTCGGCCTCGGTTTCGATCCATGCATTTCCTGAAAGTTTTTCGTAGCCTGCAGCCACGGCTTTCTCGCCGTTAATGGTTCCGAATCTGTCGGTTATGCTGAGAATGAACTGAAGATCGATACCGTCCATCTTCCTGTATGTGTAGGAGGTCATGTCCTTCTGGTCCCAGCAGGAGAGGCAGACAACTTTGCCACCGTACTGAATGAACAGATCGGCGGCATGCTGAACAACATTGCCGAATCCCTGACATGCCATTGTTGCGCCGCTGATCTCGATACCCATGCGCTTCAGGGCCTCACGAACGGTGTAGATGGCTCCGTAGCCGGTTGCTTCGGTTCTTCCCAGAGAACCGCCGCTGCCAACAGGCTTGCCTGTGATTACACCGGGGAATTTTCCCCCGGACAGGGTTTCATATTCATCCATCATCCAGAGCATGTGCTGTGGAGTTGTCATCACGTCGGGTGCAGGAACGTCCTGAACGGGTCCGATGTTCCTCCAGACCGAACGGATCCAGCCGCGGCAGATCTGTTCCTGTTCGCGCATGGAGAGTTCGTGGGGGTCGCAGATTACGCCGCCTTTTCCGCCGCCCAGGGGGATATCTACAACGGAGCATTTCCAGGTCATCCATGTGGCCAGAGCCTTTACGGTGCTAATGGTCTCGTCGGGGTGGAACCTGATGCCGCCCTTGGAGGGGCCGCGGACGTCACTGTGCTGAACCCTGAAACCCTTGAAAACCTGAACCGAACCATCGTCCATGTGGACTGGAATGGTGAAATGGTATTCACGCATGGGCTCACGAAGAAATGCTCTGACTCCAGGTTCGAGATCGAGTTTCCCGGCAACCTGGTCGAACTGATCCTGTGCCATCTTAAAGGCATCGAAACTCTTGGACATTTCTGTACCTCCACCGGCATTACTGCCGGTAACAATGAAGACGGTGCTTCCTGTGTATTTTTAACGGCCTGCCAACCGGCAGGCTAACGGTAATATATGCCCTGGGGTAACGGGAAAACAAACAACATTAGTTTTATCGTTACCCGGCGTGATGAATGCGCTTTATTTCATTGCAGAACAATAAGATGAAATATATCAGACCTGTTTCCCGGCGGGTGAGGGAACTTGCATCAGCATCGTTACTCACAAGTTAGGTAACGAACAAGTATGTAACAGGCAGGGGATTGACCCGGGGAGGTTCCCTTTTTAGAATTGTGAAAGACTGAACAATCACAAGTAGAACAGGAGGCGGAATTGATAGCCGCAAAAGTGTCTGAAAAAACCATTCGGAGGCTCAGTCACTACGCCCGTTGCCTTCGCATGGCAGGTCTCAGGGGAGAAAACATAGTGACCTCGCAGCAGCTTGCCGACAACTGCGGGATCTCATCTGCGGCAGTTCGCAGGGATCTGTCCACCTACGGGGAGTTCGGCAAACAGGGTTCCGGTTACAGGGTTTCCGATCTTCTTTCCAACATAGAAGAGATTCTTGGCACTGTGGATCCCCCCGAGGTGATCATAGTGGGTGCAGGAAGCATCGGCTGCGCTCTTCTTGCTTCAGGTCTCGAAGGTACAGGGGGTTACACCTACACCGGGATCTACGATAACGATCCTGAGAAAGCCGGTAAAAAATGCTCAGGAGTTGAAATACTTCCCGTTAGCAGCATACCCCATCAGCCTGAGGGCAGCAGTGAGACCATTGCCGTTATCGCCGTATCCCGGGGTCAGGGACAGAACGTCCTGGATATGCTGGTTGAAAAAGGATTCAAAGCAATACTCAGTTTTAACCTTGAACCGCTCCAGTCGCCTGAAGGGGTATCCCTGAGGTATGTGGAGGTATCAACCGAACTGGATGTACTTACGCATTCAATGAGGAGGAAGGGGGCTATTAGAAAATGGTAAAAACCCCGGCAGTTGTGTCCACTGCAGCAGTTCTTCTTCTAATATGGATGGGTCTTAATCTGTCACTTGATCCCCAGGAGATCACCATAGGGCTTGCAGCAGCTGTGATCATAGGTGTGGCAACGGGAGGCGCCCTCACTGGCAACCTGTTCAAACTGCTCAAGCCTGCTAAATTCGCTTCGGCCGTCGAGTACGTTTTCTACTTCATATGGCAGATGATCAAGGCCAACATCGACATTTTCTTCAGGGTATTCAAACCGGTTATTCCCATCAGGCCGGGTATCGTAAAGGCTGAACTCCATTTAAAGAGTCCCAGGGCCCGATCCATTGTGGCTAATTCAATAACACTTACACCGGGAACCATCACCATCGATACCAGGGGTGACTTCATCTTCGTGCACTGGGTTTTCCTTCCAGATGGAGATGTTCACGAGAAAACCCAGCAGATGGTGGACAGCTTTGCAGGCAGACTGGAGAAGATCTTTGAGTAACACATTCCTTACTGCAGTCCTGACGCTTGTGGGAGCAGGGATATTTCTCTCGTTCCTCAGGCTCGTTCTGGGACCCAGGGCAACTGACAGAGCAGTGGCTCTGGACACCACCACCCTTATCACCACCAGTCTCATAGTCCTCATCGCGCTTCTTGAGGGCCGCTCGATCCTTCTTGACGTGGCACTTGTCTACTCAATACTGTCATTCCTTGGTGTGCTTGCCATTGCAAGGTATCTGGACGGGGGGCTGAAATGAGTTTTCTGACCATCCTGGCGCATGTGTTCACGGGCCTTGGTGCTCTCGTTCTGTTTGCCAGTGGTCTGGGTGTTTTCAGAATGCCAGACGTCTGGAACAAGATGCACGCGGGAACAAAGGCAACCACTCTTGGTTCAATTCTCTTTCTTGCGGGAATGGGAATGCTTGAACCGCAGTGGATACCAAAGATATCCCTGATCGTTCTTTTCGTGGTCCTTACCAATCCGGTCTCAAGCCATGCCCTTGCAAGGTCTGCCCATATCGACCCCGGGGAAAAGCCGGACAACCTTGAGATCGACGATCTTCACGGAGAGGAGGAGGAATGACAACCCATCTGCTCGCGGCGGTTTCAATAGTAACCGGTTTGATGATGGTCGTGGCGGGGATTGCCTCGCTTCTTGTGAAGAAGCTCATTTCCGCAATAATTATCGTGGGGTTCGTCAGCCTTTCCGCATCGGTTCTTTTTTTCCTGATGCACGCGCCTGACGTGGCTATAACAGAAGCCAGCATAGGAGCTGCCGCCTCAACGGTGATCTTCCTCTGGGGCAGAGCCAGGATCGGGGGTGACGAATGATACGCAGCGTTACTGCAATGATAATAGTACTCGCCCTTGCAGCTGTCGTTTTTTCAATTTTTCCCGGCAGGGGAATACCTGAAGAGCTTCAGGGCGTCGGATCCTACTACGCGGAAAACGGTGTAGAAGACACCGGGTCAATAAACCTTGTGACATCAGTGGTGGTTGCCTACAGGGGGCTGGATACTCTGGGTGAAGTTGTGGTGCTTTTCAGCGCTTCAACCGCAGTCGTTCTTATTCTCAGCCTTATTCCAATGGGGGGCAAACCCTCGGTACCAAGTCAGATAGTACAGACCACCGCCAGGATACTTCCGGGAGCCATAGCACTTTTCGGTGTGTATGTTGTCACCCACGGTCACCTGAGCCCCGGAGGAGGTTTCCCCGGGGGAGCAGTGGTTGCTTCCGCATTCCTTCTGGTTCTGCTGGGAAGCCGTACACTTCCTGGAACATCCGGAATGCTTACAGCAGTTGAATCAATGGCTGGAATGGCCTTCGGACTGCTGGGGTTCTGGGGTGTTTTCTCCCTTGGACAGTTCCTCAACAGCAATGTGCTTCCCAAGGGTTCTCCCGGACAGCTGATCTCCGCAGGAATCATCCCTCTGGTATCCCTCGCCATAGGAGCAAAGGTTGCCAGTGAACTTTCAGGGGTCTTCGCCTCCTACAGAAGGAAGGGGGGACTCCATGAACCCCGCTGATCTTTTCTACTGGTCGCTTGCTGTAACCGCCCTGGGACTTGTACTCATCGGTATCTGGGGAGTACTGTCCAGGAAGAACATTCTCAGGATTGCCCTTGCATTCACACTGGCCGACACCGGTGTGAACCTGCTTCTGGTCTGGAGCGGTTTCATCCCCGGCAGAACCGCTCCCATAATGGATTCCAGCGTTAGCTCGGTGGTCGATCCACTTCCCCAGGCGCTGGTACTCACCTCAATAGTTATCGGCGTTGCGGTTGCAGCCCTCTTCGTGGTGGTGGGTGTACTGGCGGCGCGTAAATCCGGTTCTGCAGATGTGCGCCGTATGAAGGAGCTGAGATGGTAATGGCAGCAGCGATTTTCATGCCCCTGCTCGGTGCCTTCATAAACGCATGGCTTGCAGGGAAGAATGGCAAACTCTCGAAGTTGGTCTCATACGTCGTCCTTTTAATGGGTCTTGCTGCCATGGTTACACTATCAGTGCAGCTGGAAGCATGGAACATGCACGGTACGGATAACTCGGTGATACTCAGTACCGGTGTAGGGGAACCTCCGCTCAGCATAGATCTGGAAATAACGGCGGGATCCACCCTGGCCGCTATCGTGATGTACATTGCAACCATCCTTTCCCTTCACAGGTTCGCAGGCAGATCACCGAAGTCACAGCCCCTGATACTGGCCATGCTTACCGCCTCACTGGGTCTTCTGAACGCAACGGACATATTCAACTCTTTCGTTTTTCTGGAGATTGGCTCAATTGTTACCATAGGACTCACCGCTGCATGCAGATGCGGAAGCAGGTGGGAAGCCGCCATGAAGGCTGCCCTTGTATCCGGTCTCGTCA
>CAZRCS010000103.1:0-1262 GCA_964598645.1 uncultured bacterium | reverse complement strand
GTTCTTCTGTGGGCTTCCAGGGTCCTTCCCCTTCTGCCGGTGAGCCCCGGCATTCTTGCCTGGATCGGAGCAGGAGGCCTTCTTCTGAGCCAGCTTGCAGGGCTCAGGACATCCAGTTCCGGAAGGATAATGGGTTATTCCACTGTTGCCTACGCTTCTCTTCTGTTCGTTGCCGCGGGAACCACATCTGGAGAACTCTACAGGCAGACCGTGCTTGTTCTGATGATATTCTCGTCACTGTCCAAGTTCGGTCTTCTCATGCTGGGCAATCCTGAAGAGCGCGACAGATGGAGCGGTTACGGCACATGTCTTATCCTCTTCCCCGTGCTTGTGCTCGCCGGGGTCCCTCCTTTCCCGACCTTCTGGGCCAAGTTCAATTTCCTGGCTCATCTGGCAGGCTTCAACCCCGCAATCTTCTATACTGTAATGATCGGGCTTTTCCTTGAGGCCGTGTACCTCTTCAGGTTCTGGTCTCACCGCACGGGACAGGTCATACCCCCGGAGAAGGTCAAGATATCTCCGGCAGCTGCAACAATTTTGCTGCTGATCGCAGGTATCTGGTTCACCAGATCCAACTGGCAGCTGCTTGATTTCTCCGGAGCCCTTATTGGATCTTCCTGGCTTAGAAGCATGTTCCAGCTTCTCTTCGGGGCAGGAACCCTTCTTGCACTGCCCGGAGTGTTCAACCGAATTGGCGAACACAGGAGCTACTGGGCCTGGCTTCTTATATCAGGAGCCGCCCTTACTTTACTTCCATTATCCGGTAATGCAATAACCTTCTTTATTCTCTGGGAGGTTTCGGCCTTCGCCGCGGTAATAGGTGTCAGCAGAAGCAGAACGGGAAGAACAGGTGCTTTCTGGTATGCCGTGTTTGCCTCCCTTTCAGGATATTTGCTTCTTGCGGGACTTCTGGTTTCCCGGGAGGGGTTCATTGCACCGGGGCTTCCAGCCATTTTGATAACCGCAGCAGCCCTTTTCAAAATGGGCCAGTTCGGTACCCATCTGTGGAATGTAAGGGCTTATCCCGGTTCCCCGGGAACAATGCCTGCCTTCCTTGCTGGAACCGCATCGAAGGCTGCCGTTCTTCTTCTTGTGGTGGTGGCAATGAACTCACAGCTGCCCTGGGGAAGGATTCTTGCATGGATAGGGGCCCTGACGGCACTTGGTACCGCGGTAAAAGCCGCCCTTGCACAGGATTACCGCAAGATGCTGGCCTTTGCCAGTGTTTCCCAGCTGGGCTACGCCGTGATGGGCCTTGGTCT
>CAZRCS010000102.1:0-6270 GCA_964598645.1 uncultured bacterium | reverse complement strand
CTTCCATATGGAATGAAAACCCGTAATCAAGAAGGAGATGAATGCGATCAGGACCCGATGCGTTTTCGAGCAGCTTCTCCAGTTCTTCCCTGGTTGCCATTTTACTCCCACCATGCAAGCGACAGAATAGTATAAGCTTACTTGAGCATGACGGGTATGCCCGGATGAAACTGCCGAGGCATCAGAATTCTTGCGATAACTATGTTTCTGATAAATTTCCGTGATGCTGATCGGGAAACTCGCTATTCTTAAGACCCCTGCCGGTAAGCTGCATACCCGCCAGCTCCTCCATGGCTTCAAGATGGGCTGAGAGCTTTTTTCTGCCATTCCCCGTTATGCTGTACCATGAAACGGGTTTTCGCTTCACGAACTCCTTTTTAACTGTGATGAATCCTGAATCTTCCAGTTTTTTCAACTGTGCTCCAAGATTGCCGTCGGTTTCACCGAGAAGATCCTTCAGTCTGCTGAAGGAGAGGGCCGTGTGCCTGGACAGCAGAACGCATATCCCCAGCCTTGACCTGTGGGAGAGCAGTTTGTCCAGGCGGTTCAGGGCATCAGCTACTCCGTTTTCCTCACCGGGCATCTATTTTTTCCTTGCGAAGGCCCATAACTGAAAGGGCAATGAACATAAGCACTCCTGTTCCCACCCAGACATAGTTGTGAAGATAGATAGAGCAGATGAAGCCTGCCGCCATCACACCTGAAAGCCACAGGAAGTTTCTGTCGAAGTGGACTCCTGCAGTCCACCAGCCGAATGCTGCTATGAGCAGTATGACCTGGCTTACCAGTTCTCCCTTTATGAGGCCCTTTATGGCAAGCATAACCGCAAGCCAGATGAACACCATCATCCCTCCCCAGTGAAGACCATGCCTGACGCCTTCTTTGCAGTCTATCTGACCTCTGTGAACTCCTGCTCTCCGTCCCAATATGCCACTGACTATTCCTCCCAGCGGACCGGCAATCATCCAGAAAAGGGCAACCCATGAGGGCTTCAGGTCAATAAGGGAAAACCCAGCAAGAACAATGAAGGCCCAGAGCAGATAGACCGATGCAGGCATCGATCTTTCTCCTGCGCGATCCACCAGATTCTTAACATAATCTATGTCCGAACTCAACTGATCCCGGTTCATCTTCGTCTCCTTTCGCAGAGTACTCTACATTATAGAGTATATTCTTGAAAGCGTCAACTTCCCGAATGGATAGAGCTAACGAACCGCTGTAATATTGAGCCAGGAGGTGTTTTTTCTTGCCAGACCGTCTGGCGTTATTTTTAGGTCGATTACACGAAAAGCGATATTCTCCAGCTGTTTCTTCCACCACTTCGGAGGTTTTATGGTGAAGATACGTTCATCTTCTTCCTTCAGATTCAGCTCTCTTTCAGTGCACACAGAGAGAAAAAGTATTCCGCCCGGTTCGGTGATGAGCTGCAGAAGACTTAAGGTTTCCTCTATCTTCTCCGGTGAAAGGTGCATAAGGGTTGCAATTGAATAGATGCCAGAGAATTTTCGCGCTGCCCTTGCAAGTGGTTTGAGACCCTGCGGAAGAACAAGTTCCTGGAGAATGTCGGCAATCTCGGGATGTATCCGTTTAGCCTCTCTGAGCATTTCAGGGCTGGCATCTGTGGCGGTGAGTTCCCCTGCCCTGCCAAGTCTGTTTAGAAATGCCGCATCCCGGCCTGATCCGCAGCCCAGTTCCAGAACATTGTGCCGACGGGCCATGGCATCACGAAGGTCTATCTGAAGTCTTGTCACTTCCGCGGATTCATACCTGGCCGCAAGACTTACTGCTTTCTTCCTGTAGTGGAGTATGGTTGAATCAAAATCTGCTTTCATGATTCTCCTGACTGAATCTGGATTCTTGGTATATCAGAAGGTATCTGAACTAGAACTTCATAGTTAAGATACTGTGAAAGGGCAGAAAAGGAACTGACGGAGATCTCTCTTCCTTTCTGAGTACCGATTATCACCACTTCATCCCCCCTTTCAGCTTCGGGGATCTCTGTAACATCGGCCATGAGCATGTTCATATTGACGATCCCGGAAACAGCAGCACGCTTTCCCCTGATAAGAACGTAACCGCAGTTGCTCAGGTCCCTGGAGAAACCGTGGGAGTAACCTATCGGAACGGCGGCAAAGCGGCTCTTAACCGTTGTAAGACATGAGTTACCGTAACCGACGAACTTTCCTGGATCAACGATATGCAGTGACATTATGCTGGTTTTCCAGCTCATTACTCTTTTCAGGGGAGAAGGCGCTTTGCTGAGTTCTTCTCCATCTTTTCTTACGGAATAATTGAGAAGATAGTTCATCTTCGTTTCGCTTGTGGGCCAGAAGCCGTAGAGAGAAATACCGACCCTTACCATATCCATTCGTGTTTCCGGGTAGGTAAGGGTAGCAGCTGAACAGGCTGTGTGTCTGGTGCCGGGGTTGATGCCGATGGAGATCATATACCCGCACAGTTCATTGAATTTCTCTATCTGTTTTTGAATTCTGTAGTAGTTGGCAATCGATTCAGCTCCGGCGTAATGGGTTGCCGTGCCCTGAACATTTATTCTCCCACCGGCCTCATCAAGGATTTCAGCTACCTCCAGCAAGTCACTTTTCGAAAGACCAGTGCGATGGAAGCCTGTTTCAAGTTCAAGATGAACAAGGGCATTTCCCTTCGCGTGTTCAATCGCATCAACTGTTTTTCTCAGTCTTTCCATGGAGGTGATGTAGTATGAAATACCATTGTCAATTGCCCAGGGAAGCATTTCATCGGCTATGTATCCCATTATCATTATACGGCTTTCGTCTGCTTTCACCGCAAGGACCCTGGCAGCTTCGTCAGATGAGAAAACGGAGAAATGAGTGATGCCTGCCTGCTCTGCCATGGGAACCATCTGCTCTATCCCGTGTCCGTAGGCATTCCCCTTGATCACAAAGGAGAGCAAACATTCTTTCCCTATTATGCCCCTGATGAATTCGGCATTTGTCCTCAGATTATCCAGGCTGAGTTCTATTCTGGAGGAGTGCAGCATTTCATTCTTCAAGGCCGACTGTCCTTTCGATTATTTTCATGAACAGGCTGACGCCGGTTTCAATAAGCTGGTCCGGGAAGTCATACATCGGGTTATGAAGAGGCGGAGAGTCGCTTCCTGCACCAAGACCGAAAAGAGCCCCCTGGAAATCAGCTGTGAAGTGACCGAAATCTTCGGACCAGGGAAATGGCTTCTGCAGAGAAATGACATCGAGTCCAAGGCTTTCCGCAGAACTGCGGATCAGGGAATCCGCCCCGGGGGAGTTGACCGTGGCGGGGAATTCTTCTGTCCATTCCGTTCTGACTTTCAACCGGTGCTTTCGAGATGTGTTCCTCACCAGTTCCAGAACTGATTCCGAAAGGTATTCCATCAGTTCCCCGGTTGGAGCTCTGAGGGTAGCCATTAGAACCGCTTCCCCGGGAGAAGTGCCGAAAGCTGCCTCGCCTATCGTTACATGGATCAGTGTTACGAGTATTCCCCGGTCATGTGCGCACATTTGCCCGAAATCCCTGATAAGGGAAGCCACCGCAGGTGCCGGGTTGATTCCAAGGAGGGGCTCGCCTGCGTGGGAACTTTTACCCTGGAGCCTTGCAATGAATCCCCTTGAGGCTTCAGCGAAGGGACCGGTTCCGGTTACGACACTTCCCGAGGGAAACCCGGGCAGGTTATGAAGGGCAATTGCCAAATCAGGGTGAAACCTTTTGAACTCTTCATCTTCCAGAACCATCCTTGCACCGCTTCCGGTTTCTTCCCCGGGCTGGAATAGAAGCAGAACACGGCCCTTTACCGGAGAAGTTTCACTGAGCCTTGAGGCTACCCCTGCCATTATTGCCATGTGACCGTCATGACCGCATTTGTGGGCGACACCGGGCCTTGTTGAGATGTAGGAGATATCAAGCTGTTCATTTACGGGGACGGCATCCATGTCGCATCTGAGCAGGATCTCAGCTCCAGGTTCAGTTCCTTCAAAAACTGCAAGTATGCCATTTCCGCCGATGCCGCAGAGCAGTCGGTCAGGTTTCTTATGCTGAAGATAGTCCCTGATAACTTCCGCGGTGCGATTTTCTTTTCCGGACAGTTCCGGTTCCCGGTGCAGACTGTGCCTGAGCTCTACCAGTTCGTTATTCATTCCATCAACTTACAGCACAAACCGGCTGTGTCAACCTTCTTGTGGTATTACAGGTTCTCGAAATACTCGAAGGCATCAATGATGTCGAGATATGCTCCATCGAAGCCTGCTTCGATTATCCTGTTGAGATAGGAGTCACCGTTGCCGAAAATGATGGCCTGCCACTCAGGATCCCAGTATTCCACCTTGTAGTTACCGGGCCAGTTGGGATTTTCATCTCCCAGCCATGATGGTTTCTGGGTATTCCAGGCAGGATCCCAGTAATACCTGTAATCCTCGGCTTCACCTATGCTCATGTAGCAGATGAGAAGCCTTTCGCCACCTCCGCTTTTTCCCCGGAGCTGATTTAGATCAGCCTGGGTAAACTGTTCTTCGTTAAAGAACAGGTCCATTATGACCACGTCGTAGGAGGTTCCTGAAACAGCATCGATGAATTCCTGCTTTGTTCCGTAGCCGTCTCCGTTTATCAGGTACAGAAAGTTGGCAGCCTGGTCGATGTCCGTAACCGCATCTGTGTTTACATTCCATGGATCAGAAGGGTAATCCGGTATGGAGTTAAGATCCCGCTGATCAGCTGCGAAGGATATGAAGCCGTATTGTTCGTTTGTCCGGTAGGAGTCGTCAACATAATCCTGTGTCCAACAGTAATCCGTAGTAAGTACCTGAACACCATTATCTTCACAGATAAGGCAAAGATCCCTCAGGTATTCAGACTCAGAAGCTGGAGTGGGGACATTGTCGGAGGTGTAGCCATAGAAAAGGTCCTCTCTGCCGGTTGCATCCATGGAAGCAAGATAGGCTGTCTGGGGGTTTCCCTCCGGGTCTCCGTCGTCGGTTGCCAGTTCCTGGCCGTTCTGCGGAATTATGATGAATCCTGACTGCTCGGTCTTAGCCCATGAAGACAGGTTCATGACGAAGCTGCGCATTTCCTGCCGGTACTCACTGTTTTCCCCCGATGGACCTGTTGCATCGTCGGTTCCGCATCCGGTTGCCAGAAGCAGTGAAAAGACCAGAGGTGCAGCCCTGTTTATGGAAGCATTACCAGTCGGCATATGATATCCTCTCCTTCCGTTCGCAGGCGAACAAGGTAAACGCCTGCAGCGGGACCTTCAGGCTGCCATGAAAATGCGCTCTGACCACTGTTAAGTTCACCTGAAAGAAGCGTATCCACGAGCCTTCCTGATACATCGTAGACTGCAAGGAATGCAGAGGTAGATGTTTCATCAGAATCAATGAAAACTTCCGCATTTCCGCAGGAAGGGTTGGGGGAGACGGAAAGTAAAAGCCCGCTGGAGGGTGAATCACCGCCAGTTCCCATGAACTGGCCCATAGAACCGTCCTGCTTGAGATTCTGGGCGTAAATCCCTGCGTCAATTCGGTTATCCGTCCACGAGAAGACCAGGCTGCCATCGTAACCTGCACAGCTCACCGGATCATCCTTTCCGCCCAGACTTCCCGCGGAAATTGTAACCGGCCCCCAGATAACGGTGCCGTCGAAGCTGAGTCTTAACACTTTGAACGAGGTGGCAGACGAATTGATGAAGAAACTGACGAAGATCCCGTATTCGTCAACTGAGGTCTGCACGAACCCTATTTGCTGGTTTCCCAGTGGAATAAGCTCAAGTCCGCTGTCGGTCCACTGTCTGGCGCCGGATGAGTTGAACATTTGTCCATAGAGACCCCACTGATCCTGATTGCCGTTGGTTTCCACCCAGAATGCCCAGGTTTCACCGGTTGCGGGATCAATTCCGGCAGAGGGGTTCATGTGCAGTCTGTCGGATGAATTAGTGGATGCCTGTGCGCCGTTCATGGGGTAGAGCATGTTTCCTGCGCTGTCCAGATGCTGTACCCATACGTTGAATTCGGAAAGTGATGGAGCGTCGTACCAGGAGCATACCGCTCCACCCAGACCATCGGATATCATTTCAGGGTTGTTCCATGGGGTAATGGCTCCGCTGTCATATATGAGCACCGGGCTGTCTCCCCAGATCCCGTTGCCGCTAACGTCGAACATGTCAGTATAGAGATGGGTAACCGTCATGGGATAGGTGCCGGTGGATCTTCTCCACATTGCTATAACGCTGTCCGCTCCTGATGGAATGAGGATTGGCACAGAGAGATC
>CAZRCS010000101.1:0-6451 GCA_964598645.1 uncultured bacterium | reverse complement strand
AACCACACCGATATAAATCTTCTTGCACGATATCTGGAAAGAGCTCTTAATTCAGCTGTTTTCGGTCTTGTCCTGGCTTCTGCTCCCTACTCTGAGTCCAGGGCGGCATACGCCAGCTCGATCTTGAACGAAGACATCACACTGATCCCCGCACCTGATCACCTGGCAAAGGACCTTACACTGAGGCCCTCCGTAAGTTTGACAAATAACTGATTTTGTCGGTAACTCTCCATAGAGGAATTCATGCTCAAGGGGAGGAACAGTGTCTTACGGAAGAAGATTCGACTGGCCAGGGGCGTTACATCATGTAATGTCCAGAGGTGTGAACGGCATGGAGATTTTCAAAACTGCCCGGCACAAACTTGATTTCATGGGAATGATGGGGAACTACCTCCCCAAGGCTGGTCTGAGGATCCACGCCTGGGCAATAATGAATAATCACTTTCACTTGCTTACTGAAACGGGAGAGGTTCCGCTTTCGGCTGTTATGCAGCGACTTCTTACTAAATGGGCCATGGGGTATAACCACATGGAGAAAAGACAGGGAAGGGTTTTCCAGGGCAGGTACAGATCAATACTTGTGGATAAGGAAAAGTATTTTTTTACCCTCATGGCATACATTAACATGAACCCTCTCAGATCGGGTTATGTGAGATCTGAGGAAGACCTTGATAATTACCAGTTCAGCGGCCATTGTCATTCCAAGGGCATTGGAAAGAGTTATCCGTGGGAAAATCCTTCCAGGGATGTGCATAGACATTCCTACAGGGAGGCAGTTCTCCGTTTGAAGAAGGAAATGGAAGGGCTGGTTAAGCATGACGAACCTGTACCTTCTGAAATGGTGATTGACGCACGGGGAATACTGCCTGCTTCCGGTGTTATTCCCCGCGATACAACTGACCACAGGATTTTCATAAAGGGTGACCGTGAATTCGTGATGGATGTTATTAGTGGGGAAACTGATAGACGACTGCAGCCCATAAGGAGCCGCCTGCTTCAGCACAGCGAAGCTTTGAAAGCACTTGAAAAAGTCTGCGGGCTTTGTTCGGTGTCTGAAACGGCTTTGCGGGGAGCATCCCGAAGGAATGAAACAGTTCAGGCCAGAAAACTCCTGATACATTACCTTGTTCTCTTCTGCGGCTTCAGTTTTTCCGATGCTGGAAGATTTCTCGGAAGGTCAAGACAGGCGGCTGCTGCAGCTTTTAAATCCCCAATGAACAAGCCCATGCTTAAATCGTTGCAGACCTAGCAATTGTGAACGTTATTTGACAAACTTACGGATGGCCTTAAGGTGCTGACCCGTGAAGGAGTTTGCCGTCTTCATGATCTGTTCCGGTGTGCCTGTTGCGATGATTTCGCCGCCGCCATCACCACCGTCCGGCCCCAGGTCGACTACCCAGTCTGCGTTGGCGATGACATCGACGTTGTGCTCTATCACTACCACGGTATTGCCGGCTTTTACCAGCTTATCCAGAACCTTCAGCAGTTTGTTCACGTCGTGGGGGTGAAGGCCTGTAGTGGGCTCATCGAGTATGTAGAGGGTATGGGAGGTTGAGGGTCTTGAAAGCTCTTTAGCCAGTTTAACCCTCTGGGCTTCACCTCCGGACAGGGTTGGAGCAGGTTGGCCAAGCTGTATGTAACCCAGTCCCACCTCATCTATTACCTTGAGGACAGAATAGACCGATGGGATCCTTTCAAAGAGTTCCATTGCGTTTTCTATGGTGAGATCCAGAACTTCAGAGATGTTGTGTTCCCTGAATTTAATTTTAAGGGTCTCACGGTTGAATCGCTGGCCCTGGCATGTTTCACACTCGATGAAAACATCCGGGAGGAAGTGCATTTCTATACGCTTTACCCCTGCACCACTGCAGTCTTCACATCTTCCGCCCTTTACATTGAAGCTGAATCTTCCGGGTTTGTATCCCCTTATTCTTGATTCAGGAAGCTCGGCAAAAAGGTTCCTTATACTGTCGAAGACCTTGGTATATGTGGCCGGGTTGGACCTGGGGGTTCTGCCAATGGGATCCTGGGAAATGTTTATGATCTTGTCCACATACTGAAGGCCCTGGATATCACTGTAACGGCCCGGCTTCATCTTCGATGATCCACCTATGAGCCTGGATATGGCCGGATACAGAGTCTGGCTTATAAGGGAACTCTTGCCTGATCCTGACACTCCTGAGACCGCAACCAGACGACCAAGGGGAATTTCAAGGTCAACGGACTTAAGATTGTGGAGCGAAGCTCCCATGAGTTTGAGATGATGGGTCTTTTTTGTTCTGGGTTCTCCCAGTCTTACAATAGATTTTTTTCCTGAAAGATATGCTCCTGTAACCGAATCCGGATGCTCCATTATCTCAGCAGGAGTACCCTGGGCGATCAGCTGGCCACCATGGGAGCCGGCGCCGGGGCCGAAGTCCACGATATGATCAGCTGCCAGAAGCGTATCGGTGTCATGTTCCACGACAATCACTGTATTGCCTATGTCCCTCAGGTGTTCCAGGGTTTTTAAAAGTCTTGCGTTGTCCCTGGGGTGAAGACCCACAGTGGGTTCGTCAAGAACGTAAAGAACACCGGTGAGACCGCTTCCTATCTGGCTTGCCAGCCTTATTCTCTGGGCTTCGCCGCCTGAAAGTGAAGGAGCTGAACGGTTAAGGGTCAGATAGTGAAGCCCCACGTCCTTCAGGAAATCCAGTCTTGCGACTATCTCCCTGAGAAGTCTTTCAGCAATGCTCTTCTGGTAATCGGTGAGATTTACCTCCGAGAAGAATTTCAGGGCATCTCCCACGGTCATGTCTGAGATCTCCTGTATTCCTCTTCCTCCTATGAGTACTGCCCGGGCTTCCTCCCTTACCCTCGAGCCACCGCATTTATCACAGCTGTACTTTCTGAAGAACTTCTCGTAGTACTTCCTCATGTCGTCGCTGCCGGTCTGGTGGTAGAGTCTCTCTATCCTGTTCAAAACGCCTTCGAAGGGGCCATTCCAGGCACCTGAGGAATTGGACGTTTTCCACTTGATCTTGTATTCATGCTCTCCGGAACCGTAAAGAATGGTGTTTTTCACTTCTTCCGGGAGTCTCATCCAGGGGGTGTTGAGGTTGAAATCCATCTCGGCGCTCAGGGTTCTCAGCGAAGCTGCAACCCAGCCCTGTGGAATCCCCCAGGGAACTATTGCACCTGCCTTTATAGACATAGCCGGCCTGGGTATGATGAGATCCGGATCTACTTTCAACATGTACCCCAGTCCTGAACATGCCGGGCACATGCCGATGGGGTTGTTGAAACTGAAAAGCTGCGGTGAAAGTTCAGGAAGACTTATCTCGCAGTGAACGCATGCGTTGTGTTCACTCATCAGGGAAGTGTCACCTGTGTCAGCATCGATTATGGCTATGACGCCCTTTCCCAGCTTTGAGGCCGTTTCTATGGAGTCATTAAGCCTGCTTTCGATCTCAGATCCGGTAACGAGTCTGTCCACCACAACGGAGAGAGAGTTTCTCTTCTTTTTGTCCAGCGCTTTCAGCTGATCGATTTCCATGAGTTCATCATTGAGTATGATCCTTACGAATCCCTTTTCTCTGATGTCTGCAATGAGATCATCGTGGGATCCCTTGCGGTTGGTAAGAATGGGAGCGGTGATGTAAATCCTTTTCCCCGAAGGCATATTCAGTACGGAATCCGTCATTTGCTGAGTTGTCTGTGTGGTGACAAGCCTGCCGCATGAAGGGCAGTGAGGTTCACCTGCCCTCGCCCAGAGGACTCTGAGGTAATCGGCGATCTCTGTTACCGTTCCCACTGTGGATCTGGGGTTGTGGCTTACGGTTTTCTGCTCGATGGATATTGCCGGGGAGAGACCGTCAATAGAGTCGAAATCAGGTTTCTCCATCTGCCCCAGAAACTGACGTGCGTAGGATGACAGTGACTCGATGTAACGCCTTTGACCCTCGGCATACAATGTATCGAAAGCGAAGGAACTCTTTCCTGATCCGGATACCCCTGAACAGACTATCAGGGAATACTTGGGCATCTCCACTGAGACGCCCTTCAGGTTGTGTTCCCTGGCCCCTCTTACTGTAATTTTCCCTGCGGACATTCTGCTCCCGGTGTGAAAGGAGCTTCTAATATACACAAACTGCAATTTCCCATGCACATGTGTGCCACAATAGCACCCCTGGAAGTATGCTCACAGTGGATCGTGGAGTCGGCTCTTCGTAATCAAATGCGATGCATGCAAATAGGCTTATTGGCTCAACTGGCAAGACATTTGCTTTAGAAGTGGTGCCAAGTAGGCTGAAAGATGTATAAGAGATTTATACTCATAAAAATAGATGAAAAGGAATATGGAGGTTGAAAATGGGAAAAGTAATAGGAATAGACCTGGGAACGACTAATTCCTGTGTGGCCGTCATGGAAGGCGGCGAGCCGGTTGTTATTCCCAACGCAGAGGGAACAAGAACAACACCTTCGGTGGTCGCTTTCAATGACAGTGGAGAAAGACACATCGGTGTTGTTGCCCGAAGGCAGGCGGTGGCTAATCCTGGTAAGACGATATTTTCCATCAAGCGTTTCATGGGCATGCACTACTCCGAGGCGAAGAAGGAGGCCGGAAGGGTTCCCTTCAAAGTTATCGAGGGGAAAAACGGCGATGCCTGGGTGGAGGTTTCAGGAAAGAAGTATTCACCGCCTGAGATAAGTGCCATGATACTTCAGAAAATGAAGAAGACAGCAGAAGATTACCTTGGAGAAAAGGTTACCCAGGCGGTGATCACAGTGCCTGCCTATTTCAACGATAGTCAGAGACAGGCCACCAAGGATGCCGGAAGAATAGCCGGGCTTGAAGTTCTGCGCATAGTTAACGAACCCACTGCTGCTTCCCTTGCCTACGGCATTGACAAGGAGAAAGGCAACGCCACCATCGCCGTATACGATCTTGGCGGAGGTACCTTCGACATATCAGTTCTGGAAATAGGTGACGGGGTTTTCGAGGTCAAATCCACAAATGGAGATACCCATCTTGGCGGAGATGATTTCGACCAGGTAATAATCGACTGGATGGTAACAGAATTCAAGAAGCAGCAGGGAATCGATCTTTCACAGGATCAGATGGCTGTGCAAAGGCTCAAGGAAGCTGCTGAAAAAGCGAAGTGCGAGCTGTCCACGACCATGAGCACAGACATAAGCCTGCCCTTCGTCACCGCAGACGCCTCAGGTCCCAAGCACCTGAACATGAATCTTTCCAGGGCGAAGTACGAACAGCTTGCAGCAGATCTTGTTGAGAAAACCGTTCAGCCGTGCCTCAATGCACTGAAGGATGCCAGGGTTAAGCCGGAAGACATCAGTGAAGTGATACTGGTTGGCGGAATGACCAGAATGCCCCTGGTGCAGAAGAAGGTTACCGAGATATTCAAAAAGGAACCTCATAAGGGAGTCAATCCCGATGAAGTGGTGGCAATTGGAGCCGCGATACAGGCCGGGGTACTCAGTGGTGATATTAAGGACGTTCTTCTCCTCGATGTTACTCCTCTTACTCTGGGTATCGAGACTCTTGGAGCAGTGTTTACACCGATAATCGAGCGTAACACCACTGTTCCGACCAAGAAGAGCCAGATTTTCAGCACCGCTGCCGACAACCAGACCAGCGTTGAAATTCATGTACTTCAGGGTGAGCGAAAAATGGCAGCTGGTAACAGAACCCTTGGCCGCTTTACCCTCGAGGGCATACCGCCTGCTCCCAGGGGACTTCCTCAGATCGAGGTGGAATTCGACATAGACGCCAACGGTATCGTTCATGTTTCCGCGAAGGACAAGGCCACAGGCAAAGAGCAGAAAATCAGGATCGAATCATCCAGCGGTCTGTCAGAACAGGACATCGAAAAAATGGTAAAGGACGCTGAAGTCCACGCATCAGAGGATGAGAAGCGCAGGGCCTCGGTGGAGACCAGAAACAAGGGTGAGAATCTGGCCTATCAGGTTGAAAAGCAGATAGAGGAAATGGGCGACAAACTGGACACTGCTGACAAAGCGAAACTGGAAGATGCGCTCTCCGAAACCAGGAAGGCACTTGAGGGAGACGACGACTCCGTGTTATCCTCAAGGGTTGAGGAACTTGAGAAGACATGGCAGGAAGTGGGAGCCAGATTTTATCAGCAGCACGGTGAGCAGGCAGGAGCACAGCAGCAGGGAGCAGAGAATTCCACTGGTGATGCCCCGGGTGATGACACCGTGGATGCGGACTTTGAAGTGGTGGATGACTGATGAGCGATCCCAGAAGATCTGAGAGCAAAAAGGAACGGCGGGGAGGAACACCCCGCCGCCCGGATCATGAGGAGCAACTGCCTGAGGAACCTGCAATTGTACAGGACGTTCCAGTAGAAGAGCCTCCTTCGGAAGATCAGGGCGTTCCTGTTTCCCTGAAGGATTATGACGAGCTCATGGAGAAGTTCAGAAGGCTTGC
>CAZRCS010000100.1:0-6479 GCA_964598645.1 uncultured bacterium | reverse complement strand
TGCAGAAAGAGCCATTCGAGGAAATGGTCATGGGGAACACGGCAATAGTAAGGGGAATGGTGGAAGCTGGCATCAGTGTTGTTACATCCTATCCCGGTTCACCCACTCCCGAGATCGCTGCTGCCATATCCCTGATCCATCCTGAGAGACGTCCCTTCCATTTCGAGTTCTGCGTAAATGAGAAAGTGGCGGTTGAGGTAGCCTACGGTGCTGCGGTGAATGGAAAACCATCAGCAGTATTCTTCAAGAGCGTGGGGCTGAACGTTGCTTCAGACACCTTCGTTCAGCTGAACCACATGGACATTCCAGGGGGAATGGTGGTGATCATAGGAGACGACCCGGGGGCACACTCTTCCCAGAACGAGCAGGACAACAGGCACATTGCAAGGCTGTCCTATACCCCGGTCCTCGAGCCGGGATCACCTTCTGAGGTCTACTCTTTCTTCCTTGAAGCGGCTTCCCTTGCCAGGCGCCACAGGATGGCGGTGATACTAAGGCTGACCACACATGTGTGCCACTGCAAGGAAAAGGTAGCCTTTGCAGGCTGGGACGGCTCTCTTCCTGAGGATGGTTCCGTTTTTCAGGGGGACCATGGAGAGTACATCCCCATCGGGCCCAGGGTTGCTCAGATGAAAAGACGGGCAATTGAACGGCTTGACAAAATAGAAAAATCAACGCTTAACCTGATGGTCGACAACCACAACCGCAAAAGAGGGATAATAACCGCAGGTCTGCCCTTCGCCTCCGCCATGGATGTCTTGTCACGGTCAGAGATAAAACCGGATATCCTTAAACTTGCTATGGTGTATCCCCTTGACAAGAAAGCCGTTACTGAATTCCTGAGGTCCCACGAAGAGGTGCTGGTCCTGGAGGAGCTGGATGATTTTATGGAGCAGGCGGTGAAAAGCATTGCCTACGATAGCGGTGCCGATACCAGAATAGTGGGAAAGACTGACGTCGAGAGCTGGATTGGAGAGTACACCCCCGGGCGAGTTCGAGAGATCCTCCACAGTATCTGGGCTGACATGGTGAACCCGCCGGTGAAAATAGTGACAGATGTTCCTGCACCGGTAAGGTTCCCCCAGATGTGTCCCGGGTGCGGCCACCGAAGCGCTTTTCATGCTGTAAGTCAGGCCCTGGGTGAAAATGACATTACAGTTGCTGACATTGGCTGTCATACACTTGGGTACCTGCCTCCCTACAGAATGGGCAGGCTTCTCATGTCAATGGGAGCTTCCACGGGCATAGGCCAGGGTCTTTCCCTGTTCAACAGCAAAAGGAGGGTGGTGGCCTTTCTGGGGGATTCCACCTTTTTCCATGCAGGAATACCGGGGATCGTTAACGCCCTTTTCAACCAGCACAGGCTCACCCTGATAATCATGGAAAACGGGACAACCGCAATGACCGGGCACCAGGATCATCCTGCTTCAGGAAAGAACTTCAATGGCCCTTCAGAGAAGATACCTGTCCGTCAGGTTCTTGAGGGACTGGGGGTGAAGAACGTTGCGGAGGTGGACACATACAGCCAGAAGGCTCTTGTGGAGGCGGTGAAGAAAGCACTGGATTCCCCTGGATTCAGCGTGGTGATAGCAAAGCATCCCTGCATGCTGAAGTTTACCCGGGAGCAGAGGAAGAAGCCCGGTTTTGTACAAAGACATGTGGAAGTCGACCTTGAAAAATGCACACTTGCCAGGGAATGCATAGACACTTTCGCCTGCCCGTCCTTCATGTGGGAAAACGGCAGTGTTTCCGTGAATGAAGATCTGTGTATCGGAGACGGGTCCTGCATTCAGACCTGTCCTTCAAGGGCAATTGCTCCGGAAAAGGAGGACTCCAAATGAATATCTACATGACAGGGGTAGGGGGCCAGGGTATAGGCCTTCTCAGTGAAGTCCTTCTCAGAGCCCTTGACCTTTCCGGTAAAGCCGTAAAGGGGGTAGATACCCACGGGCTTGCCCAGAGGGGCGGAGTGGTGGTCTCCCAGATAAGGACCGGAGCAGAAGCATTCTCTCCATTGATCACTCCTGGAGAAGCCGACCTGGTGCTTGCCCTGGAGCGGCACGAAGCCCTCAGGGGAACCAACGCCTTTCTTGCCCGCGGAGGAACCCTTGCTTATTACGACGCAGTGTGGCAGCCCTATGACGTCAGGTGCGGAGACTCTCCCGAAGTCACCGTGAAATTGATCGAAGATGTGTGCTCGAAGCGGTCAATCGATGTATACAGAGTTTTCAGAACCGATCTTCCAGATCCCAGAATGCAGAACACAGCTCTGCTGAAGGAAGTGCTGGGCAACGATCTTATCCCAGGGCTTACCCGGGAGCACATCGTTAAGGCCATGGAAGACCTCCTTTCAGGCTTTGCCCTTGAAAGGAACCTGGAGATTCTCTGAGGTCACCCGCATTACGACATGTGACATCCCTGATCGAAATGCCGTAAAACCGATTACGTCGGTTTTTCTTGCGGAATTGCCCGAAGAATAGTGAAGGATGAATCCGCTGGGGCCTGTTTACCATCCATTTTGGCAGGCTTCCGGATTCCTTTGCGGAAAGTTTCCATTTTGTAGTATATCTGCATATTACGAAAAGCACCCTAGGCAAACAGTTGGGAGAAAATATGCTTGAGAAGCTGAAGAAAATGATCTCCGGTTCAGATGCCGATTACATAGACATCCGCTACGAGGTGAAGAAGGAAACCTCCGCGGCTGTTGCCGGACCGGATCTGAAGAAGGCCGGAAGCAATTCCACCGACGGGTACGTGATAAGAGCGCTGAAGAGCGGTGGATTTTCATCGGTTACCGTAACCAGTGAGGAGGACGTACCCGAGGCTGTGAAGCTGGCGGTTCAGGGAGCCACGGCCATGGCTGGCCAGGGGAAGAAAATATCACTTGCTCCGGTGGAGCCTGTTCAGGACTGGGTGGAACCAGAGCTGGACGTTGACCCCGCCTCGCTTCCACTGAAGGAGAAACTCGTTCTGCTTAACAAGTACAACAACCTGATGTTCTCCTTTCCGGAAATTGTGAATACCAATCTTGCCTATACGGAAGTGGATAGGGAGAAGTTCTTCGTTTCTTCAGAAGGTGCTGCCATAAGAGAGAGGGTCTGCACGGTGAGCATAGCCGGAGAAGCCGTAGCAAGGAAGGGCGTTCATACACAGAACATCCGGGTTGCCATTGGCGGTGCAAACGGCTTTAAATCTCTTCTTAACAGGGATGACGTGTTCATCAAGAGAGCCCAATTGTGCGAGGAACTTCTTGATGCAAAACCTGTCAAGGCAGGAACCTACGATGTGATAATCAATCCCGGACTCACCGGGGTGTTCATTCACGAGGCCTTCGGTCACTTCAGCGAAGCGGACATCATAGAGGACAACCCGCCCCTTAGAACGAAAATGGCCCTTGGCGAGAAGATAGGCAGTGATGTGGTGAACATTATCGCCGATACCACCATTCCCCACCAGGTGGGTTTCTACAAGTACGACGACGAGGGAACCCCTGTCAGGGCCGTTACCCTTATGGAGAACGGTGTGCTGAAGGCCAGGCTTCATTCAAGAAGGACCGCCGCGGAATTTTCCGAGCCGGTTACCGGTCATGCGGTAGCCGAAGACCACCGTTTCGAACCCATCGTCAGAATGGGAACCATCTACATGCAGAAGGGGAAGAATTCCTTCGAATGGCTTCTCAAGGAGCTTGGCGACGGCCTTTACATCTGCGACGGCAAGGGAGGCCAGACGTCGGGGGAAAACTTCACCTTCGGCGCCCAGTACGGGTATGAAGTGAAAGACGGAGAGATAAGAGGCATGATCCGCGACATAAACATCATGGGCAACATGTTTACCACCATGAAGAACATCGAAGCCATGGACAACGACATGAAGTTCAGCGAACGGGGTGGATGCGGAAAAGGTCAGCTGAATATCAAGAGCGGCTACGGAGGGCCCAGCGTGCTTATCCGTTCCATGGTCATAGGAGGTGCATAATGGAAAAGCTCCTTGAAATGGCTAAGAACCGGGGCTGCAGGGCGGAAGTTTTTTCCGTTCGGAACAGAGACCTGAGCATGAGCAAAGTGAACGGAGCAGTGAGTGATGTTTCAGCATCCATTCAGTCGGGAGTTTCACTGAGGATACTCAAAGACGGCAAAACCGGCATGGCCTATACAAAGAACCTCATCGATCGCGAGGAGCTGCTGAACAATGCCCTGGCGTCGCTTGAAGCAGGTGTGGATGCCGACTACGACTTTCCGTACTCGGAAAGGGTTGAACACCTGGCAGATTACGACCAGGCAGTTGAGGACAAGGGTTATGACTACCTGAGCGATCAGATATCCGGTCTTGAACCCCTTTACCGCAAGGTCAGGGACGGCATCCTCAATCTCCACTCGGGAACCTCGGTTTCTGAGATAAGGATAAAGAACACATCCGGAGCCGATCTTCTGCAGAAGGAGTCGGATGTCTACTGTATGGGAAACGTGATTTATCCGGGAACGGCAACCGGTCTCAGGAACGTTTTCCAGGGGAGATCAGGTGCCGTGATCCACATACCTGACACCGCGAGAACGGTTAAATTCTTCAACGATTCACTTCCTGAAGTGGAGATCGGCGAGGGCAGGATGAAGGTGATGCTCACCCCCGAGGTGATGTATGCCCTGACCTGGCGGTTGAGTTCTGCATCGAGCGGCAAGGCATTCCATGAGAAGGTTTCGCCACTTCTTGAGAAAAAGGGCAAAAGGGTCTTCTCTCCTCTTATCTCCCTTGTAAGTGATCCCACCACCGGCAACGGCGGTACCAGGCTCTTCGATGACGAAGGGGTCATGACCTTCAGACTGCCGGTGTTCGAAAATGGAGTTTTCACCAACATTTACAACAACCTGGATTATGCCTCGAAACTTGGCGAAGAGCCCACCGGAACAGGTTTCCGGGGGGGCATGTGGGGCGGAGAGAAGGTCTCCATGACCCCATCTCCAAGTCTATCCTATGCGAATTTCAGCACCGGAGAGTCCTCATTCGAGGAAATGCTTGCGATGATGGACAGGGGAATAATCGTTTTCGGTGCCCTGGGAGCTCATTCCGGTAACATCCTCAATGGAGATCTCTCAATTGGGCTGAGTCCCGGTCTTTTCGTTGAGAACGGAAAGGTAACAGGCAGGGTGAAAGACGGTATGATGGCAGGCAATGTATACGACATGCTTTCGAAGGCCATGGCGGTTGAGAACTGTCCGCATTACACCGGAAGCGCATATGAGAATCCTGCCATTCTCCTTGATGACATCAGCGTGGTAGGTTCCTAGCTTACCCTCTTTCAAGATGCGTCAGAATGGGTGAGCCATTCTGACGCATTTTTATTTTCGGCAGTTGTCCCGCTGCGGTCTGATCATTCCTTAACTGTATGATGTATAAGTAGATATGGGAGATTTCCCGTGTTTTGGCATGTTACTTGCATATATGTTTTGTGCGAGACTAAAAAGAACCCGAAAGGGAGAAAGGAGCAAAAAATGATCTACAGGAAAAAAGCGGATCTGATGCCCTACGATATGGCCAGAACATTCAATAAGTTAGTTGACGGTCTCTGGCCCGAGGAGGGCGAGAACGGATTGAAGTGGGCACCAGCGGTGGACATCTGTGAGAAGGGAGATTCCATCAGTTTCAAGGTGGAACTTCCCGGAATTCCCAGGGATGACATCGAGATAGAGGTTGCCAATGGTGTTCTTTCCATCAGGGGCGAAAAGAAGATGGAGGAAGAGCAGAAGGGTGATACCTGGCACAGAAGGGAAGTCCGATACGGTTCTTTCCTGCGCAGTTTCAGCCTTCCAGGTGACATGAAGGCAGACGAGGCAGATGCATCCTTCAAGGACGGCATTCTTACCATCACAATTCCCAAAGAGGAAAAAGCCCTTCACAGAAAGATCGAGATAAAGGGCTGATCGTTCCGATTTGCCACGGGGGGCGTGACTTCGGTCATGCCCCTTTTTCATATATTGAGACTGTTATTACCGACAACTCCACATGGTGGAGCTATACATATTATCGAGGAGTCTCATGAACGTACACAAACTTGAAAAACTGCTTAACCCGACGCGGATAGCCCTGATAGGGGTTACCATCAATCCCAACAGTGTAGGGGGCAAAGTACTTGGAAACCTTGTAGGCGGAGGTTTCAGGGGTGTGGTTTACCCTGTAAGTTCCACCGCTGAGGCAATACTTGGGGTTCCCTGTTACCCCGACCTGCAAAGCCTTCCCAAAAAACCCGATATGGCCATTATCTGCACCCCTTCCGATCAGGTTCCCTCAATTGTTGAAGATTGCGGAAAAGCGGGAATTCAGGGCATAATCATCATGTCCGCCGGTTTCAAGGAAACCGGAGAAGAGGGTCTGGCCCTTGAAGAGCAGATAAGGGAAACCATTTCCAGATACGAGGGCATGCGGGTTCTCGGGCCGAACTGCCTGGGTATCATAGTTCCCGGCCTGAGCCTTAATGCAAGTTTCGG
>CAZRCS010000099.1:0-6480 GCA_964598645.1 uncultured bacterium | reverse complement strand
GTGGAACTATTCAATAGAACCACGTCTAACTACATCAAAATAGCGAGAAATTGAAGATGTTATTTAGCGTCAAGCCCTAAGCGCAAGGCAAGCTCATTTGAATTTGTCCTTATAATTGGAGCTCTTACCTATACAGCTTTCAGGATAGTTTTCTACCATCCATATAATGAAAGCAGTTACATCTATCTTATCTTCTAATAATTTTTTTCGTTTGCTTTGCCATTTTGCTTTTACACCTGGCTCTCTCATTAGTTCAAACACCTTGAACAAGGCTTCTGTAGTTTCTTTATAACTGTATAGTAACTCATAATCCTTTTCTAGCTCATTGAAATTGCCCATTGTTCTAGCCAAGGATGAAATATAAATGGAAGGGGTCCCAAGAAGTGCAGCTTCTGTCGCCATCGTCGCACCTTCACCGATGTAGAGTGAAGCATAATACATCAGATCATGAAGTTTCTCAGGGGAGATATTTATTTTGTACCTCTCTAAATCTCTTTCTAGCCTCCCTTCCGATGAGATAAGTACCTGCCCGTAACTTTCCAATTCGCGTATAAATTTCATCTTGTTGCCGATTCCGTGCTGCCCTAAATCGTGACTTGCAGCCCATGATACAAACCTCAGGACTATAAATTGATCATCTTTGCATAGTCCAATTCCATCAAGCACTTCTGGATTAGGCGTATAACGATTTGGATGCAGATATGAAAGCTCGGTATAACCATTGTATCGAATTTGTTTTTTCCCTAAGTCTCTTTTAAAGCAAGAGGGCGTTAAAACGGCATCTGAAAAAGGAACGTACAAAAGATGCTCTTGGATCGAGTGCTCCGTATCATCCAGATTAATGCATGGTTTTTTCATCAACGTCGAAGCATGAGCACAACGGATAGATCCAAATCCTAAAAATATGTCTGGATCGAAGGACTTTGCTGTTTTAAATAGCTTCAAATCCATTATAGGAATATTAATTAATTTTTCAATTAAGCTATTTCCATAACTTCCCATTGGTATATAATTAAAACCATAAAGATCCAACAGAGCATATGTCACATCTTTTTCGCTAGCAGTGATAAGGATGCTATGTCCTTTTTTTTTCATTTCCCAAATAAAATTTTTAAAATAATGAACATGCGCAGGATGATTTATATCAACTAGTATCTTCATATTGCCTTCCTATGTCTGTCTCAGATACTTTTCATAAAATATATTAGGCAAAAGTCCTATTTCACAACATATCTTGATAGGAATTTTGCACGCTTTTATAGTTGAATAATAAGTGGGATAATCCAAGAACGATTTGATTTCCGAAGACATTATTTCATGGAAATCCTCTCTGGTAAATCCTATTCGTTCTATGCAATAATCTATGATTTCCTGATTTTCGGGAAATGGCTCTTTAATCTTCTCTAAAGCCTGGCTCTTTTCTACCTGTCCCGAGCGAACAAGGGCAGAATATTCTACTTTTCTGGCATCGATTCCGAATTTTTTCCAGCGGACATATGATATGAAATAAGTGTATGTTGATTCAAAATGATGACCTCCATAATATTTCCAATCCAATTCCTGCTCCAATAACCTCTTTGATTCCTCTTTATTGTAATCAATATAAGATAAAAGTGGCACTACACGAATTCCTTTGAGAAATGTGTAATATATCAAACTAGAAATAGTTAAGTTTGGAAAGCTCTTTAATTCAGCATTTCCAAATAGCTTTTGAACGCTTTTCATATATCTTCCGTCGCCATAAGACCACTTAAGCGGCATCACTCCTTCTGCTCTAAAGGAATGACCATTTAAGATATAATTTATTCCTTCCTCGGCCGCAGCCCGGTAAAGTGCAGAAATAATTCCAATATCCGTTGGCATTTCAGCATCAGGGATAGAGGCTTTTAGGAATGAAATCTGCAAGTCCTTGAATTCATCCCAGTCACAGGTAATTTTCCTCAGATCAACATTTAGCCTCTTTACGGCATTTTTTATGTTTTCTTCTGCAATATCTGAATTCCAATGATTATCAAAATGAACTGCCAATGGCCTAAGTCCTAGCTTTTTAGCCATGTAAAGACAGTAAGTGCTATCTGTACCTCCACTTAATCCAACGACGCAATCATGCTGTTTATTTTTCCCTTTAGACTTTATATCATTCAATAATTTATCTAATCTTTTTTGACCTAAATCCCCCAAAGGAAATTTGGCTTCCAGCATATCATGAATTTTGCAGAAATTACATACACCCGCTTCATCAAAAGTCAAGCCAGGCATGCTAGAATCTGATAAACATCTTGAACATATTCTTTGGTTGGTTGACATCTTTTATCACCACACTAACCTAAATCAACGGAGGATGAGTTATTTTTATCCGCCTGCATATCAAATAACATGGCAAAAAACAAGAACTGCATGCCAATGATGAAGATCAAAAGGGATAAAACACCTCTTACAAAAAGCGATTGGTTAAGAATAAATTTAAAATACAGAGAATATAAGGCTCCAAAAATGCCTATTGGTGTTAATAATATCCCAAATAAGTAGAACAGTACCAGCGGATGGAAGCTCAACCAGATATATTTCGTTTTCAACCGCCAGAGAAAATCTTTGAGCAATAACCACGATAATTTAAAAATATATTTTTTATATCTTATTTTGGATTTTTCTAATCCATATTTTGCTGGCATAACCACATCTCTGACCTTAAATCCAAATACATTAAGTTTAACCAACAGATCGTTACAATAACCATACCAAGGATAAATGGTGTCAAGATTTATTCTTTCTAAAGCATTCCGCGATATCGCCGTATATCCGTTTTGGGGATCCATCAGCTGCCAATACCCTGATGCCATTTTGGTGAGAAAGGTGAGAATGACGTTTCCAAAAGATCTCCAGGCGCTCATTCCCTTTCTAAATTCTCCATTTATGAGCCGGTTACCTTTGGTGTAATCTGCTTTACCCTCAACTATGGGATCTAGCAACTCTGGCAAATGCTTGGGGTCCATTTGGTTGTCCCCGGCCATAACCGCTGCAATATCTATCTTCTCCTGTACAATCCTCTTGTAGCCTGTGATTATTGCGGCACCTACTCCTTTATTCACCTTGTGACTAATGCAGGTAAAACGGATATCATTCTTTGAGAATTCTCCCGCAATCGCAGCCGTCCGGTCATTGGAGCAGTCGTCTATTACGAAAATCCGGTCAACATAGGGGGGTATGGACCGGAGTGTGTCCTCTATTAGCAACTCTTCATTAAAGGCTGGTATAACGACTCCGATGGTCCTATTTCTGTAGCTCAAAGATCTTCCCTCTCAAATTAAAACTGTTGAAAACCACATCTGCATTCTCCGACTTCATCGACCACAGGCCCAACCCCTGTATCAGGCTTGCTTTGCCCAAGCCAATGACTGCAACCTTCATGTTCATTGCACCTAGATTTTTAGAAATATAACAGCAAATAATTCAAAAACGATAACAAATGAGCTAAGTTCCGGTGTCCATTTCGGATATCTGAGACTTGCCATCAATAAAAATAGAATTTTCGGAATAGATCGTAAGTCCGCTGTTCTCAGCAATCCTCAAATTTAGGACTGACTGCTCGGGCGTGACCGGAAAACTCTTTGACTTCATCACGCAATCTAGGAAGGTCTTAAGCTCCTCTTTCAATGGCTCGACTCTGTTTATCAGAACTTTCTCTATGATGTTTTCCTGAGCATATCTGGTGTTTATCTCTCCGTACCGCTCAGGTTTGCTGTGAATGTATAGCTCTTGAGCCATGAAGTCCCCATCGATGGTAAACTCATCCTCTTCCACGTGGATGGTTCTTATCTTCCTGCAAGCGATTCTGCTGGCAGAGATGGAAGCCAGGCAACCGTTGAACCTGGCTACTTTCTTATGAACATCCCTGTCGCCGGCAGAGTAAAGTTCGAAGTTTTTGCAGCCCTCAAAAAAGCAGTTCCAGATGAGATCTATGTCGTGGATCATAAGATCAATGACCACATTTGCATCTTTGATCCTAGTGGAACCGGGATTATGCCGCCTAATTTCGATGAATTTGGGATGTGATATCAGGTTTTTGATCTCTTTAACGATCGGATTGAATCTCTCTATATGCCCTACTCCTATTACCAGGCTGTCATCAACACTTTTGAGCAGCTCTTCTCCTTCTTTTGAGGTCATGGCAATGGGTTTTTCAATCAGGCAATTGACTCCATTCTCAATGGCCTCTTTAGCCAGAGCATAGTGATATCTGGTGGGAGCGCATATGCTCACTGCACTTACACTATTGAACAACGATTGAACAGAATTGCAGACGATTACATTGAAATTTTCAGAGAGAGCCTTGGCAGCCTTCTCGTCCGCATCATAGATATAAACTGAATCCGCCTCCCTCATCTCTGAATATATACGGACGTGATTCCTGCCCATAGCTCCGGTTCCAACTACCCCTACATCCATAATCAGGCTCCAATTATATTAATAGTATTAATAATATAAGTTATGTCATTATCTCCCAATCCCGGGTAAACAGGAAGACTCAAAATCTTCTTCGAGCACTCCCTAGCAATCGGACACTGATCATCCGCATATCCGAGCGATTTGTAGAGTGGTTGCATATGAATGGGATATGGATAATGAACTGCGCTGCCAACTCCATTCTGGCTTAGGTAATCAAGGAACTTATCCCTTGAAAGAGGAAAGCCATCATCAACCAGAATCGCATACTGATGATAAACGTGTTTTACGGCAGCATCTCTGTAGGGCGTCTTAAGTCCAGGCACGTTTAAACTCCGGTCTAAGCGTTCTGCGTTCTTGATCCTTTGTTCATTGAAGCTGTCCAGCTTCTCGAGCTGCGCAATTCCAATGGCAGCTTGAATATTTGTCATTCTATAATTATATCCCAAAGAGGTGTGCAGATATTTTTGGCTCTGCCCATGATTGATAATCAAATCAAGTCTTCGCTTAATGTTCTCATCGCTAGTCGTGACCATCCCGCCCTCACCAGTAGTCATGTTCTTTGTCGCATAGAATGAAAAGCATCCCAGATCACCAAGAGAGCCTACTCTCTGCCCCTTGTACTCAGCACCATGTGCTTGAGCGCAATCCTCGATCAGGAATAGATTATGATCCTCGCAGATCTCCTTTATTGCTTTTCCATCAAATGGATGGCCAAAAAGATGAACGCCAATTATAGCCTTGGTTTTTGATGTGATCTTTCTGGTTACATCTTCAGGATCAAAGTTAAAGGTCTCTTTATCTATATCTGCGAAAACCGGCTTTCCTCCCTGAAACAAGACTGCGTTTGCAGTTGCGATGAATGTAAAATCGGGTACTATTACCTCGTCGCCTTCTTTTAAATCGAGAGCTTTCAACGCAATATCTAAGGCTACCGTGCCATTAGAATTGGCCACCGCATAATTAGTTCCAATGTACCTGCTAAATTCTTCTTCAAATCTCTTAACCCACTCGCCACTTGCAAGTATGCCAGATTTTAAAACCTCCAGGACGTTATTTGCTTCCTGGTCGCCTATTATCGGTTTGCATAGCGATATCATAAATAAGTCAGACCTCTACTGTAGTTTCCATGTTTTTGATGGTCGAGGCCCTCTCCACATCGTACCGGCAGTGAATCGGCACCTCCTTGATGGACAGATCATTGTCCTTGGCCTGCAAGAGTACCTCCGAGCCGGCGGACATGCCGCTATCCTTGATGTAGATGCTCTCTATCGCCCTCTGTCCATAAGCTCGAAAGCCGCTCTGGCTATCGGTGACGCTGACGCCCCCTGCAACACTGGTCGCCACATCGAGGACCTTCATCCCCACCTTCCGATAGGCGGGAATGTCTTTGCTATTGCCGTCGCAGAACCGGGAGCCTATAACCAGATCGCAGCCATTGTTGAGTGGATCGAGGAGCTTTGGAATCTCAGCGGCATCATGCTGGCCGTCCGAGTCTATGATCACCATCTTTTCCGCCCCCAGATTGCGTGCCGTCTCAAAGCAGGAACGGAGTGCTGCACCATAGCCACTGTTCTTCTCATGCCGAACCACATAAGCCCCCAGAGCTTCGGCTATGCTCGCCGTGGCGTCAGAGCTGCCGTCGTCGACCACAACCACCTGGTCGACGTACTTCTTGCAGCCTAAAACCATCTTGGCGATGGACCTCTCCTCATTGTAGGCAGGCATGGCGGCTATGACAAATGACATTTTTCCTCTCAGATTTTCTCGATGGATGCATTGTTTGATCGGATAACAGATTACGGATTTAACCACAAAGCGCACAAAGATCACAGAGGACTCGCAAAGGTTAATACAGTTCCCGATAGCCCGAAAAACCTTTTGTACGGGCTTTGTGTCCTTTGTGAGCTTTGTGGTTTATATCGTCGTAGATCGGTTTGATCGGATTACAGATTACGGATTTTAACCACAAAGCGCACAAAGATCACAGAGGGCTCGCAAAGGTTAAACAAGTTCCTGATAACCCGAAAAACCTTT
>CAZRCS010000098.1:0-6519 GCA_964598645.1 uncultured bacterium | reverse complement strand
TCGAAGGACAGTTCGGCGGAGAAGGGCAAAGAAAGGTTAACATCGATCCGGGCTATCTGGATCATGGGAAACTGGTTCTTGCAAGCTGCAAACCTGCCCCTGACAAGATCTACCTCTCAAAAGGCATATATGCCCACAAGTGTCTTCGCTACCGTTCAGGATGTTTCCATGCACCCGATCACAGTTTTGATGATTTCAAGGATGGCAGGTTCAACGGCTTCTTCATAAAGGCGAAGACCCTGTACAGGAATCTTCTCAGAGGGAAACACCTGTAATATCAATGGATGCCAGTGAATTCATTGCCGGCATGAGGTCTTCATCTGAAAGACAGCCGAAGCTTAGTCTCAGGTGCCCTTTACCCGCTTCACCGAATGCGTCTCCGGGTATGGACGCTATCGCGTATTTGTCCAGCAGGTGCTCCGCCAGCCTGTAGCAGTCCATCCCCTCGGGAACGGCTGCCAGGGTGAAGAAACCACCCTCCGCGTTTCTCCAGTCCAGTCCTTCGGACGAACCCATGGCATCCCTGCACAGCTCGAGTCTGTGGAATACTTCTGAAGAACGCTCTTCAACCCATCCGCTGGTTTTCAGACACTCTTCAAGGAGTATCTGCGATGGGGTTGGAGGACAGATTACAACTGAATCCTGAACCTTAAGGGACTCGTGCAGAACCTCTGCGGAACCGAAGAGGTAACCCAGTCTCCATCCTGAAAGGCTGAAGCTTTTGGAAAAACTGCCGATGGTGAGCACATGTTCCTGCCTGCTCTCCTGCCATGGGTGATAACTGCTTCCGGTGAAGTTGAATCTCTCGTAGGTTTCGTCGATTATCAGAGCGCATCCGTATTTACCCGTCAGGGAAACGAGCCTTTTTATCTCATCTTCAGAGGCTGCGTAACCTGTGGGATTCCCGGGATTCACCAGCACCATCACCGAGGCGTCTTCAAGGTTTTTTTCCAGTTTTTCCCAGGGGATTTCCCATCCTGTTCCCTCTATCATTGGAATGGAAACCAGCTCAAGCCCGGTGAACTGCAGAGCAAAAACATGGTCGAAGTAATAGGGCTCCATGACCACTGCTTTAGAGCCCTGGTCCGTCACGGCAAGAAGAGCACTTAGAAAGGCCTGGCTCGCTCCACAGGTGAGGTGCAGTTCCGATTGCGGATCGGTGCTTATTCCACGTCTTGTAAGAAAATCCTCGGAAAGGGCTGCTCTGGCAGAGGGGAGACCGGGGTCGGGACTGTAGAAATTGAATCCCGGCTCGTTCATGCGGTTTTTGAAACGGGCTACTGCGTCTGAAGGAGGATCATACCAGGGGACCGCCTGAGCCATGGAGAAAACGGTTTCGCCTCGGCTGCGCATTTGACGTACCCTGTTCATTATGGGGTGTATAGGGGGCATATGAACCCCTGCCATTCTCCTGGATGTTCTAAATGCCATGAAAACCCTTTCATTCATTCCATTTGTGTTCAAGCCTGAATGATTTATAAAAGGTTGAACCTGGAGGGAAAAGAATGCGGGTACATATTCAGGCTGAGGAACCGGCTTCTGAGCTTGTCATGGGAACGGCGGAAGCTCTGGAACTGGCAGGGCAGACGGTTCAGATCAATCTTAAATCACCGTTACCGGAAGCTGTTGTCGCATTCGGTCCCGAAAGTGCTTCGCTTGCTTCCCTGGTTTTCCCCGGAGTTCCCATGGCTGTTTATCTGGCAAGCAGAGGGGCATTTCCTGAAAATGTTAAATGTGGAAAAGTGCTGTCCGTTTTCCCCTTCAACTCTTTTATGGAGGATCGCATTGGTGAATTCAAAGGAAAGACAACGGTAATCATGCCTCACTTAAGATCTCTGAAAATGGATTGGCACCATTCATCAAGCTCCCAGGCACTGATCATTCCTGAACCATTCGATCACTCTTCAGGTTACAGGACTTTTTTCAGAGCTCTGGCACTTCTTCCTGGGGATGTAACTGCTTACGTCCAGGGTGAAGCGGGTGACTACACAGATATCCAGATAAAGAGGATGGCATCCGTTGAAGGGGTAGAAGAAAGAGTCACCTTTATTCATAGGTTTTCCACTTGCAGCGTGGCTGCGGTGGTTATGCCGGATCTTTCAGCACAATCGGATTATGAATCAGCCATAGGAGCCATGACCCTGGGAATACCTCTGCTGCTGAGTTCAACGGGCTTCCACCGGGAACTGGTAAAGGACGGGGTGACAGGTCTCTTTCATTCTCCAGGCAACCACCGTCAGCTTGCCGGGCAAATTGATCACATTATGCACAACAGGGGCCTTTCAGGTTATCTTTCTGTGAACGCAGCTGAGTACTGCAGAAAACAGCTTTCGCTTGAGGCTGTTGGAAGAAGATGGACGGAAGAATTGGAACAACTGTGCTCCGGCTGATGTACACTGTTCAAGGGCCGTTTCGAAAGGACTGAATATGAGAACAGCACTTCTGCTTCTGGTCGCGATGTTTTTTTCCTGCTTCGGTTACGGATCGGTTTGGGACTGGGGCGATTATCAGCGGAGATACGTGGAGAACACAACCTGGGGTCCCGGAGAAAGACTTGTCTTCAGCGTTGAGTACGGAATCATAAAAGCTGGAACCGCTTCTCTCAGTGTTACCGGACCGGTGGACCATGAAGGTCTTCTTGCTTACAGAATAACCGCTGAAGCCAGTTCCAACCCTGCCTTCAGCAGTTTTTTCGAGGTACGGGATGTTAATGAATCTCTTCTGGACATTGTACAGCTTCACTCGCTTACCTACATGAAAAGTCTTCAGGAGGGCGATTACACCAAGAGCGAAGAAATGTATTTCGATCAGGAAGCCGGCTTTGCGTGTTATCCCGATGAGGAAGATCCCGATCTGGCAGAGATCCCCATTCCCCCCCACGCCCTTGATGTGCTGGGTGCTTTTTACTACGCAAGGACACAGGAACTGGAACCCGGGGGTAACTTCAGCATAGACGTTCACGTGGACAACGATAATTATCCCATGGAGGTTGAAGTTCTGGAGAGGGGATCCATCAGAACCAGGGCAGGTACTTTTGACTGTATTCAGCTTCACCCCGTGCTCAGGGGAGAGGGTCTTTTCAACCAGCAGGGAGAGATATTCATCTGGGTAACCGATGACAACAGGCACATGCCGGTTCTCATGAGCGCTTCCATCGTAATAGGCGAGATCACCTGCATGCTTCAGGATTACACCATTGGTTCACCCCTTGAAGTAGAAAATCCGTTTCTATAGTGACCGCTGAACTCCAGAAGCATCTGATCTCTTCCCTGGAAAAACTGGAACGTCATGGTATATCCGCATCCCAGAGGAAAGAGCTACCCTATGGTGTTCAGTTGAAACTTCAGAAGGGTGGCAGAACCTGTGCTCTGAATCTATACCATTCCCGGAAGAAGGGCGGCAGCGTTGTTGCCTCAGGGGGAGATGACTTTCTTCTGAAGGAAGCTCTTTCCGCTCTTACTCAGACTCCATCCCGGAGCATTCTTGTTCACCGGGGAGTGAGGACGGGAACAGACGAAGCGGGCAAAGGTGATTATTTCGGCCCGCTGGTTGCCGCAGCTGTCTGGTGCAGCGAAGAGACCGCAAAAGAACTTAAGGCAATGGGAGCAGGTGATTCCAAGCGGCTTTCCGCAAAAACCGTTCAGGATCTCTACGAGAAGATAACGGAAATGGAAGAGGTCGTTTATTCAGTTCGTGTTGTGACTCCCCGGGAATACAACAGTCTTTTCGCCAGTTTCAGTTCCAGGGGAATGAACAGTCTCGACATTCAGGCAATGGCCCACGGAAAGGCAATCGCAGAAGTTCTTGAAAGAACCGGCAATGCTGGAACCGTTGTAATTGACCGTTTCTGTGATCTGAAGAGACTTAAACCCTGGCTTCCTGATAAACTGGGGAATGTTGAGCTCATGGTAAAGGCCGAAGACAAGGAACCGGCGGTTGCTGCAGCCTCCATTCTGGCCCGATCCGTGTATCTCGAGCAACTAGCCCTTATCTCTGAGAAGTTCGGGGTCATTCTGAAGCCCGGTGCTGGCGAGCAGGTGGACACAACAGGCCGTAGACTTGTATCTGAATCGGGTCAGAAAGTACTCGTGGAGACCGCCAAAATACATTTTTCCAACACACTGCGAATCACCAGGGGCCTTGACCTCGGCTGATCTTCGTGAGATAATTGCGGAGATTTGGGCCGGTCGGTCCATGATTCAGGGGTGAATCAAAAAAAAAGATTTGCTTTGTTAACGAAAATCCGGAGGGATTACAAATGAGAATATTCTCAATCGCGATGATGGTACTCGGAATGGCACTTTTCGGCATGGCTTGTGGCGAACCTGCACAGGAAACACCTGCCGGCGACGATGAAGTTGTAACCGAAGAGGTTACAGAAGAAGCTCCTATTGAGGAAGAAATCGTCGAAGTTGAAGAAATCATCGAAGAGGGCGCTGAAGTCGCCGAGGGCGAAGCCATGCTCGAAGAGGGCGCAGAGATGGTCGAAGAAGGCGAAGCCATGCTCGAAGAGGGCGCAGAGATGGTTGAAGAGGCCACAGATGTAGTCGAAGAAGTCATCGAAGAACCTGCCCCTGAGGTCACCGAGTAAGACTTTCAGATTCTTTTTGGGCGGCAGTAATGCCGCCCATTCTTTTTTTTCTGGAAGAAGTGGTTATTTTTCCTCTGCAGGGAGGAATACCATGTTTTACCAGATAATTCTGTTCCAGGTTCTTTTATTTTACGGTAGTCTGGTTGAGTTCACGGCACAGGGGCCTATAACCGATCCCCAGGGGAAACCTATAGACGTAGGTACTTATGCTGCTCCTCTAATGGTAGACTGGAACGGAGACGGTCTCGAGGACCTTCTTGCAGGTCAGTTCGAAGACGGCATGATAAGGTATTATCCAAATTCGGGTACAGCCGGAGAACCTGTTTTCAGTGAATTTCAGTATCTCAGGGATGGAGGGGGAATACTGTCCGTTCCCTACGGTTGATGCACCGGAGCCACTGATCCACAGGCTGTGGACTGGGACGGCGACGGAAAACTGGACATAATCGTTGGCGACAGATCCGGTAACGTTCACTATTTCAGAAGACTTGACTACGGTAACATCTATCTGGAAGAACAGGATATGGTGAAAGTTGCAGGAAAACCCATTGACGTGGGATACAACTCCGCTCCATGCGTTACCGACTGGAATGAGGACGGCCTTCCTGATCTTGTCGTGGGTAATCTGAGCCCCTTACCCGCAGGAGTGTACCTCTTTATCAATCAGGGTGAACCCTTCATACCTGACTACCAGCTTACCGATACGGTTTATTACATGGGAGAGCCAATAGAGATAACAACGGCATATCCGGATATCTATGACATGAATTCCGACGGCCTAAAGGACATGATAGTCGGTTCATCCAGCGGGAATATCTACTGTTTCGTCAACAGCGGAACCACACAGCAGCCGGTCTTCGATGATATGGAGTACCTGCAGGCGGATGGTGACACATTGTACATATGCTCATACGTGAGACCCACCGTCTGTCACTGGAACGCAGATGGAATCCCTGATCTGCTCGTGGGTGACTACACCGGGCAGATCCATCTCTTCACAGGGATACCTCAATCAGGAGTATTGGAGACATTTTCACCCTCGGTAAGTCTTAGTTCCAACCCGGTTTCATCACTGGCTGAAGTAAATGTAACCCTTGCTCGGTCTTCTCATGTGATGATAACGGCACTTTCCATGGATGGAAGGGTTATCCGGTCATTCGACCAGGGAAACGTCCAGGCCGGATCCCACCTTATTCAGCTGGATATGTCATCTCTTTCCGGCGGGGTATATCTGTTGAGAATCACCAGCGCCACAGGTACGGCTGCCGTTAAGGTGGTTGTACTCAGATAAAATTTACAGGGTCGCCAGAACGAAATACCCCATCATCACTGCATAAAGAAGGGTTGCCAGGCAGCTTCTCCAAAGCCTTGCAGGGGATTTCTTCGCATCGGTGAAGTAACGGTATCCGTGGAGCATGGAAGCCTGAAACAGGTAAATGGCGTATCCGGCAAGGGCTGCTGTCATTGCTGGTTTTCCAAGATCCGTCAGGGTGGAAATTAGCCCCATGGCTCCGAATCCCAGGTTGGCGAAGCCCACTTCGAACATCCAGTCAGGTCGATCGGTTTCCCAGCCCAGTCTTTTCATGTCTGACCTGTAGAAGACGAAGTGTCTGATGAAGGCAAGTACTCCAACAACTCCCACCGTGGATAGCGTTACGAGTTTCAGAGCAAGCAAGGGTTGTTCCCCCAGGTAATAGAAACCGAAGAAAATACCCACAGTACCCGCCAGCATGCTCACAATACTGAGAAAAGCAGACATTGCAGCCTCACATTCAGATTAGAGTACCTTTGCAGAGTACTTATACCTGATGGAACAGTTGGAAACCAGCTACTGTGTTACCGCGAACCTCAATGCCTCGTTGTCGTTTCCGGTTTTCAAGAAGGCGGTGTAGATCCCTGCAGGCAGTTCTACGCTCCAGCTGAAGGTC
>CAZRCS010000097.1:0-6752 GCA_964598645.1 uncultured bacterium | reverse complement strand
CGTAATGGCGTGCGGGGAAAAAAGGCTTCTTTGACACCTTCCTTCCTTATAGGCGCCGGACATCCTTGATGCTCCGGCGCCGAACTTTTACATCAGCTGCCGTCAGATGTTATCTTCCATCGATAAAAACGAGGGGAGAATGATGCTCTTTTCCATGGATACGGGAATTCTCTGCCACCCCACCTCTCTTCCCGGGCCCTGGGGAATAGGAACCCTGGGAAGTGAAGCAAGGGAATTTGCAGAATGGATGGCCGCTTCCGGGGCTTCTGTCTGGCAGGTTCTTCCCCTCTCTCCTCCGGTTTATTCCGCCTCCCCGTACCAGGTTCTGTCGTCCTTCGCCTTGAATCCGCTTCTGCTCTCACCGGAGAAACTTGCTGAATCCGGTCTGCTCAACGAATATGAGATCAAAGAAGAAGAGAGAGAACGAACCTCGAAGATAGACTGGAAAGCACTGACTACCAGATATTCTCTTCTCGAAAGAGCCGCCGGGAGAGCGCTGGAGAATCCTCCAGCTGCATTCAGGTACTTCCGCAATCGAAGATGGGTGCGTGAATGGAGTACCTACGCTGCAAAAAAGGAGATGAATCTGGGCAAACCCTGGCATCTTTGGAAAAACCTTGCCCCGCCTCCTTCAGGAAGGGTAATGATCCACTCAATGCTGCAATACCTGCTTGAGGAACAATGGTTTTCACTTAAGGATTACTGCAACGGTCTCGGTATTAGAATCATGGGCGATCTGCCAATTTATGCTGCCCATGATTCTGCAGACGTTTTTTACAACAGGAAAATTTTCAAACTTCTTCCCTCCGGGGAACCAGCCTATGTCGCCGGAGTTCCTCCAGACTACTTCAGCGCAACGGGACAGCTGTGGGGCAACCCTGTTTACCTCTGGAGTGAAAGTGAAGCAACGGGACACCAGTGGTGGACATGCAGATTCAGACGATCCATGGAGCTTTTCGATGCAGTACGCATTGATCATTTCAGAGGTTTCGAGAGCTACTGGGAAGTTTCCGCCGGGTCAAAGACAGCAGTTAAGGGTAAATGGGTCAGGGGTCCGGGATATCCTTTCTTCGAAAAAATGAGAATGACTCTGGGAGAACTTCCACTGATAGCAGAAGACCTGGGAATTATTACCGATTCCGTACGCGATCTTCGCAAGAAGTGCGGTTTTCCGGGAATGACAGTTCTGCAGTTCGTACTGCAGGACCCTTCCTTCCAGGTTGATTCCATCGCCAATGATACAGTGGTCTACACCGGTACCCACGATAACGACACCATTGCCGGGTGGATAGCATCCACAGGAGAGCGCATAGGGTACCACTCCGCAAAGGCCATAATCAAGCTTGCTCTTGGTTCTAAGGCCCATCTTGCGGTAATACCTGTCCAGGACGTGCTCGGGCTTGGTTCTCCTGCAAGGATGAATACACCGGCAAGGGCCGAGGGAAACTGGAGCTTCAGACTCAATTCCATTCCTCCCCCTGCGGATTTAAGAAGAACATATTGACCATTCTATCCGACGGCACTTGACCGGGGTTTCGTTTTGCTCTATGGTCTTACACGATGAAATAGGAAGGAGAGTCTATGGTAACACTTTTTCTCATAGCGGTTTTTTCGGTGATTAATGCTCCGCTGCTGCAGTCTCCAGACGGCGGTGGTCTCGTTATAAATGAAATAATGCTCGAACCCATTTATTCCTCGAGCACAGGCATGGGCCAGTGGATCGAACTTTACAACAACAGCGAAAGCTGGATTAATCTTTCCGGATGGACCATCGAGAATGAAGAGGGACAGTTAATAGAGTTCTCCACCATCCTTGTTCCACCCCGGGGTTACTTTCTGGTTGGAGCCTCGGCAATTCAGGCTGAAAACGGCAACTACACACCTGATGCAGTCTGGGGCGACTTCCTACTGTCCACCAGTGGAAGTCTTCTTCTTGCAGACAGGAGATCCGACAACGAAGAATTTTTCAGTTGGAATGCATCCTGGGATCTCTACCCCGGAGCTTCACTGGAACGCGTAAACCCAGGCTGGTCAGCCAACGACCATGACAGCTGGTGCCACAGTGTCGAAGCTTATGGAAACGGAGACCTGGGAACACCAGGTTCTCAGAACAGCGTCTTCTCAGACGGATTCGGCCAGAACACCTGGGCTTTCATCAAGGCTTTCGTTCACTGAACTTCCTGGCACTTGAGAAGCTTTCCAGATCATAGTTTATTGTTTTTTCCGGCACATCCTGCCTGTCAAGGCGCACGTCTGCATCTTTGAAGAATGCCTCAGCGTGGGTAGAGTGATAATCGCTGAATACCACCACCCGTTTAATCCCGGCACCAATGAGGGCTTTGGCACAGGTGGTGCAGGGCATATTCGTCACATAAGCTGTTGCTCCGGCTATGGAGACACCATTCTTGGCGGCCTGGGTTATTGCATTCATCTCCGCATGATTCGTACGGATACAGTGGTTATCAACGATGAGGCAGCCAATGTCGTCGCAGTGGGGAAGGCCGGGAAGAGATCCGTTGTAGCCTGAAGCAAGTACGTGTTTATCTCTGACTATCACACATCCGCAGTGCATTCTGGGGCATGTTGCCCTCTCACTTGCCAGCATCGCCAGTTTCAGAAAATACTGATCCCATGAAGGTCTCATCGATTCACCGTTCCTTCCTCTATTCGAAATTCCAGTCGAGTTGAAGCCCAAAAGCTGTTCGAGAAGCTCCCTCGGTTTCCTCCCAGCCGCTGCCGAGACTCTCTTCGCCTTCCTTGCAATACCAGCTCCACTTTGCCCTGAGAATTGCGCTCTCTTCAATATGCAACGAAACTGAAGCTTGAAGAAGAGCAGCTCTATCATAAAGAACTGCTGAACCGAACTGGCCGGGAAAGGACAGAGAGTATGCATATACACGGCTATTCCAGCCTTCTGTGCTGCATCCGGCTGCAGAAATGCTGTATTCAAAAGTATCTGACATGCGCTGCCTGAGCCTTACCTCAACCCCGAGACCTGTTTCATCGTCTTCGTAGGAGGAGGCAAAATGGCTAAGGGGAACCTTCATGCTGATGGTAAAATTTCTGCCGGGGCTGAAGCTTGCTGCAAACCTTCCTGTGAGTGTTTGCTCTCCTTCGCTGACTGACAGTCTGAAACACTGGCTAAGCTCTGTTCTGTTCCCGGGGTTCTCGGTAAACTGAAGACCTGTCTTTATCCTGTCTTCCTGGTCTCCCTGCAGGTAAAGGACTCCTCCGTCCAGCAGAAGAGCAGGCAAAGGCCTCCATCTGAGACCGTAACCGGCTCCGAACCGGTGTGATGTTGCGAAGCTTTCAGAGGTTTCCTTCATATCACCTGTATTTCTGCTAACTGTAATACCATGGCGGAGCTCCGGTAAACCCCTTGAGGCTGAAACTATGAAATCCGCTGTGGAATCGAAGTCTGTGCAGAACTCTGCCGTAAGGACAGAATTTTCGCTTTCCAGAAACAGGTCTGCACCGATTCTGGAACAAGTCGTTTCCAGGGAGTCTTCCTCATCTTTCACCCATGCAAATGAAAAGCCTGCCGGGCCATATCCCGTTCTGAAAGCCGCAAGATCCCTTTTGATGGTGCCTCTGGAGTGAATCTCGGATGGCGAGCGGTGAAGCCCAGTTTCTCCGGGATCGAGATTAGATCGGGCAAGAACAGCGGCGACTGATATCTTTCCAAAAGAGTTCCCGGCTGCAATACCCGCCAGCGGACCTGCATCGGCTGCTCCGGGGCTTTCGGCATTTTCAATTCGCATGCGCCAGGAAACAGCCTTGGAAAGGGAAAGAGGGTCGGAGGACCCCCACGAACCTGAATGGCTTAAAACAAGACCATTGGCAAACTGCACACTGAGGGCCCCCGCGGCGGTGGTTAATCCACTGTCTGATGAGTATCTGAGACCCCCGGTCAGTAGATCTCCCCACTCTTCTCCCTCGTCTTTTTCCGTTAAAAGCACCGCTTCAAAGCCCTCTGCAGCCAATCGGAGCCGCTGGTAAAACGATGTTCCACTACCGGCCCAGTAGTTTTCCTCGATGCCCCTGGGCTGCGGAAAGGAGATGCACCAACGGCTTCGAATATCACCGGGAAGATTCACCATGAGTATCATCAATAATGCAGCAGTCATACCCTAAGATAAGGCCTTATTCTCTCCAGAGTAGCCGGACCTATTCCCGGGATCTGTACCATTTCATCAACGGCATCGAACCTACCGTGGTTCTCAATGTAGTTTAGTATTGCCGAGGCTTTCGATGGACCTATTCCCGGAATTTCCATCAACATCTCCAGGGTTGCTGTATTCACGTCAATCGGGAAAATGGTTTCCCCAGGGTCTGAGCCCTGTTCGGAAAACCCAAGCGGCTGGGGTCTGAAACCGGACCCTCCGTAGCAGAGACACACCGAGTGGCCGGAAGGCAGATCTGTATGAGTTTTGTACCCGTACTGGAGACTGGCCGGGGAAACAGAAATATCCACGGAAAAACCCATTCTAGCCGGAGGAGTAAGAATGGAAGCGCTGAGGGCTATGCCGGGAAAAGGTTCAACGGAGGTTGTCAGGGAAAGTTCTTCACCTGAGTACTGGTGAATGGATGCACCGGCTGCAATGGTTACCCCTTGCACCGGGCAGATCCCAGCGGCGGCTGAAATGGTTCTGGGAACCACCCCGGGATCGCTGGAGGTGGGAGATGAACTGTAAAGCCCTCTGCAGGAAGCTCCGAGGAAGAACCCCTCAACAGGTCTGGCGGTAATGCCAATATCCGCAGAGAATTCCGTTGCACTTCCATAGTTCTCTATGGAAAGCCTGTGCAGGGAGATTGACATTCCGCCAATCACTCCCCTGAACATGGTACAGGCTCCGGCAACAGAAGCCGTTGCTTCAGAGTACCCGTTTCTTCCCGAGTAACTTGTGAAGCAACCACAGGCGAACCGGCTGCCGGCGCAGCCTGCCGCCACCGCAGTTCGGTCAAGCTCGCGGAACCCGAAGGGTCTTGAGGCAGCAATGGCAACGGTGGTTTCCTCAAGAAGGCCCACAGAAGAAGGATTTAGCGGTATTGAAAGATGTGTTCTGGGAAACAGAGCGGCAGCGGCGCCCCCGGACAGCCACGGGGATTCGCTTAGGGGTTCAAATGCCGCCACCGCAATAAGAAGAACCAGCCCGATCACATTCATCCTTCCTTCACTCCTAATTAACCGATACTCTTTGACTATTTTCAAGTGGAGATTGACCAACGGGGTACTTATTGCCATGATAGATATAGTGAGAAGGTGTTTTCACCGAAGGAAAGAGGCGAAATGAGAGTCGTTACAGCAGTGTTCCCGGCATTGGCATTCCTTGCATTTGCAGGGGGGCTTCCGTTTTCACACTACGGCCTGCTGGATACACCATCTGCTTCTCTGCTAAGACATACGGAAGTCGCCCTGGGCGTAGGAGCAACCGCCTACTCCATGGAAGACACCTCGGGCAGCTCCAACATGGACGTGAGCATAGCCGGATACCTTGAGGTCGGTCTCTTTGGCAGGGCTCAGGTGGGAGGTACCTATCTTGGCCAGGCCGGGTTCTCGGGAACAGCAAGGGGTCTTGCTCTTATCGAAACCATAAACAGGCCTGGTATAGCAGTGGGGGTCGAGAACATCATCGGCGAGGAAAACTATGAATTCTACCGTGATGATAACGACAGTCTTTACGATTACCCCAATGCACAGAATTTCAGCATTTACGGAGTTCTCACAAAGGATTTCAGTTATTTCATATCCCTGCCTGTCTGCTTGAATCTGGGTTACGGAACCGGAAGGTTTCAGCAATCAAGCGACGCGGTAGATGGTCTTGAGAACCCTGTCCCGGGACTCTTCGGAAGTGTCCTTTTCCATCCTACCATGGAAAGCGAGTTAATGCTGGAATGGGACGGCAGAGATTTGAATGCAGGCGGCATGTACCGTCTCAACAGAAACATAACCCTGATGGCGGCAGCCTCTGAATTGGAGCATCTCTTCGTGTCAGGCGACTCTAGCGGAACGAATTTCGATGTAATGCAGACGCCTAAATTTTCCCTGGGGGTCCAGATAACTCTGGGTCCTTTCCTTAACCGCACGGAACTTGATCCCTATGAAAGACTAAGATACACAGAGGATGATGAAGCACTGCAGCAGCTTGAGGAATACAGAGCCGGGGCAAGAGAAGAAATTCAGGACCTCGAGGATTCCATAGACTGAAATTCCGTTGACAGCAGGGCAGTTCTCAACAATCTTACACGGTCAGAGAACACAATATTAATGCGATATTAAATAACGGAAAGCGAATTAATGGCACGCCTGGGAACCCTCGACTGCGAAAGAATAATGAAACGAACCCGGCTGAGTTCCCTGGCGGCACAGGTACTCAGAAACAGGTTCCCCGACGCCGAAGACCCGGTCAAGGTCTGGCTTCCAGCTAAACCTAAATGGAACAAAATACTCCCTGACCTGAACATTCTCCGCAACGAACTCAAAGCAGTGAAGAAGCGGGGAGGCAAAATAGTCCTTTACGGTCATGACGACATGGATGGCGTTACTGGAATATTTATCGGTCTCAGAATACTCCGAAACGAGAATTTTCATGTGGTGCCCATCATTCCAAGACGAGACATTGAGACCTACGGAATAAGACCGGGAAGACTCAAAGGGGTGCTCGAACCGGGAGATCTTCTTCTTACCGTTGACTACGGATGCAGCGCTGTTGAAGGGGTGAAGTGGGCCAGAGATCATGGGGCAAGGATCG
>CAZRCS010000096.1:0-6842 GCA_964598645.1 uncultured bacterium | reverse complement strand
TTCCACCTCCGGGCATTGCATCTCTGGCATTGACGCAGAGATTCAGTATCACCTGTTCAATTTGAGAAGGATCCGCATTCACAATTGGATACTCCGTAGAAGTGTTAACTGTGAGGTTGATGTTCTCACCAATTGTCCTTCTTATCATTTTCATGATATTGGTTACTATTGAATTAAGATCCAGTATCTTCTTTTGAAGTATCTGTTTCCTGCTGAAAGCCAGAAGCTGACGGGTAAGTGAAGCCGCACTTTCAGAGCCCTTCAGTATTTCTGTCAGGTACTCTTTCATTTTTGCCGAGCTGTCAGGCTCGGAAAGGGCTATTTCCCCGAAGCCGGTGACCGATTGAAGAATGTTGTTGAAGTCATGGGCGAGCCCACCTGCCAGCTGGCCGATAGCTTCCATCTTCTGTGCCTGCCTGAGCTGCTCCTCGATCTTTTTGTGCCGGTCTTCAGCAAGGTATTTTTGAGTAAGATCCCGTGCAACAGCCTGATAGTAGACCTGTCCTGTTCTATGGTTTTTAAGTTTCTTCGCTGTGATATCAAGGGGTACTGGATGGCCGTCTCTGTGAAGCAACTTCATTTCTGTTCTGATTTCACCTGAGGAATTCACGGAATCCAGCAGAATTTTTCCAATAACATCCCTCTGATTCTCGGTAACATGGTCTGCAATAGAAGTTCCGATCCATTCTTCGGGAGTGTATCCGAAAACCCTCTTAACAGCCGGATTGATGTAGGTGAAGACCATGTCGCTGTTAATCAGAGTGATACAGTCAAGGGTGTTTTCGGTAATGAGCCTGTACTTTGCTTCACTTTCAAAGAGGGCTTCTTCGGCCTTTTCTCTGCTTCTTGCTTCTTCTATGCCGTGAATAGCGTGGGAAATATCATCTGCAAGGTCTGTGATGAGCTGTTTCTCTTCCTCAAGCACATGCTGGTTTTTGGCCATGGCAACGGACATTACGCCATAGATTCTGTCATTCCACGTGAGATTTATGCACAGGGAGGTAAGGTCTTTGTCTCGCTCCTGCATTGGGCATCCGGAGCAGCTCTCCATGTATGTTCTTACTAAAAGGTGCTCTGCTTCGAGACATTCCTCGGCGCAACGAGGCAGTTTGGTCTCAAGCAGGTTTTTCATCTCTCTGGAGCATTCTGATTCGCCGAAGGTCTTTACTTTCCGGTTTTCATCGGTAAGTATTATCCATGCACGGAGATAACCGAGGTTCCTAGTAAAACTGCGACAAGCAAAAGTTATTAGTTTATCAGGGTCTATTTCCGTGGTTATAGCCTTATTAATGTCTTTAATTGCCATAAGAAGTCTATTCAAATGCTGCACGTCTTCACGGGCTTCCGTCAGGCTGGTTACATCGGTTGCTATTCCAATGAAGACCGATTTCTTGATCTTTCTGGTTGTAAGAAGAACGGAGACTGAAGAGCCGTCACTTCTTTTCAGCATGGTTTCGCCGGAAGCCGCATTCTCCCGCATGACCTTTTTTACTGACTCAGCGTCTGACAGGAATTGGTTCAGTGAGAGTTTCTTTGTGTTTGCGTCTGAATATTGAAGAAGTTTACACAGAGACTCGTTGCAGTCCAGAATTCTCCCGGAAGGATCAAAGGCAAATATGGCGTTTGGTGCAGAATCAATATAGGCGTGGAATGTGGTTTCGCTCTGCTTCCACCTGTTTATGAAAACCAGTACAAGACCGCCACCTGCTAAACAGAAAGCTAGGAATATCAGCCGGGTGATAAGGTGATGCGGCGGTATTTTTGAAACCAGTGCATCATTAATGGAAAGCGGTTCGTTGAAAAGCAGATACCTCAGGTTATCGTTGAAGTGGTAGAACTGTAGAAAAGAATCTGTTATCCAGTATAGAACTCCAAAAAACAGGGCTGTTCCCAGGGCGGTAACGACGTATCTGGTTTTCATCAGAAGTCCCCGATTTCATTGAAAACGGTATCCGCAGTGCTGATAATGGAGCCGGGGAAACAATACCCTATTCTCTCAGCTGTTTCCAGGTTCAGAGAGAGCTTCAAAGGATCTTCGAATACCTGGGGAATATCCCCAGGCGGGGTTCCCTGTAGAATTTGAAAAAATACTTCGGCATAGAACCCACCGATATCCGCATGGTCCCTCTCTGAAATTCCTATAAGGGCACCCTGTGCAACCTGGGACTCCCCAAGCTGGGCCAGGGGAAATATGCCGTTTTCAAGAAGAACTGGAAGAAAAACAGGGAAGTACTCAGGCTGTTCGCATTCCAGCGCGGTAAAGATCACAGCGTCTACCTCTTCTGCAATATCCGAGTAGATAGCTGCAAGGTTTTCAGCAGCCTCTTCGGGGCTCATCTGTGATTCGGCAAGATGTCTCTCCACAATGCGGAAACCCATGTCAGAGGCAACATTTCTGAAATCTTCCACATTGGAATAAATCCTTCCTGTAGGGGTGTCTTCGTAGACCAGTCCAAGGCTCTCGAACTGCAGGATTCGGTGAAACGTTATCAGTCTTCTTGTGTACCTGTCCGGGTTTGTTGTGGCGTGTATGTTGTTCTGTCCGGAGAACTCAAATCCGCTTACTATTCCCGCCTGAACGGGATTGCTCGTTGACATCACTATTACGGGACACTCCACAGGAGCTTCCGCAAGGTCCTGACCTGCCCATGTTCCCATGGCTATCATCAGATCTATGTCACCTCCCGGGCCGGTTCTTTCAACTATGGCTTCGGTTATGGAGTCTCTGGTGTTTTCCTGCCACCTTGCATCCCAGAAGCCGTCTTCGGCAAAAATCAACTCCGGGCTGCAGGCTTTTTCGCCAAGTATCAGCCAGATTTGGAGCAGACTGTCAGCAGAATGAAGGCTGTCAGGCAGGTCGGCGGTAACCAGGTTCATTGATGAGAGTCCCTGAATGAAGCCAGTGAGGTGAAGTCGATAATCATGGTATTCACCGCCCTGATAGATCCCGACCCTCCAGTGCTCTCCTTCAGGGATAGAGGGAGAACCGCATCCGAAAACTACCAGTAAAAAGAAAACGGGTATTCCTGTTTTCATTATGAATCCCTCCCGCTTCTGATATACCGAACAAAATTCAGGAGGTCAAAGGGGGAATGGCGTTTAGGTAGATTCAGCTATTTCTATCCACTGTTCCTCAAGCAGGGAAAGCTGATCGCTTACATAGCTGTGTTCCTTCTGAAGCTCCACAAGCCTTGCCGAGTCAGAAACTACTTCAGGATCAGAGAAGAGAGCTTCTATTTCGTCACGCCTTGCCTCGAGAGGTTTCATTTTCTTTTCCACTCTTTCCAGACGTTTCTCGTTTTTTCTTCTCTCTTTGTAGGCGGCATTCCGTTCAGCCGCTTCCCTCCGCTTCCTCTCTTTTTCGCCCTCCCGTGAGGATTCCACCTCTTTGTTGCGGTACTGCTGTGAATTCAGCTGGTTCCCTGCGTATTCCCTGAGCTTTGCCACGTATTCGCCGAAGCTCCCCGGAAAGAGTCTGACCTTCTGATCCTTAACTACGAACAGACGTTCAGACAGGGCCGAAAGCAGCTTCTCGTCATGGCTTATGAGAACGAGAGTGCCTGTGTAGTCTGCCAGAGCTTCCTGCAGTACGTCTCTGCTGAATATGTCCAGGTGGTTAGTGGGCTCGTCTAAAAGGAGGAAGTTTGTGGGTCTTATCAAAATTCCCGCAAGGGCAAGTCTGCTTGTCTCTCCTCCTGAAAGCACCGAAACCGGCTTCATCACGTCATCACCGGTAAAAAGATATCTTCCCAGATAACTTCGTATCTCTTTTTCGCTTCTTTCAGGAGCAGCCTGATGAATCTGTGAAAGAACTGTGTTTTCGCCGTTGAGCTGAAGATCAACTTCCTGTGAGTAATAGCCGATCTTAATTCCAGTGCCTTGAATCACAGTGCCTGAAGAGGGTTCCTCTATTCCTGCAAAAAGTCGTGAAAGAGTAGACTTACCCCCCCCGTTCCTGCCTACTATGCCTATCCTGTCTCCCCTTTGTATCTCTAGGTTAACCCCGGAGAAAACCGTCTTGTCGTAGGTTTTGGAAACATCTGCAAGTTCAAGTACCTTGGTTCCGCTTCTTGGAACGTCCGGGGGTCTGATTATCATTCTTTTGGGGCTTCTGTAGGTTTGAACCGCCTCCAGCTTCTCCAGCATTTTTTCCCTGCTTCGCACCTGGAAACGTTTGCTTTCTGTGGCTTTGAACTTTCGTATGAACCTTTCGTGCCTTTCCCTTTCCTCCTGAACCTTTTTCGCTTCTTTCTCGAGAAGTTCGTTGTGTCTTAACTTCTCTTCCACGTAGAAGGAGTAGTTGCCTCCCCAGGAGTTAAGCTCACCGAATTCCAGCTCAACGACCCTGTTTATGACTCGGTCGAGGAAAGCCGGATCATGTGAGATTATCCAGGCAGCGCCGCGAAACCTTATAAGGAATTCCTCAAGCCACAGCCTGGCATCCAGATCCAGATGGTTGGTTGGTTCATCCAGAAGGATCAGATCAGGGTTTCCCAGAAGAATGGTTCCAAGCATGGCCCTCATTTTCCACCCCCCGGAGTATTCCATCAGGGGTTTGGAAAAGTCTTCAACCGAGAACCCCAGTCCGGACAGCACTGCTTCAGCTCTGGACTGAAGACTGTAGCCCCCGGCTGAGTGTATTCTGTCCTGGACCATTGCAAGCTCGCTGGCAACGGTTTTGTCCAGTTCCCCCTCCTCTTCAAGTCTGGCATGCAGTTCTGCCTCTCTGTTCAGAGCGTCAGCCACATCTCCGGAACCTGCGCATACTGCTTCCAGAAGGGTTCCTTCAGGAAACTCGCTTATCTGCTGGGGAAGGTACCCGATTCTAAGGCCACCGGAGGTGTTTACGTTGCCCTGGGTTGGGCTGATCTCTCCGCAAAGGATACGAAGAAGTGAGGTTTTTCCAGCTCCGTTAACCCCAACAAGCGCAACCCTGTCTCCGTTGTTAATGTTGAAGCTCAGTCCGCTGAAAATCTCGTCGGAACCGAACTCAAGACCCAGACCGTTTGCAGAAAGCAGCATCAGCCAGTCACCTCTCCGGTTATGTCCAGGGGTTTGAAGTTCAGGTAATCCGCCGAGGCGATTCTGAACTGAACTCCCCTGTATTCCATGTTTACCTGTTCAGGCCAGCTTCCATGAAGATGTCCGTACACGCATAAAGATACTCCGGATTCTGCAAGATACTCCGCGAACTCTGATGGACGGCCGTCAACAACCGGAGGGTAGTGCATCATGTAAACGATCCTTTCTCCGGGTTCAGCCAGTTTCATTGCCTGTTCCAGAGTCATCTTCATCCTTGCCAGCTCTCTTTTATAGTACTTTTCGTCAGCTTGTTTATACCCTTCCCATAGAGGGGTGGTGTAACCCTTCGAGGCACCGAGAATGAACCCCGGGCAGCGAACGGCGGATCTCTGGAGAACGGTGATCGAGGCTCCGGTGTGGGCAGCAACCTGTTTCCGGGATGTCCACCAGTAATCGTGGTTGCCGCGGCATATGTATTTCCTTCCGGGAAGGTCATCGAGAAACTGAAGATCCAAAACCGCCTCGGCGTAGTTCATTCCCCAGGAAATGTCACCGGGAACCAGCACAATATCATCAGGAGACACGGATTCCTGCCAGTGTTTCCTGATCTTTTCAGGATGGTCCTTCCATCTGCTGCCGAAAATATCCATTGGTTTGTTCACCGCAAAACCCAGGTGGGGGTCGGAAAGGGCAAATACTTTCATGAAATCATATCCAGCCAGGTTTCGGCGGCACTCCTAACCCCCTGGTTATCATTGGAAGCTACAATTGTATAACGGTTCTTAAGCTCTTGCGGTGAATTATCAACCACGAATGAAGCCGCTGCCCAGTCAAGCATGTGAACGTCGTTCCAGTCATTTCCCACCGCAGAGGTCTTTTCACGGTCTATTCCCAGTTCCCGGCGTATGAACTCACAGCCTGAGGCTTTACTCACTCCTGCTGGAAAAACCTCGATCCAGACAGTATGGCTGTCTATGGGGCTGGTGGCACGAATGATGGAAAATCTTTCTTCCAGAATGTTCCGAAGGCTTTCAATAACTGTGCCAGCTTCTTCAGGAGAAACGAAACCGATGACCTCCGAAGCGGAAATGGCGGGGGAATCTATTTCCCTGGAATATCCTCTGTATAGCTCAAGTCTGGTGTTGAAGTCTTTACCGTGGCTTCCGGGAATCCAGTGAAGCTGGTGGGCATCCGGGAACGGACCCTGTATCGAAACGTCTTCGATGCCCAGTGAAGTAAAAGCGGTGTGTACTTCCAGGGTTTCCCTTGTGGAGAAGGTGTGTGAGAGTTGTACCGTCCCCTCGTGGTTCAGTATCCCTGCTCCAGAGGAGAGAACATACCAGTCTACAGGGAGCTTCCTCCCTGAAAGACATCGATTAAGAGAGAAGGGGCTTCTGCCTGAAGCCAGCACGACCACACACCCGGAATCCCTGAGTTTATCAAGGCTCTCCAGGTCTTCAGAACTGAAGGTGCCGTTGCTTCTCATGAGGGTTCCGTCAAAGTCAGTGGCAAAGAGTGAAAATGTTTTCATGCGGTGTAATATATTCTCCTTTCCCCTGAGACTGGAGGAAGAGTGAAAAAACTTGTCGTATTTGATCTGGATGGAACTCTGCATCACACTGAACTTGCTCTGGCCCCTGCAATTGCCAGGGCGGCGGCCGAAGTAACAGGGTTGCAGGAACCTTCGTATGAACTTATCAACTCCCTTTACGGAGAACCCCTGGAGGAGTTCTGCAGGGTTCTCACAGGCAGAAGTGACCGCAAAACATTTGAACGCTTTATGGAGGGGGTCCGCCGTCATCAGTCCATCACAATACCCG
>CAZRCS010000095.1:0-7040 GCA_964598645.1 uncultured bacterium | reverse complement strand
ATTCAGGGCGTTCTGCCAGCTGATTCCCCCGCTCTCTGTCATTGCGTCGTACCACTGTATGTGAAGATCCGAGTTCTCCTGGAAGTATATCATGAAATCACGCATGTCCTGGGCCAGCTGTGCGTTTCCTCCTGCGGTCTCCTGGTTGATGAACCAGCCGTCGAAACCGTAGTATTCCGTCATTTCAATGAGTTTGTCCGCAACGGGAAAGGTCGAACCTTCCTTCTGCACCAGGTCCCAGACCCACTGTATCTGGCCTCCGTAAGCCGTGGGCGGAAGAAAAATGGTGCCGTATACCGGCACTCCGTTCCTGTGACCGGCATCTATGACTCCCGGATTGGGGGCAAGTATCAGCCCCTCCCCGGAACTGCCTCCCCAGAAGGTGAGATGATCGATGTACTGCCAGTAATTGAAGGCATACACATCGATTCCGATCCCCCCCTGGGAAGGATTACCGCTGGTGGATGGGTTCATTATGCTCAGAGCGGAAACTCCGCCCTGATCCATTGTAGCGTGGGCGTTGCACTGGGTATCTCCATAGGATCGGGAACCCAGTTCGATGCCGCTTCTGTTGTAGGGAGCATCGGGGTCGCCGTCGGGAGTCCAGGTTAAAAGTTCATTGGGGAACCAGTAGGAAGCGTAGGGCTGCCCTGGAGGGTCCTGGGCAAAAGCGGCCAGGGAAACAATGGAGACAAAAAGGAATGTAAATCTCATTTGGCAAGCCCCTTCCTTGCTTCTGACATCACTGGATTCGTTACTGCGGCTCCCGGCCCGTCGGAGCGGGATACGGCAACGGAAACCCGGCTTCCCACCGCATCTGCAACCTCCGCCACCATGGAATGGGTGAATCCCGGACACAATACCACGGAATGTATGGCATGTATGCGGCAGTAAGCGGAAATCGTTTCTCCGCGATTCGCGGAATCTCCCGCCACCATCGAGTGAAGAGAATATGTATCCGTCTCTATAACTCTGGTATCGCTTGAATCACCGTCTGCCCATTTGGATACGTACAGAGTGTTGTATCTCATCTCGCCCCCATCCTGTGACGTGGTTTTCACCGACAAGTAAACTGCTGATGCAAGGATAACCAAATATCCCGCAATGCTCAACAGGGTCCCTGTTGTTGCCCCGGAATGTTTCGCAGGTTATTATCAATGAAATAAGGGAGATCGAGACAAATGAATGACCGAATACCACGTCCTTCAAGGAAAAACATCGCTCTGGCAAGGCTGACCTGTGGTCTTGTTGCTCTTGTCCCTGTTCTCATTCTTTCTTCCTCCGAGTCCTTTCTCTCCCGGTTAAAGAACAGCCTTGGAATGGAAACAGGTATCCTGTCATTTCTTTTCTGGACGGTTATCTTCCTTGGGCTTAGTGAGTTCTTTATCAGAATTCTTTTGTCCTTCTGGCTCCGCATCGGAACTAAAACGGAGTACAGCGCAGTAATCAGGAACAGTGATCTGAGAATAAACAGAACCCGCGGTCTGGGTGGAATACCCCTCTACCGTACTGAACTTAAGGAAACTGCCGAGTCTTCATCCATGGGAGTGGTGGATCTTATCAACGATATCCTAAGTTCAGCTTTCTCCCTTGAAGCAAGCGACATTCACATCAGCCCCGGTCCCGATTCCGCCCTGGTAGGCTTCAGAATAAATGGAAATCTCTACCCCATGGCAGATATCCCCGGAGAGATGTACCCCCATTTCGTGAGAAGGATCAAGATCCTCTCCGGTCTCTCCACATTCAAGCAGGGGGTCCCCCAGGACGGCCATCTCAACATGGAAGACCAATCATTCGCGGTGAGAGTATCGGTGTTCCCAACCGTTGCAGGGGAACGGATCGCTCTCAGGCTGGCAAGTGCTGCCGCAAGGATAATGCAGCTTGACCACATAGGAATGCCCGGGGATATGCTCAGTGATTACAAAGCTCTCCTGAACAGGAATCAGGGAATGATAATCATCACGGGTCCCACTGGAAGCGGCAAGACCACAACGCTGCTCTCAAGCCTTCTGTGCATAAGGGAACAGAGGAAAAACAGCGTTAACATCGTAACTCTTGAAGATCCCATCGAATCCAGACTGCAGGGGGTTCAGCAGACACAGGTGGAACAGGGCACCACTCTCACCTTCTCCGCCGGGCTTAGATCCGTATTAAGGCAGGACCCCGACGTGATCATGCTCGGGGAGATCCGAGACGAGGAAACAGCTTCAATAGCAGTGAGAGCCGCAATGACAGGCCACCTGATACTGACCACAGTTCATGCGAACAGCACTTCCGGAGTATTCAGCAGACTTACACAGATGGGAGTTGATCCGGTTCAGCTTTCTGCGACGGTGCGCACGGTGATCTCACAGCGTCTGTGCCGTACTCTCTGCCAGGCTTGCAGGAAAGAGGCCCCCCTGGAGGAGGATCATCTCCGTCAGCTGAAACTCCTGGGGCTTCAGGAACCGCCCCGGGGCCCCTTCTACCGGTCAGAAGGGTGCGATGAGTGTCTGGGACATGGTTATACGGGAAGAATTGCCATCTTCGAGATGCTTCTTCCCACCGATGAGATAAGGGATATGATCTCAGGCGGGGTTCCAGCACACACCCTTGCCAGAGAGGCTGGAAGGCTGGGAATGGTCACTCTGCTGGATCATGGCCTGGAGCTGGCAAGGCAGGGTAAAATATCCCTTATGGAAATGGCAAGGGTGGTTTCAGACTGACCCTTCCCCGTTCCTCCGGTTTCTGAAAAACTTTTTCAGCATTACTGACGAATCACTGGCAAGAACGCCTCCCTGAACGGAAGGATAGTGATTAAGGTGGCGCATTTCAAGCAGGTTCGTCACGGAACCGAAGGCTCCGAACCGTTTATCCCATGCTCCGTAAACAACTCTGGGAACTCTGGTTACCAGTATTAGCCCCGCACACATGACGCAGGGTTCCAGTGTACAGTAGAGGGTGCAGTCCTCAAGACGCCAGTCGTTGCGGGCCCTGCATGCTGCATTTATCACCAGGCATTCAGCGTGGGACTGGGGCAGGTGCCTTTCAGCGGTTCTGTTCGAGTCGCGAAACATCTCGCCGCTGCCTGTAACCAGCACGGCGCCAACTGGTACTTCACCTCTGGAGAAGGCCTTTTCGGCCTCCTCCAGGGCTATTTTCATGTAGTCTCTGTCTGTCACTTGCCTGCCATCAGGGCTTCGATCTCATCCGGGGTCCGGGGGAATCCCTCTGAAAGAATGATGTTGGATTCCTCGCCCACGAGAACATCATCTTCTATCCGGATACCGATTCCCTCTTCGGAACTGTAGAAACCCGGTTCAACGGTAAACACCATGCCCGGGGCGATCGGTGCATCAGAAACGTTCTCGTCGTGGGTATCCAGCCCTATGTGGTGGCCGATGCCGTGATAATAGAAGTTCGCTATCTCTTCCGGCTCCTTTATCTCACCCCTTCGGACCATTATTTCCTTGTAAGCTTCAAGAACTTCGTCGTTCCATTCCCTGTGAAGTTTACCTGGACGCAGAAGCGCAATGGCCTTGTCCTGAATCTCAAGGACCATCTCCATGAGTTCGCGCTGACGGGGGGTGTACCTGCCGTTAACCGGAATGGTTCTGGTGATGTCGGCACAGTAAAGATCCTTCATTGCGCCGTGATCCACAAGAAGCAGCTCTCCGTCTGCCAGTACCGTATCGTTGGAGGTGTAATGAAGGCATGTTGCACGGCTGCCTCCGGCGGTAATGGCCGGAAAGGCGGGAATCTTCTCCCCTGCCTTTGCCCATTCATAAAGCATATCAGCTTCGAATTCAGCTTCGTTCATCCCGGGTTCAAGCCTTCCTGCAGCGGCCTCGAATCCCCTTCTAGTAAGGCCGATTGCCTCCTTCATCACCTGAATCTCGTCATCGTCCTTTATCATCCTCTGTGCAAAAATGCGGTCTGAGATGCTCTCCACTTTCAGCCCCGGGTAAGCAGCCTTGAACCTTTTCACGAAGAGGAGACGCTTACCGGGAACACCATCCAAACCGCAATTATGCCAGTCGAAGTAAAAACTCTGAAGCCGTTCCCTTGAAACCAGCTTGTCGTAGAAGCGGTTCTCTCCGCCGGAGAAGCGCACTTCCTCCACTCCGCTCCTGCCGGTTGCCTGCTCTTTGGTGAGAACGGTACCGAACCATTTTGCGAACTCTTCATCGTAGGGGGAGATGTAGAGACATTCCTTGGGCTCGCGGCCCTTCAGCCTCCACATCACCAGGGAGGTCCCCTCCTGGGTGATACCCGTTAGGTAATAGAGATTTCTGGAAGGGGCATAGGGCAGTGTACCGTCAGCGGTTGCAGGTTTGGTGGAGGAAGCCTGCACCACGATGCAGTAATCACCCTCCATTGAATCTGCCAGCCTTTTCCGTCTTTCGGTATATCTTTCAGCTGAAATCATTGGTTTCCTTTCAGGATCAGTTTTTTCACAGGGTGTTTGGGAACATGATGAATTCCGTTCCGGTCACGCCAGTACTGTATGTTCTCCGAGTTCTTCTCAAGAACAACCTCTTCCCCTGGATAGCCAAGAGCAACCACCAGTCTTGAGGAATATCCCGGGGCAGGGGCCACCGCCTGAACGGCATCACGTCCGAAACTCAGGATCATGCAGCTTGCGATACCCCTCTCAGAAGCCTCGAGAACGATGTATGAGGCAGCGATTCCAACGTCTATTCCCGTAAAGAACTTCTCTTCCTCCGGGGCGTGAATCACTATGTATGAAGATGGTCTTTCTCCCGGTCCGGGTCCGCTCCAGTCCTTCAGGTAACCGGCCCAGCCTATGGAATGAAAGAGAATGTTCCTCTCCCCTTCGTCAATTACCATGCTGTAACGGAGCCGCTGCAGATTGGAAGCGCATGGTGCCAGACAGGCGGCCTCGATCATGGAGACAAGGTCTTCCCTGGAAACAGGCCTGTGCTCCTGGAACCTCCTGTAGCTCCTTGTTTTTTCTGCAAGTTCTAGGAATTTCATTTCAGCTCCTTCTCCACATCTACCACCGAGCCCCCGGTGGAATGATCCACTCTGAAATCCCTGTTCTCGAACAGGTGTACCATCCTCGGGTTGTCCGTGGTGGTCTGTGCGTAAACGGTCTTCATTCCCCAGTCTTTTGCTATATCCATGCACATGTCCGTAAGAAGACCACCCAGCCCCCTGTTCTGCCATTCGTCGGTAACGAGAACAGCATACTCAACCGTTTCAAGGTCTGGATCCGCAACCAGTCTTCCAACGCCGGTCAGTTTCTTCTCTCCATTTTCCTCAACCTCTGAAACTATGGCCATTTCTCTGTCGTAGTCTATGTAGCAGTACCTTGTAGCAACATCATGGGTAGACCAGTTGAAGAAGAATCTGAACCTGTTATAGATGGATTCCTTGGAACAGCTCCCCAGCATGTCAAGCCACAATGGTTCGTCTTCGGGCTTTATGGGCCTGAGAAGCACTTCGGTACCATCGGCGAGTTTCCTCGAGGAGATATACTCCTCCGGATAGGGTCTCAGTGCCAGATGCGAGTATCTTTTTGTTCCGGGATCAACCGGCTCCACAACCGCTCTGGCATCCAGGGCCACCAACCGATCAGGAGCCACCACAAGAGGATTTATGTCAAGCTCTGCGATTTCCGGATTATCCGCTGTGAGATATGAAAGCCTCATTATCACTTCCAGCAGGAGATCGATATCCACAGGTGGTCTGCCCCTGTAACCCCTCAGGAGAGGCCAGATCTTCAGTGTCTCAAGCATCCTTCTGGCAAGTCTTTCGTTCAAAGGCGGGAATCCCAGGGAGCTGTCTCCCCACAGTTCTGCCTCCACTCCCCCCATTCCTGCCATGATCACACTGCCGAAAACCGGATCTTTCTTTATCCCCAGTATCATTTCCAGACCATTCTTCACCACAGCCATTTCCTGAACCGTAACGCCAAGGATCTTCGCTTCCGGGCAGTAATGTTCCGCAGCGCTCATTATGGAATCCCAGGCTTCCCCTGCATGAAAAGGTGTCTCGATGTTCAGCTTGACTCCGCCTGCGTCGGTCTTGTGGGTTATGTCATCACTCCAGACCTTCAGCACAACGGGATATCCAATAGAATCAGCAAGGGCAACGGCCTCTTCACGGGTTCTTGCCGGATGGGGTTTGGTAACGGGGATCCCATAGATCTCCAGGAGCTCCTTGGAGTTTTCCTCGGAAAGAATGGTCGTGCCGGAAGAGATGTATTCGTTAACTCTGCTCCTCATGGTTTTCCTGTCGAATTTGAACTCCACGGGAATATCTCTTGGGGTCTCATAAAGGGTCTCGAGGTTCCTGGAATAGTCCACAAGGGTCATGAAGGCTCCCACGGCCTGCTCAGGAGTTCTATAGGTTGGTACCCCGGACGAAGCCAGGATTCCCGCCCCTTCCCTTACCCTTTCGCCGCCCAGCCAGGCGGCAAGCACAGGCTTCTGTGTCTCTCCGGCTATCCTTGCCACAGCCTTTGCCACCGAGTCCGGTTTTGTCATGGCCTGGGGTGTGAGAATTACTAGAACCGCGTCCACACCCTTGTCCTTCACCACTGCTTCGGTGGCCCTTGCAAATCTCTTGGCCTTGGCATCCCCCAGGACGTCCACGGGATTTCCCCCTGACCAGAAGGGAGGCAGGAATGAGTCGCACTCCTCAATGGTCTCAGGGGACAGTTTTGCAAGAACTCCGTTCTGAGCAATTAGGGAATCTGTGGCCATTACCCCGGGACCCCCTGCGTTTGTCACGATGCCGAGCCTTGGTCCCCGTGGTATTTTGTTCCTTCCCACCAGTTCTGCACAGTCGAATATCTCTCCGATGTTGAGGACCCTTGCCATGCCGGTTCGCTGGAAAACAGCATCGAAAACAGCATCCGCAGAAGCCATTGCTCCAGTATGGGACGCAGCCACAGCAGCGGACTCGGGAAACCTGCCTGCCTTGTAAACCAGTATTGGTTTTGTTCTCGCAAATGCCCTTGCCGCGGTAATGAATTTTCTGGCCCGGGAAACGGATTCCACGTAAAGAATGATTGACTCGGTCTGCTGATCTTC
>CAZRCS010000094.1:0-7070 GCA_964598645.1 uncultured bacterium | reverse complement strand
TCCAGCTTTATATCAAGCTCTACCACCGCCTCGTCAACCGTCAATCCCAGAAGCATTGCCTCAGGACTTTCGCTGGGGGTCTGATACTCGGAAGAAGACGCTTTCTGTGTTTCCGGAGTGTCAACCCGGATCAGCAGCGACAGATCCTTTTTAACCAGCATGGAACCCAAGCGCACCATTGCAGAAGAACGGCTTACCTTCTCCACCGTGCCGGTATCCGCCCATCCATGGACCTTCACCCTGTCCCCCGGGCTCAGGGGTTCTGAAGGTTTTACTGCCGGAACACCTGATACAGCAGCCGCTTCCCGGGATTCAGTTTCAGCCAGTTCACTGAGCTTTCTCCTTGCCTGGAGCCTCTGGTCCCTGTTTCCGGTTCCGGCAAGGGTCGCCAGAAGGGAATCAGCCCTGGACTGAATGCTGCGAAGCTTTTCCGCCCTTTCCCTTTCAGCTTCAAGAGCAGCTTCCCCGGCTTCTTTATCTATCCTTTCAATACTCTCCCGCAGCCTTTTGCTGCGGTCTTCATAAAGCTTCCTCTCCCTCTTCAGTTCCTCCAGCTCGGTCTTTCTGTTCTCTTCCAGCTCCCTCAGGCTTGCTACCAGACTGTCAAGACTGAATGAGTCTCCGGAAAGGCGGGAAGCTTCATCGAGAAGATCTTCGGGAAATCCGGCAATGGCCGCGGCTTCCAGTGTGCAGGAAGCACCTGGAATGTCAGGGATGAACCTGTATCCAGGAGCTAATGTTTCGGGATTGAATGACATTGAACCGTTTACGAATCCCGGTTTATCCATGGCAAGAAGTTTCAACTGGCCCATGTGAGTGCTGACGATGGTTCTTACCCCGGAATCGGCAATCCTCTCGAGAAATACAGCGGCAAGGGCGGCCCCTGTAACAGGATCGGTACCTGCAGCTGGTTCATCTATGACCGCAAGAGTTTCTTTCCCGCCTTCCTGGAGAATCCTTTTCTGTTCGGAAAGACGTGCTGAATAGGTGCTCAGATGCATTGCTATTGATTGATTGTCGCCCATGGAAACTAGAATGCTGCTGAAAAACGGCAGAGTGGATGAAGCCCCTGCATGAACTCCCAGGCCTGCTCTTGAAGATACCGAAGCAAGGGCCACTGCTTTCAGAAGAACGCTCTTGCCTCCGGCGTTGGGGCCGCTGACAACCAGTACACGCCAGTCAGAAGGAAGTTTTACGTGACTCTTTACTGCTGTTTCAACTGGAAGCAGGGGATGAACGAGATCCTTAAGGTCCACAGGACCTTCGTCTGGGAAAACGGTGCCGTATTTCAAATGATATCGTGATCTTGCAAAGATCATGTCCAGATCGGAAATGGTTTCCATGCCCTCTTCCAGGTTCTTCAGTTCCTGTCTTAGAAGGAGGGTGGCCTCTCTGAGTATCCGTCTTCTTTCCTGCTCCAGATCGAGTACCGCTTCCTGGAGTTCGTTTCCGGCATCGACCAGCTGTGACGGTTCGATGTACACCGTTGCTCCGCTGTCAGATCTGTCGTGTACTATCCCCCTTACCGAGCTCTTTCTGGATGCTGTAACGGGAATAACGAACCTGCCGGCTCTCATGGTGGGCGGTGCATCTCTGATAATGCCTGTTCCGGCAAAACCGGCACAGATTGACGACAACCTGGATGACAGAGAAGAACGAAGGGTTTCAATCCTTCTTGTTATTTTACGGAGAGCAGGTGAAGCAGATGGAGAGAGCTCTCCATCCGGTGTGGTAATACCAATTAGTTTTACGGAAATATGGCTCAAATCAGGAAGAGTCGACACAGGGCCGTGGAGAATTCCCGGGAGATCCTGTTTCACTTTTAGAACCTTGAAGGAGAAATCGGCTATGTCCCCGAGAAACACACCGGTACCACGAAGCAGGGAAGGCTCCAGGGCAATTGCTCCTGCATTCAATTCGTGAATTGCTTCAGAGGCGGCTTCCACTCCGGAGAGCACTGGTTCGATGGAAGCCTGAAGCAGTGCTGCTCCATGAAGGGTCTCGAGGCGCAGGATCTCGGCATCCCCCCTGCACCCTGCAGGGGTAAGTTCCAGTACCAGTTTTTTACCTGAAGGTGTACGCGCACCGGAGGCAACAGTTTCCAGTATCCTGTGAAACTCAAGCTTTCTGAGCCCTCTGTGGGTCATTTTTTACTTACACTGAATGAAGGAGATTCCTCAAGCTCCCTGAGAAGTTCCTTTTCTTTTCGCTTGATCCTGGAGGGTACATGTATCTGAACCTGAACGATAAGGTCGCCCCGGCCCCTGTGATTCAGTCTTCCCATTCCACGGCTCCTCACATGGATCCTGGTTCCGGCGGCAGTTCCCTGGGGAACCTTCACCGTAACAGGATCACCATCAGGCACAGGAATTGTGAAATCGTCACCGAGAACAGCCTGGGAATAGGAAACAAGAAGGGGATACACCAGGTCATCTTCCTCTCTGGTGAAAGAACCGTAGTCGATACGATTAACCAGAAGCCTCAGGTCACCGGGTACTCCGCCCTGTCCGGGGTGGTCACCCTGGCCGCGAAGTCTGATGTAGTGACCAGGTGAAAGACCGGCAGGAAGATCCACCGAGATGGAGGACTTCTTCTTTTCAAAACCCCTGCCCTTGCACCCGGAGCACATTTTTTTCGGAACCTTTCCCGAGCCTCTGCAGACTGGACATTCCTTAACGGTTCTGAAGCTTCCCAGAAGGGTATTCCTGGTTGATGATATCCTTCCCATACCGTTGCAGTGACGGCATGTTTCTGAACCTGCGGCACTGTCCGCACCGGTTCCGCCACATTCATCGCAGGGGGCATTCCTCTCCACCTGTATCTCTCTCCTGCCTCCAAGGGCAGCCTCGCGCAGATCAAGATCAACCCTTACGGTGACGTCATCTCCGCGAATGGTTCCGCCTGACGAACCTCCGGATGAGAATCCGAAGTTCTCCATGAAAGCCCTGAGTGCATCGTCCAGACCGAAACCGCCGAAGATATCCTCCATTCCTCCCATGCCGGAGGAACCCGGTTCTCCGGTGGTTCCAAACCTGTCGTAGGCTTCCCTGCGCGAAGGATTGCTCAGAATTTCGTAGGCTCTGGCAGCCTCTTTGAAACGCTCTTCGGCCTTATGGTCTCCGGGATTGCGGTCAGGATGGTTATTCATCGCCGCAACACGGTAGGCCTTTTTTATCTCATCAGCGGACGCGTTTCTGTCCACTCCTAATACTTCGTATGGATTCATGGCGTGAAATATACAATTCCCGGCCTCTTAATACAAAAGAAAGCAGGTGAAGACAAAGCTATTCCCCTTTAGAGTCGTCCCCTGATTCGTCTTCCGAGGATGGTGCATCGGAGATAGACTCGAGAAACTCGGTTGCGGCGGAGTTTTCATCCTCCTCGAAAACAGCAATGAGCTTGGCAATGGATTCCGTCATTGCGCGCACACCGCTTATGGCCTTGCCGAGTGTAAGGGCGTCGTCGCCGTCGCGGAGCTTCTTGAGGTCTTTGACTGCTGTATCCAGTTCTTCCCAGGACTCTTTCTCCAGTTCTTCCCTGGCTGCCTTGAGGGTTTTCGTTGCCCTGTAGAGAGCTTCATCGGATTCGTTACGCAGACCCACAAGCTTCATCCGACGCTTGTCAGCCTCGGCATTGGCTGCGGCTTCCTTCTTCAGCCTGTCGATCTCTTCGCTGGAGAGGCCTCCACTGGGATTCACCTTGATACTCTGTTTCTGACCTGTGTTGGTATCCTTTGCTGAGACGTTGAGTATACCGCTGGCATCTATCTCGAAGGTCACCTCTACCCTGGGTTCGCCCCTCTTTGCGGGTTTAATGCCCCTGAGCTCGAAGGTTCCCAGGCTTCTGTTGCCGTCGATGAGGTCTCTCTCTCCCTGGGCCACGTGAACACCAACCACGGACTGGTTGTCGCTGGCGGTTGTAAATATCCTGCTGTTCCTGGTGGGTACAGGGCTGTTCCTGTGTATGATCGGCGTCATGACCCCGCCCAGGGTTTCAACACCCAGAGTAAGGGGCGTGACGTCAATGAGAACCAGGTCCTTGCGCTGCCCTGTGAGCACAGAACTTTCTATTGCAGCACCAAGGGCCACCACTTCATCGGGGTTCACCGACTGGGCCGGCTTCCTTCCGAACACCTCCTCCACCAGCTGCTGCACCATGGGAATCCTTGTTGAACCTCCCACCAGAACCACGTGGTCGAGATCTTCTATTTTCATACCGGCATCGGCCACTGCATCCTGGCAAAGAGAGATAGTCTTCTTTATAAGGTCTCCGGCAAGCTCCTCGAAAAGTTTTCTGGTAATCTTTATCTCGAGGTGTACGGGACCTGATTCACCTGTTGCTATGAAGGGAAGATTTATGTCGGTTTCGTGGGTCATGGAAAGTTCGCACTTTGCCCTTTCAGCCGCCTCTCTTACCCTCTGTGGAGCGATTGTGTCTTTGTTGAGGTCTATACCGGTGTCAGACAGAAACTCCGCCATTATCCAGTTAACAAGCTGTGTGTCGAGATCGTCTCCGCCCAGGCTGGTATCACCCAGAGTAGCCTTTACTTCGAAAACTCCCTCGATAACCTGAAGAACACTTATATCGAAGGTTCCGCCTCCAAAGTCATAAACAGCTATTCTGGTTTTCCCCTTGGGTTCCAGAAATGCAAGAGCAGCGGCGGTAGGTTCGTTGAGCACCCTCTTCACGTTCAGTCCGGCAATTTTGCCTGCAGCTTTGGTTGCTTCTCGCTGCACTTCGTTAAAGTAAGCCGGCACAGTAATAACAGCATCGGTCACCGGTTCACCCAGGAACTCCTCAGCGGTTTGCTTAAGTCTCTGCAGTATTATGGCCGATATCTCAGGGGGAGTGTATATGCGGTCCATCACTCGAACGGCTGCATCGCCGTTGCTGTTCTCTACTATTTCGTATGAGACGGAATCAACCTGATCCACCACTTCGGAGTACCTGCGTCCCATTAGTCTTTTTACGCTGCTGATGGTGTTCCTGGGGTTCGTGATGGCCTGTCTTCTGGCAACCAGCCCCACCAGTCGTTCACCCTTTGCCGAAAAGGCGACAACGGAAGGCATAACCCTGGAACCGCTCTTTGACTGGATTACAGTAGGATGACCTCCATCACTTATAGCGATGCACGAATTAGTTGTGCCAAGGTCAATTCCGATGGTTCTTCCCATGTCAGCTCCCCGCTAAAACGACCCTTGATAAAAAAGCCTGGTAAGTTCATAGACTTTCCATGCATATGTACTCATTGAAGGTATAGTCTGCATCATTTCTTGTCAACCTTTAAAAATCTGCCTCACAGGGAGCCTGAATTACGCCCTTCTCGCAAATAATCGCAGTAATAAGCTCCACAGGAGTAACGTCGAAGGCTGGATTGTAAACATCCACACCATCTGGAAGGAGCTGCCTTCCGCCAAGGGCGGCCAGCTCCTCTCTGCCCCTTTCCTCTATCTCTATAACGGAACCGTCAGGTGAACTTCTATCGAAGGTGGATACCGGTGCAACGATATAGAAGGGCACCCCTGCGGCGGAAGCTGCAAGAGCAAGGGAATAGGTTCCGATCTTGTTTGCGGAGTCGCCATTCATGGCTACTCTGTCTGCTCCTGTTATCACCGCGTCTATCCGTCCGGACCTGATCAGTGATGAAGCTGCGGAATCAGGAATGACCTTCACCGGTATGCCCGCCCTTGATAGCTCCCAGGAGGTAAGTCTTGCTCCCTGCAGAAGAGGCCTTGTTTCATCTGCATAAACCTGTTTCAGCTTCCCCTGCTCGAAGGACTCGTAAATAACCGCCAGAGCAGTACCAAGACCGGCTGTTGCAAGCCCCCCTGCATTGCAGTGGGTAAGCACGGTACAACCCTCAGGAAGAAGGCTGCTTCCGAATCTGCCCATGGCCAGGCTTGCATCCAGATCTTCTCTGTAAAGCCTGGATGCACTGTCTGAAAGAAGTCTGATTCCCTCTTCCCTGGTACTGCATGCAATAACTATCTTTCTCTGTATATCCAGGCAGTTGAACAGGTTCACCGCAGTTGGTCTCGTAGCGGCAAGCACGTCGAGGTATCCAAGACACCTCTCCCTGAAGCCGGCGCCCTCCCCGGACTGGATCATACCAAGGACCGCCCCCCATGCGGCTGCAATTCCTATGGCAGGGGCACCTCTCACCGCAAGGCTCTTGATTGCTTCCGCCAGCTGGTCAACCGTTCTGCACTGCAGGTATGACTCGGTTGCCGGCAGTTCCCGCTGGTCAAGTAATATCAGTTTATCGTCCTGCCACTGAAGTGTCGGGATGGGCTTCAATTCAGCTGCCTCCACTGAGAAGCTTCTCGCAGATACTGAAAATGTCTTCAGGTTCCATCATACGTCCCCTGCCTGTGGTTCCGCAGGCAAGTTTTCCCTCGACAGGACCGGCGGCTGCAACACCACGTTCAAGAAGGATCTCCATGTTGTGCCGTACAGAGGGATTATTCCACATTCTGGTGTTCATGGCAGGAGCCACTAAAACAGGAGCGGAGCAGGCCAGAAATGCCGATGTCAGAAGATCATCTGCAATGCCGCAGGCAGCTCGTCCTAAAAAATGGGCAGTGGCAGGGGCGATCACCATGAGATCCACATTGTCAGTCAGGGCAATGTGCGGAATGAAATCGGGTTCATCCTGATTAAACAGCATGGTGTAGCATGGACCTCCGGTTACAGCAGAGATCTGCACAGGGGTTATGAACTCGCTTCCTCCGGCTGTGAGGATGGTGTTAACCCTGTATCCTGCTTTTCTCATGAGAGATGCCAGGGTACATGCCTTGAATGCGGCAGCTCCGCCTGTGATTCCCAGCAGTATCTCAGACACCTGATGCCTCCTCTCCGTTCCTGCGGCCTATATGGTCTATACCGATGAGAGTCAGTTCCGGACAGACGATGAATCTGTGCCGGCAGTGGGGAGCAAGCCCCTGACCCCAGCCTCCTGTTGCGTACAGAACAGGCTCGATATCCAGTTCCCCGGATATGAGATCTATTATGTGGTCAGCACCACCTGCAGCACCGTGAAGCACACCTGACCTCACTGCATCGGCAGTGCT
>CAZRCS010000093.1:5620-7440 GCA_964598645.1 uncultured bacterium | reverse complement strand
TACTGAAGTACGGATCGAATACCTTTTCCAGATCTTCGGTTGGAATACCGCATCCAAAGTCCTTGAACACGATCTTTACATAGTCGCCGGGATTGATACTGAGAAGTTCCACCGAATACGATGAGAAATTACTGCCCGTTATCTCCAGTCTACCTCCCTGTGGCATTGCCTGATCAGCATTCAGCGCAAGGTTAGAGAAAACCTGCTGCAGCTGGCTCCTGTCTGCTTCAGCATGCCATAGATCCTCATCCCAGGAAAAAAACGGTTCCACTTTGCTGCCGGAGAGATCCAGCGTGACGGTTTCCTCTACAAGAATTCTTAAATCCGTTTTATCGAACACAGGTTCGCCGCCCCTGGCAAAGGTAAGAAGCTGTTGCGTAAGTTTGGTTGCGCGCTCCATTGATCTCTCTGCCTGCCGGATGTAACTGGAACCCCTGCTTTCAGCGGGTATATGTTCAAGAGCCATGGAAATGTTACCGAATACTCCTGTCATTATGTTGTTGAAATCATGGGCAATTCCCCCTGCCAGTGTTCCAACACTGGCGAGTTTCTCTGCTTTCTGAAGTTCCTCCTCAGCTTTCCTGCGCTCTGTAACGTCAGCGATGAAACCCTCCAGAAAAAGCAGTTCACCCTCATCGGAAAACACTCCGCAGCCTTTTTCCCATACCCAGCGACGGGAACCATTCTTCGTTACAATGGGGTACTCGCCCTGAAATACGTCTTTCTTCAAAAGCACCCTTTGCCACTTCTTCCATATACCTTCTCTGTATTCAGGATCAATGATGTCGTTATATGCTATTATTCTGTTATCTATGAACTCTTCTGGTGAATATCCGGTTATATCCAGGCATCCTGTGCTGATAAACTTCATTGTCCAGTTCTTCTCGTTTGCGCACCTGTAAGCAAAACCGGGTAGATTGTTCACCAGTGTTCTGTGCTCCCTCTCCCTCTCCTCGAGCTCCTGCCTGGTTTTCTCTTTTTCTTCAAGTTCATGTTTTAGCTTCATTCCGGTATTACGGAAATTCGTAAAGGCGCCGGATAACAGAATAACGCCTAAAAGAAGAAGAAATGAGGTAATAAGAGCTATACTTTCTGCATTGGGATCGATGAACACATTCCCTGCTGAAACGGCATCGTGAAGAGATACCAGTCTTCTGAAGAACATCAGCACGAAACCTGCCGCAAGGAACATCCAGCCCCGGATGCTACCGGTTCTGATTACTATGATAACAGCCACGACTGCCACAGTGAACTGCAGAATGATAGAAGCAAGAAGGAAACTTATACTCAATTTTCATCTCTTCCTGTATATGTGTGTTGAGAATAATTCAGATGTTCCTGCAGAGCAATACTGAATTTCAGTATATCTGCCATTGTCTCAACATACAGGCATGGAGCAATGAGCTATTATTTTACCGATATCAATTCACTATTACATTTATTGCTTATTTATGTAATATTCAATTCGTGACCCTACAGACATTTCCTTCTCTTACCTGACCTGCAATGGAAATGTCAGTAATGAACGAAGAGCAGATTCATCTGTTAACAGAATACCTTCAGTCGCTAAATGAACATTTCATATTCTGTTTCAATTCCCAGGGACATAGGATATCGCCCTGGAAGTGGAATTCAAGATCAGCGAAGGCGGAGAGCTGGTAATTAGGAAGGCAATACCTGGTAGTACTTACACGGTTGATGGACAACTGCATTCCAATCAATGCAAAAGGGGCAGCCAAATAGCTGCCCCTTATCCTCTTCAATGACTATTTCACCAGAACAACCGTTCTGCTTGAAAAGTCTCCCCGGGGGGTTTCATG
>CAZRCS010000093.1:0-5520 GCA_964598645.1 uncultured bacterium | reverse complement strand
ACTATTTCACCAGAACAACCGTTCTGCTTGAAAAGTCTCCCCGGGGGGTTTCATGCCTGAGGATATACAGACCGGATGCTTCCGGAGTGAATGATCCCTGACCGGACGACACCGGCGCTGAATCCATCAGCCTGCCGTCAAGTGAATAGAGACTCACTGTACCGCCTGATGCTGCAAAGGTTATGGTTCCGAGTGCCGGTGAATTCACCACAAATTCTGAGTTCGGTACACTCTGGCCCTGGTCTTCTATACCTGAAGTGATCAGATCGGTAAGCTTCACCATGTGAGAATTCAGTATCTCGTGGGTTACGCTCTGGACGAAGGTCGTGAGATAAAGCTCATCCCAGTTCCACGATGGGTCTATTGTGTAGTCAATATTCATGTTGATGGTTTCCGAGGAAGAGCCGAAATTCACAGTTGTACCATTTGCCCCGAATAGATTCCAGCGAAGAGCGTAGTTGAACTCGCTACCTGAGTAAACTCCTGTGCCTGGTATACCGCATTCATTGATGATAGCGTGTATACTGGCTTGAGTATCCAGCCCCATATCGGTAGTCAGACTGAATGTAAGAGCTCCCGCAGAAGATGATGAACCCGGATCTGGTGTTACACTGATGTCCAGATGGCATGGCACTGCCATTCTTGTGTCGTAGTAACCCTGAAAGGTTGAAAGTGGCCAGGCATCGTACAGGCCGTCAACCTGAAGAGTAGGTGTAGCATTTATGCCATAGTAACTTCTTCTGGCAGCATGATGAGTAGGATTTGCCTGGTAAACAGGGTCGGAGCTGCTGGCAAAATGTATTGCTACAAGGGCTGTGGTTCCGGGATGACTGTCAAGATACTGTGTGGCAATGACCTCATTGCCTGGGCAGCTCGATCAACCATTCGAGGTAAAAAACTCCATGAGGACCGAACGGTCTGCAGCAAGAGCTGCGACGGATATAAACAGCAGCAGGAAAACGCCCTTTTTCATTTTCATTCCCCTTTTCATGAAATAGCCATACGGGTAACCGGAATATTCCGGTATTGCATGAACCGGTCAATACCCAAGAGTTCGGATCTCAAGATTCTGAGCTTGTATCACAAGAAAGGGATCATCATGAAGAGGGAAATAAAAGTCTTATTAAAAGTTGGGAACAATCACAATAAGACGAACTATACCACAAGGATGTTATTTATGTTCGTTACGTTTTTTTACACAGCCAATATTCGCATGGAGGATGTATTTTGTATTTATCAGCATTGGTGGTACTGTTGGGAAATACCTTCACACTTGATATTTCTCCGGATGTTTCAGGAATTCAGTTTATGAATGAAGGCTCCTACCAGAGAATTCTTCTAGAAAATCATCTTTCCATCGGGTCTCCCGGTGAACCGGATCTCCCCGCTGTTCCCATGCGAATTGCCCTTCCGTGTGGAATGAAGGCAACAGACATTTCTCTCGTATCATGCGAATATGAAACCCTTCCCGGCATCTGGAACATCTTCCCGGTAACACCTGTTCTTTGCGGTTTTAATACTGAACCCTCCATCCCGTCTCCAGATGAAGAGATCTACTCGAGCGACTCCTTCTTTCCTGAAAACACCATGGATGAATGGAATTCCGGAATTCTCTGGGGATTCCCCGTTGTCAGTTCCTGGTTGAGACCGATTCAATGGAACCCCGCATCCGGCCAGCTAAGAGTTCTAACCTCAGCTGTTATCACAGTTGAACTCGACAACTCAGACTTCCTCCCCGTGAAAGAAAGAACGATCTGGAGTGAGAACACTGCCAGAGAAATAATCCGCAGGATGGTGATCAACCCCGAAGATGTATTCTCTTCAGGTGCATCGATAGTATCCGCTGAAGAACTGGACTACGGACAATATGTGATAGTAACTGTGCCGGAATACCTTTCCCCCATGCAGGATCTTGCTGAATGGAAAACTGCAAAGGGAATTCCTGCAACGGTTCATACGACGAACTGGATTCAAGCCACCTATCCCCAGTCGGATCTTCAAGGAAGCGTAAGGGCATTTCTCACGGACTGCAGGGATAGCGGAACTGATTTTGTGCTTATCGCAGGCGATAACGATGTGTTTGAGGCAAGGTTTACACGTCCGGGAGGGGCGGGTAATGATGCAGTTCCATCAGACCTCTACTATGCAGACAACAATGACATGTATCCCGGTGAAGACCTGTGGGACAGTAATGGAAACGGCCTTTGGGGTGAATGGGAGGACGATCTTGACTGGCATCCCGATCTCTGGGTTGGAAGGGCCTCGGTGAACAGCCTTGAAGAAGCTGAAATATTCGTCGAGAAGGTTTTTCTTTACGAACATGCTCCTGAAACAGATCCTGATCAGTCTTTCTCTGATGAATTGTGCCTCGGGTACACCACGGGCTATCTCATGCCTGGAACCAATCCCGGAAGCTTCTATGCAGAAAGCATCTCCACCGGTGTTCCCGAATTCTGGTCTGAACTGAAGTGTTATGAGTCACAGGGGACCAACTCCACTGAACTGACAATAGAAATGATAAACAGCGGACCTGACCAGGTTTTCCATTTCAACCATGGCAGTCCCACAGCTGTGTATACAAGCTACGGTGATTTGTTCACCGTTGATGATATTCTCTCTCTTGAGAATATCTCTGAATCCGGGAACGTTTCAATCTGGAACTCCATGTCATGCAACGCGGGTGCATTTGATACCCTTACATGCTGCGGGGATGCCTGGCTGAATTCGCCAAATGGTGGAGGTTTCGCCTGTTTGAACGCAGGCATGGTGTATGCTTCAATCACATTTTCCATGGTCCAGGAATTCTACCGGTACTTCTTTGAAGAGAATATCTCAAATCTTGGAATCGCTCATGGGCTATCAGTTGATTACATTTGCCCTCCCAGCGGCTACGCCGCCAGCACAGCTCAGGGTAACAACCTGTTCGGAGATCCTGAACTTCCAATGTGGCTTGAAAAACTGGGGCCGCTCACAGTGGAATACCCATCGCAGATAATGGGAACCGGCCGGATTTCAATACAGGTGAACGATTCAGAAGGTCTTCCAATTGAAGAAGCCAGGGTTTGCATACAAAAGGGTGACTGGCAGAACGGAGATATTTACAGGATCGGATACACCGATGGTAATGGTGAAGCTGCTCTTGACATTGACCCTGCATTGCTGGGAGAAGCGGTTCTTACCGTATCGGCTTTGAATCATGACCCATTCCAGATCTCAATACCGGTAACATCCGTTGAATACAGCCAGGGAGATCTTCCCACGCTGGGATTCATAAGTAATCCTTCCACGGAAAAAGTTGAAATGAATTTCTCGGTACCGGAGAACTCGAATATCGAGATCCTGATCTTTGATATTGCAGGAAGGGTCGTATCCGTTCCAGTATCCGGTAATTACCAATCAGGCACATACTCACTCACGCTGGATCCACTTAACACGGGCATCTACTTCGCAAGACTTACAAGCGGAACAACCACTTTCACACAGAGTTTTACAGTTCTTGAATAAAGACATCAATCAGGATCGCCGGAATGAAATTGACAGGCTCCGCCAGAGAACGGTCAGCGGTACTGCTAAAAACCTGCTTGCTCTATTGGCCGGGTCCAACTACTGCCTTGACTTACAAGCCAATCTATATTTAATCAGTTACAGCGCAGTAATGAATGAAGATCGCAAATGAAGATTGCATTTGATACCTGAATTGTATAGAATCATAACTTGTTATCTGCTCTTATAAGGAGGGACATATGAACAAGTGTGTTATAATAATTCCGCTCATGACTCTTTGGTGCTCTGCATATGGTTCACAGGGCACACAAACCGACTGGTCCGGCGACTACGGAGTTCTCGGGCCGGTAATCCAGCTGGGTACTGACTTCTGGTACGATTCTGACGTGAACAGGCTTGGAAGCCCCGGTGACTTGTCACTGGAGTACACGCCTGCTGTCCATGCTCTTCCAATGACAAACCACTCCCGTCCTGTGATACTGGACTTCGACAATGACGGTGATCAGGACATAGCTGCCTCGTGTCTCGGCCCAGAAGGATACATACTTCTGGAGAACGTGGACGGTCTGGGTCTTACCTGGAACGAAACCACCATCGTCAATCTGCCTACAAGCCCCTGGGGAGCTGCTTCCGGTGATTTCAACGGAGACGGTTTCGATGACCTGGTAGGCTGTACAGACTTTTACTCAGACAGCATCTATCTGATGATCAGCCCCGGGGGTCCCGGTCCCTGGACCGTTTCCATTCTGGATCCTGATCACGGCGCCTTCAGTCTTACCGCGGCCGACCTTAACGGTGATGGTCTTCTGGATGTGGCCGGAGGCGGGCTCTGGCCCACCAATATGTGCTGCTGGCTGAATCAGGGTGGCGGTTCGTTCCAATTCGTGCAGATTGACGGTTATTACATTCCCTCCGACGTCACCGCTGGGGACATAGACGGAGACGGAGATATTGACCTGGCGATCAGCTCCAGTCAGCAGGGCGCTTTTCGCTGGTTCGAAAACCTTGGTCTGGGTCTTAGCTGGGATTCAAGGTACATCACAAGCAGTTCCGGCGCAATCATGACCGGTGTGGACCTGGGCGACGTTGATGGAGACGGAGATCTGGACCTGGCATCTACCAGGTGGCAATCAGGTGTTAGCTACTGGGAGAATTTGGACGGCGCTGGGGGCGACTGGGAATTTCATATGCTTGAAACCGGCCAGTTGTGCCAGTCTCCGGTGATTGAGGACTGGGACAACGATGGACACCTGGACATTGCCTCGGTGGACAGGATGAAGGGACCCACACTCCTCTTCCTGAACGATGGATCCGCCGTCCCCAGTTGGGAAAGGCACAGCTCCTCGGTCATTGACCAGCCGTCAAGTGTTGTGAACTGCGACCTTAACGGCGACGGATATGATGATATGATCATCTCATCAGCAATTCAGGATTCAATCGTATGGCTTGATGATCTGTGCAACTCTTACTCCATTGGTATGCTGGAGTCCTCGGTGATACAGGTTTCCATCGGCGCCCCTGATTCGATAACCTGGGGCACTATCACGTGGAACTGCACAGAGCCTGCTGGAACCTCTGTAGGATTCGCCCTCAGGTCAGACAGCACCCTCTACCAGACCATAATTTCAGACTGGGTTGATACAATCACCGTTTCAGGCAGCTCCCTTCATGGTCTCTTTCCCCAGAACTGCCAGTATCTCCAGTATATGGCTGTTCTGGAAAGCTCAGATCCCACCAGTACACCTATTCTTCACGACGTGACATTCGACTGGGTGGTCATGGGGATAGGCGGGGAGGAAGCAACCGCCCAGCCAGTGCTGTGGATTGGGGAGAATCCTGTCCGGAACACAGCTGCCATCCATTACGCGGTAACCGGAACCGGGGCCTCCAGTCTGAGCGTCTACGACATGGCAGGGAGAACTGTGCGGTCATATACCCCCGAATCCCCAGGAGAGGGTACAGCTTTCATATATGGCCTCCCTGCGGGTATCTATACCGTTATTCTCTACGACGGTT
>CAZRCS010000092.1:0-7487 GCA_964598645.1 uncultured bacterium | reverse complement strand
TATGATCCAGACATAAGCTTTATCAATATCTTTTAGTTCAGTCCAACCTGCGATTACATATCCGCCATCTTTCGTTTGCTTGACTGATCTACCAGCATCATTGCCTGATTTACCGAAAGTCCTATCCCACATTTTAGTCCCATTTGAGTCTGTTTTTATTAGCCAGATATCAAAATCACCTGCATTATATGATTTTGTATCGCCTAAGAGAATATATCCATGATCACTTGTTTCTTGAATTGACCAACATATGTCATCGCTAGGTTTACCAAAGGTTCTATCCCATTCTTTATCCCCTTTAGAGTTCGCCTTTATTAGCCAAATATCTTTGCCGCCAGCGCCGTAGGACTCTGTAAGGCCTGCGATTATATATCCACTATCGCTTGTTTCTTGGATTGAATAGCCAATATCATCTCTCGGTCCGCCAAAGGTCCTGTTCCAAAGTTCATTTCCTTTTGAGTCAGTCTTTATCAGCCAAATATCATCTTTTCCTGTTCCAAAAGAATCCGTCTTACCTACGATGATATATCCATAATCTTTTATCTCCTGAATGGCGAAGCCTGACTCATCACCTGGCCCACCGTACGTTTTGTTCCATTCCTCTTTAGGCTGAGCTGAAGCGCCTAAAGTATCAAGCATCAGCAATGCCAACCATAATATTACTACTTTTTTGATCAACTACCCACTCTCCTCGTACTGCTCTATGTAAGCTTCTAATGACATTATGTAATTTAAACTTTACTATTAATAAACGCACAGTAATTGCGGAAAGTCTACGGCATACTCATTAAAGCTAAAATCCCTATTGATGGAAGGTTAGAAAGGAGATAGCTCTATTTAAACCTTTTCTTTTTGTTCGGATTTTCCGAACAAATTGAGATATTATGTATTTAGATATTTGCTTCTTGTTCGGGAAACCCGGACAAATTCAATAGATTTATCTAGTTATGAGTAGTATCAGTGGTTGTGCTTCCAAAAGGCACAGTTGAGCGAGTAAAGAGTGGGGAATTGATATGGAAGAAAAAGAAGCAAAAGATAAGCTGGCAGGCCTGCCTGTGAACCAGACACCTTGCCAGGAGAGCCAGGAAAACAAAGCCACCTCTCAGGAGGTTGGAAAGCGTAGCTGTGGATGCGGAGAAGGTGCGAAATCCAAAGCGACTCAATATGTTTATTCTCTGGGACGCATCGAGCCGCACTTCCCGAACATGTCTGCTGAGCGGGAGTTTGCTCAGGCTATGGGAAGAGCAGAGACCGCAGGAATGACAGATTCACAAGCATTCTACTCTGTTCTGTCAAAAAAGGAAAACCGGTATCTGGTACGTGATCTGTGTTGGACGCTGGCCATAGAGGGCATGGCCACCTATATCCTGTTGCCGAAGGATCCATTGGATTTTGATCGTCTGGTGGAATCCGTTAAGCCTCAACAGGATAAAGCGGGCATAGATGTCGTGGTCGGATTAAAGGGGCCGGTTGCTCCGCCTGAAATGTGCAGCGGGCTGCAAGTCCCGTTGGTCGGATTCGATCAGCTCTTCTCATTCGACAGAGATGCCTTCATCAAATCTATTCCGAGGCCTGAGTCGATTCCCGAGAAGCAGGAGGAGAAGTTCAGAGCTACAGCCAATGAGCTGTTCGACAGGATCCTGCAAATGGCGGACAATACTGGAGCCAATGACGAGCACAGGGCGCTGAATTACCTGGCCGTTCGATATCCTGCAATCTATGCCAAGGCGGCAGAGGAGTTCGAGCACAACTTCTCCCTGACAGGGGTAGAAGCCAGGCCATCAAGGCTAAGCGGTGCGCGAAAAATTGTCTCTGTGATCTTCTCCTACACTAACAGGGAAACCGATGTCACTGAGAAGTACTTTGTCCGCGTGGATGTGAGCGAAGAGTTTCCATTCCTGGTCACCAAGATGGCGTCGTACTACGACAGGTGAACAATTTGAAATGAGGTGAAAAGAAATGACATGTTATTGCTGCTATTGGACTAGCACACCATCCGACGGTTGTGTAGGACCTACTTACTGCAGCTTCTACGTGGGTTCAGCATGCTCTGCAGCTCTTTCGGCGTTCAGAGCACAATGTGGTTCCTCTGTACCAGCGTACCAGCATACGTATATAGCTCCTGACTACTACTGCTAGTAACTAAGTGTTCCTCAGAATAATATTTTCTATTTTTTTTAATTCTATAATTTACTGTAGTTTCCAAGTTTTTGATTTTGCATACGCAATGCAGTAGAGAGGTAAAGCAAATATTATTAAATAGCATGATATTAGCACAAAAAGGATATCTATTACTGGTCAATTATGTGGGAATTGGATTCAGTTTATAAAGTTGGTGGTTGAAATGAAAAACTTGGAAAGTACAGTAATTTATGCAGCAACAGGTGGTGAATAATAACATACCATCACGTCTCTCCATAATCAAGTAACTTGACAGATAATATAAAAATAGAGCTTTTAAGATAGTTACCTCTCAATTTACCCTTATCAGCCATGCATCTACGCTTTTGTTACCATATGAAGTAGTACTGCCTTCAATAATATATCCTCCAGCTTTGGTTTCTTGTATTGAGTAGGCACCATCAGTTCCCTTTCCGCCAAAGGTCGTATTCCATAGTTCGTTGCCATTAGAATCTGTTTTTATTAGCCAAGCATTACCCGGGATACGTTTCTCAGGTCCTGAGGTAGTCACTAATAAGCCGTAAGATTCCGTTGAACCTGCGATAATATAGCCACTATCGTTAGTCTGCTGTATTGAGAATCCCCAATCATAGCCAGATCCTCCATAGGTTTTATTCCATTGCTCTTTACCAGAGGGGTCGGTCTTTATTACCCAAACGTCCTGTGCGCCTGCACTAAAAGACTGCGTATCACCTACTAGAATATAGCCGCCATCTTTTGTTTCTCGGACTGCTCTGCAGCCATCCCAGGCTGAACCACCAAATGTCTTTTCCCATTGTGTGATTCCAGTAGAGTTAGTTTTTATCAGCCAAAAATTACTACTTCCATCAGGGCCATAAGACTCTGTGGGGCCTGTGATGATATATCCACCATCGTTTGTCTTATCAACTGCCCAGCCTGCATCATAACCCGGTCCGCCAAAGGTTCTGTTCCATTGCTCTTTACCAGAGGGATCCGTCTTTATCAGCCAGGCATCTGAATCTCCAGCGCCAAAGGAGCGTGTTAAGCCAGCAATGATATAACCCCCATCATTTGCCTGTAGAACGGATCTACCCTCATCTATATCTCTTCCGCCAAAGGTTTTATCCCATTGTTTATTTCCAGCAACATCTGTCTTTATTAGCCATGCATCTGAATCCCCGGAGCCATAGGATTTAGTGGCACCCACAGTAATGTATCCACCATCTTCTGTCTTCTGAACAGAATACCCGTTATCCTCTTTTGGACCGCCAAAGATCCTATTCCATAGTTCGTTGCCATTGGAATCAGTTTTTATTAGCCAGGCATCTTCTCTACCAGCACCATATGATTCAGTGCTGCCTACGAGGATATATCCACCATCTTCGGTTTCTTGTGCTTGGCTACCAAGGTCGATACCCGATCCACCAAAGGTTTTGTTCCATACCTCTTCAGGCTGAGCTGAAGCGCCTAAAATGCCTAGCATCAGCATTGTCAACCCTAATATTAATACTATCTTCAAAATATATCGCCTCTTAAATCGGTTGCATTTCTGTGAAATATATTGTGGAAGGCAGCAGTTGCTGTTCCTCTAAGCTTACCTACTGTCTTATACGACCCTACTATTCGTTTTATCGCAGTTTTGCTCACTAAGTTTTGCTTATCGGCACTATACTTGGAACTTTATCTATTACCGGCTCCTGCACTTGAGGCGAAGGCTCGCCCGGCCTCGGGAAGGGTATGTTCTCTACATAGGGCGTACTTCCTAATCCAGTTTTATCCTTTTCAACGCCCTTGTAAGTAGCCCAGAAATTTCCGTCCCAGATATTGTTGGCAAAGCTGATGTTCATATAGCTGCTCTGTTCGGCATCGACGCCGTTGTAGATGAAGTTATTCTGGGTGACCCTGTTGTTGTTGCCGGAGACTTTGATGCTGACGATGTTGTTTGCTATCGTATTTCCCGTGAAAGTGTTGTTGCCTCCAGCCTGTATACCGTATCCTGAATCCGTGATTATATTGTTCTCGAATGTGTTGTTACCATCGGATTGCGAGGCATCAATACCCGAAGCAAATAAGTTTTCGCCGAAATACCGTTCGCTCTTGGTTATAATGTTATGGTATAGAGTGATGTTACTTGTGCCCGTATCTAGCTTTATTGCTTCCCTGGCGCTTGAACCTCTCAAAGTGTTGTTGGTAATCAGTACATCCTTTGAGAAGGCAAGAATAATCTGATTAGCCTTTGATCCCTCTATAGTGCTACTGTTTGAGTTGATCGCAAAAATGCCCCCAGCTTCAACCCCTTCGATCCTGGTTTCTGGGCAGTCAACCAGCCATATATACCCTGCAGTCAGGTTTTCCAAGTGCAACCCTTTCTGATCATGATAGTAGTAGATCTTTTCACCATTTGCTGTGCTGTTCTTCACCACCGGCGAATAGCTCTCTGGGCTGAATCCCCCGAGGTTTATGCCCTTAAGGTCAACTAAAGTCATATTCTCAAGGGTTGTATTTGAAGAGAAATCCATCTCCATTGTGGCATTTACTACAGTGCTATTAGTGAATGAGGTATTGATAGGGGTGAAAGCCATAAGCCATCCGTCTTTAACATAGCAGTTCTCCACAATACAGTTCTTGGGGCTTAATAATACGATCTCATATGCCGATTTACAATCCTTTATCAAGCAGTTCTGGGAAGGAACACTGGTCTCAGGCATAAAATCCGTTGTTACCCTAGGGGACGGCATGAGCTCTATCTTTTCTTGAACAAGAATATGCTCGGAGTTGCAGTTCTCGATCAAGCCATTTTTGACGCCATTAAACATTATGTTCTTGCCCCTATAGTTCGTGATCTGAATATTTTCAGCACTGCTAACGCTAAGACTGCTTCCGCTGCCTGACAGCCTGCAATTCTCTACGCGAACGTTCTTGGCATCATCAATATTTATTCCGTTTACATCATATAGGCCATAATAATTTCCTGTTAAGTTAGCCATTGTGCAGTTCTTTATCAAGATGTAGGCATCTGTATTTCTTATCACTATTCCGTTTCCAATATGGTTGTTCAGATTCAAGCCATCGATAATATAAGGGTCATCGGCCGTGCCGCTTCCTTTGAACTTCATGAGGTCAGCATTGCTAGAGATGTTTACGTAATCGCTAGCCAGGCGGAAGGTCATCGAATCAACTTTGAATTCTGAGACTCCTGTGCTAATAGCCAGTCCAATCATGGCGAATAAGCCTAGAAATAATCCTATTTTCTTAGTCAAACTACCCACTCTCCTTATAAGTCATGGAGTCATATTACTCCTATGTAATGTGTATATAACATTATGTAATATAAACTTTACTATTAGAAAAAGAATAGCTTTCTCAGGCAATATAGAAAACGGATTTAATTATATTACTACCTTCATAGATAGCAATTAATTCTCTAAATGCCTCGGCACGAGCAATTATTTTTCAAATCTCAGCCGACAAACAAAATATATAAAATTAATTAAATATAAAATTTTCAAACATTATCCTCTCAATTGCTGATTAAATACAGGTATTTTTGCTTGGTTCAAGCTAACTTATTGGAATTATACTTACGTAACTTTAAGCTGAACGTAATTTTAATATTCTCAAGACTGCATCTATCATTATCAGAATTATAATCCAAAGTTTATGCACTATGTTCGATCCAAAAACGAAAAGGTATATCTATGAGCGATCTACTATCCGATAAAGCTCTTAGTAGCAAAGCACTCAAGGTCCCGGCCTTAAGTAAGAGAACTACTATTATCAGGAATCTTTCTTCGAGGCGTATGACTGTGACTGAGCTATCTAGAACCTCTGGCCTTCCAAAATCGACGATCTATGACAATTTGAGCGTATTGGTTAAGGCCGGATTGGTCGTGAAAGAGGACAAAATAAATCAATGGGTATATTATGAGCTGACAAAGAAAGGGCACAGATTGGCCGAAGCCATAAAGGCATCGAACTAAAATGACGACATATGTCGCCTTCCCATGAAATCTGTTCAGCTAACATGATTACCCTCCTCTTCAATAGCTCTTTGCTCGTCGATTAGTACAATATACTCCTTCACCAATCGTTCGCTCATCTCAAGTATTCGAGCAATTTCCAGTGGTTTCATCTTGCCATTCAACATTCTGACTTTCTTAAAGGCCTTGATATATCGATCACATGTCCCCTCTGTATGCTGTGTCGTTCTGGCAATATGCGGTGCAGGGATACCCCGGAGAAACTTGGCGATAATCACCTGTGTCATTGAAGGTCCAATATCACGTATGGTTCCCCAATATGGCAGGATAACCCCCTGCTCCGTCTGATATGCTTTGATGTTCTTGCCTATCGTTCCGGCGCTGACACCGGTCAACTCGGCAACATAGCTTGCGTTAGCACTCCTTTCTGAGCATACGCTTCCTTCAGCAATCTGGCCACACGATATCTCCTCACTTAATGATGGGAATAGCCATTGGTTTGCATCTGCTTATCCACCTCATGTATTATGGAGAAGATCGTGGATACCACCCCCATCTTGGCAAGTGTCTTCCTAGGACCTGGCTTTTCATCCATATGTCCTACTTCGAGCTTCCGTTAATCACGCGATACTGCTGAAAAATCCGAATCAAGTCTCCGATGAGCATGTCCTGGACGCGATCGCCGCCGACAAATGCATATTGCTCTTCCAAGAGGTGTTTGATTACACCATGTATCTCATTCCCAGGAGGTGCGGCTGATGATGTCATTTGTTGACCCCAAGCCCCTTTTTTTCGAATCGAGCTTTTCAACCGACAATGAGGCGATCTGAGAGAAGCGATCCGAGCCGACATTTTTCTAGGTTTCGTATAACGTGAGATACTCGGTAACAACTTTCTCAGAGGAATTGGTGAGTTCTCTGATTTGGAGGATGGAATATCCTTGATTCGAGAGAAGAACAACCTATGAGAAGCCGCTGATGTATCGTTTGATGGACTCACCGGTATGACGAGTTCTCTGTTCGATCTCAGTGTGTTCGTATCCTTTTAGGAAGAGTTTGATGATATTCATTTTATGGGAGACAGTTGGTCCGATGTCCTGTATCTCGTCACGAGTGGGAACGACCATTGGTCTTCTTCCAGGCGTTAGTCAGTGATTTGGTGTTCGTTCCCGCAGCAGGCATCATTACACCCGATATCACATATGGGATCCATGATGTTAAATATTGCGACATATGGCGGCGATGTAATTGCTGCGAGTATGCTAATTCACCTCTTCAAATGCTTTTTATGAATAAAAATCATTAATTGTAAATTGTGTAGCAATCTTTATTATGATGAAATCATCTTAGTCTATCAATGGCTATG
>CAZRCS010000091.1:0-7493 GCA_964598645.1 uncultured bacterium | reverse complement strand
GCTGACTGAGCGGTCCATCCCGAGTACTCATCAAGTTCGAAAAGCATTGATCCCCTGGTGTCCGGATGACCATGGGCTGGCCTATAACATATTTCTATGTATGCCGTTGCCGCTGCAGCGCCCTCCGGAGTGGTTGTCATGTCTGCTGTGGGATATACATCCACGTCATAGGCTGTACATGTTGCAACTGCAACAAGTGCGCACAAGAAAAATACTTTCATTGATCCCCCTCTAAAGATACCAATCAAGTAGGTTTTTGGAACCTCTGAAAATGCTTATCATTGTTAAGCAACCCCTGTTCAGGCAGATCATATTCACACAGCCGATTGTTCCAGTGTCAATGGGACGGGGATGGAATCATTTGTCGGAAAGGTTTCCAGCAGTGAGTAAATAGTGTATTATCCTAGCTGTATTATCAAACACCGTCTGTTCTGGAGGACATGATGAAAGTATCAATTATTACTGCAGCTTTTCTTCTGCTGTTTCCCTGCTCCATGATGGGATTCGGCTATCCGGACGCAATGGGACAGGGAAGCCCAATGCCCGGCGTCGATGCGGTTTCCCATGGTTTTGCAGGTGCATCCATCGTTAACGTGGGGGGTATGAATCTCTTCGGGAATCCCGCTGCTGTCTCAGATTCGAAGATCATGCTTTCGGGCGGAGTACTTATCCTTAAGCAGACGGTAGACGACGGCCTGGGGAAACACACCCTTACTTATGCCGGTCTTGGAGCCTCAGGTATAGAGGCAGCCTTTGAAACAGGTGTTGTGAATCTTGCCTTCGGAATAGCGAAGATACGTGATTACACATACAAGGGAGAGTACTTTTTCATAGATTCCAACCCGGAACCTATGCTTGCCGGATTCGAGAATCTCAAGGTGAACGGCAGCATTTGGGAAGCCGCGATAGGCGCATCCCGTGAGGTTTTGCCCGGGTTCAGACTGGGAGCATCCGCCGGGTACAGAACAGGTAAAATTAACTATGATTACTACTGGCATCATTTCAGCGAATCAATCGAAGATTCATCCAGCACATGGTCCAGAGAGGATGGCGAGTTTGCCTGGAGAGTCGGTACTACGGTGAAAACAGGTATTGCAACCACTATTGGAGCCTGCTATTCTTCGGCATCGGAAAACTGCCCGGCATCCTATGCCGGTGGCATTGTCTTCGGTGATATTGCCAATGGTTCTCCCGGAGTTGGAGTTGAAGCCAGGATATATGATACCGAGGTTAATTCATCATGGACTGGAACGGTATTCGGCGGAATTCACGCTGAACACAATCTGTTTTTCAGGGGTGGCATTAATCTGACATCTAAGGGCGGAGCCGATTCTAATGTGTCACTGGGACTTTCCCTTGGTGCTACCGTGAATTTCAGTAAAGTTAACCTGGATGCAGCTTTCAACTACAACAACGAAAGCAGGAACGGAGACGTATTCGGATTTCCCGAAGCCCAGACCATAAACGATATTGTGACAGGATTCTCTGTTGGCGCAACAATTCCTCTTTAAATACAGGAGAGAACAATGACAAGAAGCGTGCTGCTAGTAACAGCAACTCTGATTTCGGCATCTGTTTCATTCGGTTTCGGCTACTATGATTCCATGACCTCCGGCACACCCATACCGGGTATATCCCCTGTATCTGTTGCCCTGGGAGCCTCAAAGGCAATCGGAATATCGGAAGCTCTTTCCCTGTTCACGAATCCTGCCATGACCGCGGAATTACCCTTCGCTTTACAGGGGACCTTTTCAGGCATTTCATGGTCTGAAAAGGTCATAGAATCTGATATTGACAAGACAGTTCGTACACTGACCAATTTTGGAAATTTTGCAGCTGCTATGGTGTATCCACTGGGACCGGTTTCTATCGGTGCAGGTTACGCAAAAGTTGCCGAATTCGGCTACCAGGGGACTCACACGGTTTTTGACAATCCCGATGACCCTCCCCTTGGTGTGGAACTGCTCAACGTGTCTGGTGGTCAGTGGGAGGCCATGGGAAGCGTTTCCATGGCAGTTACAGGTCCCCTTTCCGCTGGCTTCTCCGGTGGTATGCGTTCAGCCAGTGCTGATTATGAGTACTCCTTCAACAGCCACAGGTACAGCATTCCTGATTCATCATCTGAGTGGTCACTGGATCAGAGTGAGTTTGCCTGGCATGCAGGTATTCATCTCGATGGAGAACTGTTCAAGAGCGGTATCTGCTATTCTTCAGGAACAGAGTACATGGAGGAAACGGTCAGCATGGGTTTCAGCGCCTTTGCAGAGCATCTTAAATCGATTACTGTGGGTTTTGAAGGTGAACTGATCTCACCCTTTGATTCCAACCACTTTCTTGGAAAGCTTTCAATAATAATGCCCCTTACAGCGAATCTTAATGCACTCACTTCCGCCAGTTTCGATGATCAGAGGATCGCAAACAGGGCGGGTTTTGGATTCGGCATCGGTTTCATCGGTCATGTTGACAGATTTGACATGGAAGTTGGCGTTTTCAACAGGTTCAAAGCAAGGAAAGATACGGCTTTCCCCAATGAGAGCGCTGACAGAGTGGATGATTCCGTTACACAGTTCAGCTTCGGGGTAGGCTACAGTTTTACAAACTGAAAGTATGACTGAAACCACAAGTTCATGGACCAGACTTTCCTTTTCTCCCTCGACGGGCCGACTGGCCGTCGAGGGAGATCCCTATGCTGTTCTCGGAAGGACCTCTGAAGAGCTTACAGGTTCAAGAGACCCCCTGGCGGTTCTTCCCGCAACGGTTGCAAGGGTGCTTATAGAGGGGGATGAACTGGTCAGGGACCACGAGAATTCCCTTGTTATCATTCCCGGAGATATCAAGCGTTTCAATACCGTTACTGTAATAAAGGAAAGAGCCGCCGAGTACGATCTGGTCATGGACCTGGCCTCGGGAGTGGCTTCTTTCAGCCCTGACGGAAAGGTCCTCAGCTGGAACAGGCGGATGTCCGTTCTCTTTGGCCCCAGAGAGAGGGATGTAAAGGGCAGGAAAGCCGAAGAAGTTCTACCGGCCCCTGTTCTCTATAACTGGACCAGCGTTTTGTCATCTGTTCACATGGGGCATGAAGTGAAGATCGAATTTCGCCCCTCGGGAGACAAAAAGATCGAAGGGATTCTCAGCAGGGGGGGCCCCGGGGTTATTGGTCTTTTCTTTGACTCTACTGAAAACTACAGCACCACTAAAAGGCTGAGAGCACTGAATCGGCTGAACCAGGCCTACATACAGTCAACTGAGACAGGTCTGATTCTGCTTGACAGCAGACTGAGAGTTCTCCTCTCGAATAGTGCTTTCGAGAGAATAAGCGGACAGAAAGGTTCTCTCATTGGCCTTCAGCTGTTGGATGTTCTGCCTGATGAATCCTACAGATGGGTGCATGAGGCTTCTGAAAGACTACTCGGTGAGGAAAATTCGGAGCAGACGGCAATGGTTCCTTTCAAGACCGGAAGTGGTAGCGAACTTTCTATAAGACACACCATAAGAGCCGTGAGGAATGAGATGAATCAGGCAGTTAACTTCGTATGTCTCTTCGAGGACAGGAGTGAGCTTACATTCCTGCGTGGTGAAGTTGACAGCCTGAGGCATTGCCTCAGCGGGATTGAAAGCATAACAGACGGTATGTCAGACTCTGAATCCAACGGTATCTGCGGGAAAATTCAGGAGATAACGGGATCAACTGCTGTACTCCGCTTCACCTGGGATCCATCGGAAAATCTCAGGCTGCAGGAAAGCTTCGGGAGCTGGCCTTCAGGACTTCGCAGGGAAGAGCCCGGCGAGCTTGGATTCCCGGCATTCGTATGGAGGGGCGATGACTTCCATATTGTTGAAGGTTCGGAGCTGGGGAATCTCGCCGGTTGTTTCAGCAGATGTGTGGTGATGCCTCTTGGCAAAGGGGTTTACAACAAAGGTTTCATATTGCTTTGCAACCCTTCTGACGCAGGATGCGATAAAGTCGTTATTAACCTGGTAACATCCCTGATGCGTCTGAAAACGAAAACTTTTTCCAGGAGCGATGTCCCTTCCAGGGACAGGGCTTCCAGAATGGAAGAAGCGCTGATTACCCTTATTCTGGGTAACATCCCGGTACCTGCTGCCCTTTTCAGAAGAAACGGAGCCATGGAATACGGTAACGCCCCCATGGAGAAGCTTACGGGACTGAGAACCTCTGATTTCCAGAAGGAAGATCTCCCGGGGCTGATCGATCCCGGCAGGAACGGTCTGACCCTTGATTCACTGGCTTCCGTGGACCTTCCAGGCGAAGGCAGTGATCAAATGATCTGGAGGGCCAGACGCCGTGACGGTTCTGAAACAGGGCTTTTCAGCTGGAACGTTGCCATAGTTGAGGACTCCAGGATCTTCCAGAGCGACTACGGTTTTATCGTTACTGCGTTTCCAGTGGATCTGGATGATGAAACTGCCAATGGAACCAGCCCGGGAAGTATTCCAGTAGAAACCATTCGGGCTCTCATGGGGATAATTACCCTCCAGAATGAAAGTGAAATACTCAGAAGAGCTGCGGAGCTGTGCCTGGACAACAGTGTTTCGGGAACCATTGAGTTTCAGAGGAACGGCGAAACGATTGTCTCCTTCAATAAGAGAGGAACGGATTCGGTTAACACTCCATGGTATGCAGGACCTTCTCTTCTTCTCGGGGGGAGGGAATTCGGAACGAGAATTACCCATGGAATAAACGTTCCATTACTGGAATCGGTATGTGAAATACTCTCCAGTCTCAGGGGAACCCGAATAATGAAGACCGCAATAGCAGACAGATCGGGAAGACTGGAAGGAGATGTAAGGAATCTGGTCAGCTACCTTGAGAATTTCTGTCTGGAATCAGTCAGGCAGACCAGCGCTGTTCTTAGCATTCTCGAACCCGCCGATACATTTACCGGTTTTGCCCGGACCATGCTTTATTCAGGAGAAACTGCTTCCGGAGCCACGGAACTTCTGAAAACAGCGCTTTCTGTATCAAGAGAGAACTTCAGAACGGTGATCCTCGACAGGTTTCTCTCCGGGTTTCACTCCAGTTTCACCAAAAGGGGCATGAGACCACCTCTCCTGTCCATAGAGGACAGACTTCCGGAAGTAATGATCATTCCTGCTGTAATTCTCCAGACAGTTTCCATTCTCTGCCGGAGCCGAGCATCAGAATCCGTGGTTTCCTTATCGGCTTATGCAATAGAAAGAGATGGAGAAATCGATGCTGTTCTGAAAATTACAGGACTGGGTGACAGCTTCGACCATGATGACCTTGATCTGGGTAAGAGAAACCTGGCCGAAGGCCTTTTTGATTCCTTCGCGGAACTGGCAGTCATTACAGGTATACTGGAAGCCTCAGGTTGCAGAATTCACTCCTTTGATAAAGACGGTGTTCATCTGGTTTTTGACCGGCCGGCCCAGTGACCGGATTCCAACCCATGATCTCTTACCGGTTTTGTATATTTCAGGTCAACTACATTCTGAAAGGGCTTGATGGTGGATACCTATAATTTCAGAGAACTCGAAAAGAAATGGTCTCCCTTCTGGGAGAAGATAGACCTTTACAGAACCGGCGATGAACCGGAAAAGGAAAACTTCTACTGTCTTGATTATTTCCCTTATCCCTCCGGAGCTGGTCTGTCAGTGGGTCATTGCAGGAATTACGTTCCAACCGATGTAATCAGCAGGAAAAAGAAAATGGACGGCCTTAACGTTCTTCACCCAATGGGATGGGATGCCTTCGGCCAGCCGGCTGAGGAGTATGCAATAAAAACAGGCATGCATCCTGCCGAGGTTACAAAGAAGAACACGGAAACCTACAAACGGCAGATGAAGCTGTTCGAGGCCGGTTATGACTGGAGCAGAGAGGTTAACTCGTCTCATCCTGACTATTACAGATGGACCCAGTATTTTTTTCTTCTTCTCTTCGACAGGGGTCTTGCATACCAGTCGGATAACTTTCAGATGTACTGTCCACAGTGCAGGATCGTACTCTCCAATGAGGAATCTGCCGGCGGAGTATGCTGGAGATGCGACGGAGAGGTAACAAGGAAAAGACTTCCCCAATGGTACTTCAGAATAACCGATTACGCCGATCGCCTTCTCGATGACCTGGAAGATCTTGACTGGCCGGAATCCATAAAGGCCATGCAGAGGAACTGGATAGGACGGTCCCAGGGAGCCGAGGTAGTCTTTGCTGTGGAATCACCCCATGGAACCATTGACCTCCCGGTATACACCACAAGGATAGACACCATATACGGAGCTACCTTCTGTGTTCTTGCCCCTGAACACCCGGACCTTCTGCAGATGTGCACTCCGGAGCACAGAGATGCCGTTGAGAAGTACATTGCAGAAGCTGCATCGAAAAGTGATCTCGAGAGAATGGTAGCAAGCGAGAAGGATAAGACCGGTGTTTTTACCGGAGCATACGCAGTTAACCCCTTTAACGGAGAGAAACTCCCGGTATGGACAGCTGATTACGTTCTTGGAGGTTATGGAACCGCCGCTATCATGGCCGTACCAGCCCACGACGAGAGAGACCACGCCTTCGCTAAACGCAACGGTCTGCCGATAATAGAGGTAATTGCCCCGGATGGTATTCCGGTGGGGGTGGAGGATGAGGCAACAGTAGCCGACGGGCAGCTTATAAACAGCGGTGAGTTCACCGGCCTTTCCTCTGAAGACTCACGCGGGGTCATGGCGGAATATGCAGAGAAGCACGGTTTCGGCAAGGCTGAGACCAGGTACAGAATAAGGGACTGGCTTGTGAGTCGCCAGCGGTACTGGGGAGCACCTATTCCCATTATCCACTGTGAAAGCTGCGGTGCAGTACCCGACAGGAACCTGCCTGTTACTCTTCCCGATGTGGAGAGTTATGCCCCGGACGACTCGGGCCGTTCTCCTCTGGCATCATGTGAAGAGTGGGTTAACGTTAAGTGTCCCAAGTGTGGAGCAGCTGCCAGGAGGGAAACCAGTACAATGGCGGGTTTTGCCTGCTCCAGCTGGTATTTCCTGCGGTTTGCCTCACCGAATTGCCAAACAGCTCCATTCAACAGGGAAGAGGTGGACAGATGGCTTCCCGTGGACCTCTACGTTGGCGGAGCCGAGCACGCAGTAATGCATCTGATCTATGCAAGGTTCTGGACCAAGGTCATGTTCGATGCTGGTATGCTTGACTTTACCGAACCCTTTGCCTGCCTGAAGAACCAGGGGATGCTCCTGAGCTATGACCATCAGAAAATGTCCAAGAGCAAAGGCAATGTTATCACGCCTGACGAGATGGTGGTGAAGTACGGTGCGGATGCACTTCGGCTGTATATAATCTTCATGGGTCCCTTTGAGGCTGAGCTGGAGTGGAGCGAAGACGGCATAGCCGGAACCTACAGGTTCCTGAAAAGGATATGGAGCCTCTTCCAGGAAACGAAAAGGGTAGAAGAAGGCACTCCCGACAACAGTTTCAAGCGGGAACTGCGTTATGAACTGGCAAGAATGCTGAA
>CAZRCS010000090.1:0-7533 GCA_964598645.1 uncultured bacterium | reverse complement strand
CCCTTGTCTCCTGGGGCGGAACATCCATGGTCGTCAATCTGATCTGTATAGGCACAGTCGTATCCATGGCAGGGAGGACCTCCTGATGGACAAGCATCATCTTCTCATTGCCGGAGGAGGTACAGGAGGGCATATCGCCCCTGCCCTGGCTGTTGGAAGCAGAGCAGCAGACTTTTTCGATGTCTCCTATGCGTGTACACCAAGACATGTTGACAGGGCCATGTATAAAGATGCAGCCGGGCCTGTTCATGTGATGAACCCTCCCAGAATCGACAGGGGGATGAAGCTTCTTCTCCCGTTTTCAGCGGCAAGGGCCCTGATCAGAGCCGGCAGGCTTCTGAAGGACAACAGCGTTGATGTTGTACTTGGCACCGGAGGCTATTCTTCCTACTTTGCCGTGACCGCCGCCTGGTTCCTTGGAAAACCTGCGGCTCTTCTTGAGACCAATGCCATTGCGGGAAAGAGCAACCGCTTTGCATCGAGATTCTGCCGGGAGGCATATACAGGTTTCAGCGAAGGGGCTTCCGGATTGCATTGCAAAGTCAGACACACAGGAACTCCTGTTTCTGACTCTTTCACGGTGTCAGGAAAAGAAGAAGCAAGAAAAACCCTTGGGATTCCCTTAGATAAACCCGTGGTCCTCTTCCTTGGGGGCAGCCAGGGGGCGGCAGCCATTAATGATCTGGCACTGGGCATTCCCGAAGGGATTACGGTTCTGCTTCAATGCGGAACCAGGGACTTTGACCGTGTAAGAAAGCTTTCAGCATGCAGGAGCAACATAACAGTCGAACCATTCATAAAAGATCTTTCCCTGTGGTATTCAGCCGCTGAGCTTGCGGTTGCCAGAGCCGGGGGGCAGACAATTGCAGAATTGTCAGTTTTCCGACTTCCCGCGGTGCTCGTTCCCTTTCCATATGCGGCTGAAGACCACCAGACGGCCAATGCGGTCGTTGCAGAGAGGGTCGGAGCAGCGGTTCTCAGACAGCAGGAGGGGTTTTCTTCGGATATGCTGTCCCGGCTGCTGCTTCGACTCATCTCTCAAGAGGGTAAGCTCCATGAAATGAAAACCGCAATGGCAGACATATATCCCCGGGACCCTGCCGGAAGAATAGCGGATCACCTGAAGGAGCTGTCCAAATGACGGTGCATCTCATGGGAGTCTGCGGTTCAGGTATGAGCGGCCTTGCAGCCTGGTATCGTGCCCTGGGTCATCAGGTAACAGGATGCGACGGTTCACCATCGGAGAGTAAGGTGCATTCCCTTGGGGAAAAGGGAATATCCGTTCTAACCGGTCATTCTCCGGAACATCTCAATGGCGTGGACAGACTCGTATTCACCGCGGCGATTCCAGAAGATAACATCGAGCTCTCAGCAGCAAGAAAAGCCGGTATTACCGTTCTCAGAAGAAGTGAAGCCCTTGCAGAGCTCACCATGTCTCATACCCTTGTGGCGGTGGCCGGAGCCCACGGCAAAACCACCACCACTTCCATGACAGGCTGGATAGCCCAGGAATGCGGACTGAACCCCACGGTATTCGTCGGAGGCAACATGGAATGCTGGGGGGGTAACTTCAGAAGCGGGGGAGAGCTTGCAGTTGTTGAGTCCGACGAGTTCGATAGAACCTTCCTAAGGCTGACCCCCAGTCATGCGGCAGTTACAAGCTATGCACTGGAACACCTGGAATGCTACGGTTCTCCGGAAGCACTGGAGTGGGCATTCCAGGCTTTTCTCGAATCGGTGCTTCCCGGAGGTACTGTAATAGTGCCCATGGAAAAACCGGGACTTGGATACTGGGCGGCCAGGATAGGCAGGAATGTTCTCAGAAGCGGCCCCGGCGGGGAAATAGATGCAAAACAGGTGGATTACACCGGCTGGGGAGCAAAGTATACACTATTCGGATGCAGGGGTTTCCTTCCCTGCCCCGGAACCCACAACATTCGAAATGCTCAGGTTGCAGTTGCCCTTTCCCTTGCCTGCGGAGTAGAACCGGCAGACGCAATCTCCGCCCTTGAGAACTGGCCTGGTGTTTCCAGGCGTCTGGAAAAGATAGGAGAATTCGACGGCAGAGTATTCGTAAGTGACTATGCACACCATCCCGATGAAATGGCCGCTGCTCTTGGATCACTTAGAAGCTCAGTAGAAGGTCCCTTGAACGTGGTGTTCCAGCCGCATCTTTACTCAAGGACTTCACTGCTCCACAGAGAGATGGGAATTGCTCTGAGAATTGCTGACACTTCCTTCGTTCTGCCTGTTTACCCAGCAAGGGAAGCTCCTATTCCCGGTGTGAATGAACAACTGGTGGTCAGTGCTGCAAGGCGTGCTGGAGCAAAGTGTTCCGCTGTTACACCCGATGAACTTGAAAGGGTCGTATGCGGTCTGGACAGGGGCGTAACCGTATTCATGGGAGCAGGTTCCATAGACTCGATGGCCAGGACAATTGTCAGGGAGATATGCCAATGAAGAAACGAATTTATTTACTTTCCATTGGGCTGCTTCTTGTTCTTATTGGTGCTCTCGCGTTGAGATGGGCGGAAAGGGATGGTCGGTTTGACCTTCTATGGGCGCGTGTGGACAACTCGGGTCCGGTTGATTCCTCATTGGTCGCAGATATTCTTGAACCTTTTTTCGGAGGGTCTCTTCTCAGTCTTGACTTGGATTCCGTCAGATCTGCCCTTGGGGCTATAGATGGCCTCAAATGTGTTTCAGTTAAGGTTTCCTTACCCCATACGATCATAGTGGAGATGACACCGGAAAGACCTGCAGCGATGGTGATCGCCCAGTCAGGCAGCAGTCCGGTGACAGCAGACGGGAAAGGGCTTCCCCCTTCCTGGGCGGATCCTTCTCTACCTGTGCTCTCCGTTGAAGGTGCTCCCGGGGAAGAGTATTTGAAAACCGGTCTCAACCTGCTTCTGAAGAGGGGTCTTGACCCCGCTTCAACTGTAACCGTTTGTGACTGGGGAATACTGGTAATTGAGAACGGAGTTCCCGTAATGCTTGATGGAGAGAGAGCACCAGCGGACTGGAAAACATGGCAGCAAATAAGAAGCTCTGTTCGCCCTTCTGCTGAAATGGTGGATATGCGCTACAACGGGCAGGCAGTTATAAGAACCGCCGGGGGGGCGGAAGTATGAGAGACAAGAGGATAACTGCAGCCATAGATATAGGTTGCTCAAGCGTTAAGTGCCTGATCGCCCTGGAGGATGAGAACAGTAACCTTGAAATTGCCGGAGTCGGGATCTGTCCCTGCTCCGGTCACATAAGGGAGGGTGTTCTCGTAAACGCTTCCCGTGCTTCTGAAGCGGTCCGCAGGGCCATTGAGGAAGCAGAGGAAACCTCTGGAATAGAAATAGAATCGGCTTTTGCTTCCATAACAGGTCTTCACGTAAGGGGTATTCTGGGGTCATCCACCATGGTACTCGGCGAGGGAAGGTCAGAAGAACCGGAAGCTATTACTGAAGAAGACGTCAGGAAGGTTCGGGAAGCCGCAGGGAATATTACACTGCCCTCAGGATGCAGGGTTCTCGAAAGAATTCCCCGGGATTACTCCTTCGAGGGTTTTAACAATCTCAAGGAACCCCCTGTGGGATTGAAGGCAACATCGGTCCAGGCTCGTGTCTACACAATCTACGCTGACAGAATTGCCGTTGATAACCTGACAACCGTTATTGAGAGTGCCGGTGTGTCGGTGGAGGGTATCGTTCCCGCTGCCATAGCAAGCGCAGAGGCGGTTCTTAACAGTGATGAGAAAGCAGTTGGAACAGCTGTGATCGACATTGGGGCTTCCAACACCGATCTGGTTGTTTATCACGGCGGAGCACCTGTTCACATTTCATCATTTGCCATGGGCGGAGACAGGATCACAGGCGACATACAGAGCCTGGGCATCTCCCGTGAAGACGCCGAAAAGCTTAAGGAAGAGCAGGTTACCGCGATGAAGAGCATGGCGGAATCCAAGGCTTTGTCAGTGAGAAAGGTAGGAGGCAGGGGAACCATAACTGTCAACCTGCCGGTTCTCGCCCAGATAGCGTTCGAAAGGGTGGGAGAGATTCTCAGATACACAGGCGAGGAAATAGCCGCTTCAGGAGTGGGGTTCGAGAATCTCACCGGCGGCATCGTAATTACCGGAGGTTCTGCAAGAATGAACGGAATTCTTCAGGCTGCTTCGGACCTTACCGGGCATCAGGTCGAGCCCGGCATTCCCAGGGGATTCACCTCAGACAGCAAGATCGTGAGCATGCCTGAGATGGCAACGGCGGTGGGGCTTCTTAAGCACGGGTGCGAGCTGAGGAGCAAATTCAGAGAGTCTGACAGACCCGAGGGATACAAGAGCATTTATCAGAAAATGTCTGATTTTATAAAGAAACTGAAGTAAGGAGATGGATTATGGCAGCGGTATTTGATCTGCGTGAAGTTGGGGAAGATCTGAACGGCAGCGTCCGTCTTATGGTCCTCGGAGTTGGCGGGTGCGGCTGCAATGCCATCACCCGGATGATCAGAGATCAGATCAAGGGCGTGGAATATGTGGCAGTGAACACCGACCACCAGGACTTCAAGGGGTGCCTGGCCACGGAACAGGTGCTTATTGGAAGCAGGGTCACAAGGAACAGGGGAACCGGCGGTAACCAGGAACTTGGTGAGCAGGCCGCCGAAGAGAGCGTGAACGCAATCGAAGACGTCATCAGCGGTGCTGATATGCTCTTCATCACCGCTGGAATGGGTGGTGGAACCGGCACCGGCGCCGCTCCGGTAATTGCAAGGCTCGCCAAGGACAACGGCATAATTACAGTGGGAGTGGTAACCCTTCCATGGAGTTATGAAGGGGCCATAAGGGCCAAGAGGGCAGAAGACGGAATCAGACGTCTCAGGCGTGAACTTGATACTCTCATAGTAATACCAAATGACCGACTGGACAGCGTGGTAGGCGATGATACCAACTTTGACGAGGCAATGGGAATTGCCAATGGGGTCCTTTCCAATGCTGTGGAGGGAATCAGCAGCATCATATCATCTCCCGGTGAGATCAATCTTGATTTCGAGGATGTGAGGCGGGTTATCGCAAGCGGCGGCGGCGCAATGATGGGAACCGGTGTTGCAGTGGGGCCGGACAGGGCCGAGGAAGCAGCCAGGCAAGCGATCTCCAACGAGCTTCTGGACAACATCTCTATTGAAGGAGCCAGAGAGGTTCTGGTTAACATCCATTCATCCCAGGAACTCAGATATACCGAATTCACCAAGGCACAGAGAATTATTTCCGATGCCGTGGGAGATATGGTTGAGGTGAGGATAGGCCGCAGCGTAGACTCGAAGATGGGCGACGAGATCAAAGTAACGGTCATAGCAACCGGATTCGGCCAGATGGAGGAGGCGGATCCCGAGGAACTGCCCCTTAGGAGAGAACAGACCCCATTCCCGTTCAGCAGTCAGCGCAAGGGTACCGAGAATCTCAGGCGCGCATTCTCAACTGGAAGCCCCGGAAACATGAGCAGCAGTGAAACAGAGATACCCACATTCCTGCAGAGGGATATTGATTAGAATAAAAAACATATAAACATGCTTGCTTTGTTGACGCTCTACTCTTTGAGTATATTCCCACTCAATACTACCAATGGGAGCAGGGGCATCTATGAGTCGTAAATCCGCCAGTGATAAGTATGAAGAGAGACGATGCGAGCTTCTTGACGCAGAGAGACGGCTTTCTTCAGGAAATTCAGAAGGTGTTTTTGAAACCCTGGTGGCCTTCCCCAGGGAGTATTCGCAGGCTATGGGTCACCTTGCCTTTCACAGGCTTTACAAACAGCTCAGTACCTGGCCGGACACAATGTGTGCAAGAGCTTTCCTTCCCGAAAAGGATGAGCTGAACTGGAGAAAAAGGCAGAACAAACCCGTTGAGACCCTCGATACCGGTAAATCCATAAAGGATTCGGACCTTCTCGTTTTTCAGATGCCTTCTGAAATCGACTGGTTCAATGCCCTGGAAATGATGGATCTTTCAGGTATTACACTGGAAAACACAAAGAGGGAACACAAATGGCCCATTCTTCTCGCAACGGGAATGAGTGTTACGGCCAATCCAATTCCCATGAGCGGTTTCTTCGACGCCTTCATCATTGGTGAAACAGAACCGACCCTGGGGCCTGTTCTAGACATTATAAAAAGCCTCGGATCAAGAAGAAGACCCAAAGCCGAGATACTCCAGGGGCTTTCTTATCTTCCCGGCCTTTACGTTCCTGCGGTTCACGGTACAGATCCTAAGCATTCGATAATGCGGCAGTGGGCCAGTTCCGAGAGCGTAGGGGCGCTTACCGACACCATTTCCGCCCATTCAATAATGCCCGACACTTATATTCTTGAAATTGCAAGGGGTTGTCCTTTCAATTGCCGTTTCTGCATGTCCGGCTACCTTCTTCTTCCCTACAGAGAGCAGAGGGCTGAAGACCTGGAAGAAAAAATAAACAGAATCCCCGAGGGCACCACCGTTGTGTACACAGCCTGTACTCCCGGCGGTCACGACGAATTGAAAGAGCTTATGAAACTTGCTGAAAAGGGTAACCTCAGGGCCAGGGTAAGCTCACACATGAGGGAAACACCTGAACTTGCCGAAGAACTTCCAACAATAATGGATGCCGATACCCTTCTTCTTGTGCCTGAAACAGGCAGCGAGTCACTGAGGAAGGTTCTGGGCAAGTATCGGAACAATGAAAGCTATTTCAGCGTGGTCAAAAACATGCCCGAAGGAATGAAGGCGGTGCAGATTAATTTCCAGCTTGGTTTCCCCTTCGAGAACGACCAGGACCGCCTGGAGAACATCGAGTTCGTTAAAACCGTAAAGAGTCTTACCAAACTGCCCATTAGCGTACGTGTCGACCAGTTCATTCCCAGACCCTGGACCGCATTCCAGTGGTCTCCAATGGCAAATCTCAGGGATGTGAGGCAGCATCTTGCAGACCTCAGAGATGCACTGAAAAAAATAGGAGTTACAGAAGCCAAGGGTTTCGACCCGCGGGACACCCATATTCAAGCGCTTCTCATCAGAGGAGACCGCAGGGTGGGCAAGGCTCTTGTGAAAAAGCTGGAGGGAGTGGGTTGGAACACCGCCTTTGATTATGCGGGAATAGACATGAACACTGTCTTTGAGCCCAGAGAGCAGTCAAAACCTCTTCCATGGGAATTCCTGAACATGGGGTTCGGCTACACCAGGCTTGCAAGGGAATATCAGATGGCCCAGGCCGCTGAAGACGAGCGCAGGAACAAAGCCGAAGAGCAGTAAAGATTTCGATAAAGAAAGAGGGGGAAGCAGCTGCTTCCCCCTCTTGTCGTAGGACATGAATTAACCCTTAAGCACTTTTCCGCTCTTTATGCATGTGGTACAGGCCTTTATCCTTTTGGGCTTGCCGTCGATAATGGCTCTTACACTCTGCAGATTTGGCTTGAAAACGTGCTTTGTTCTCTTGTCGGAGTGGCTGATCCTGTTACCAACGGTGGGACCCTTGCCACATATATCACACTTCCAGGACATTATCGTCTCCCTTTTAG
>CAZRCS010000089.1:0-7616 GCA_964598645.1 uncultured bacterium | reverse complement strand
TGCTTCTGGGATTGACGGTTGACGAGGCGGTGGTAGAGCTTGATATAAAGCTGGACAACTGCACGGCCATGGGCATTTCAAGGCTCAGGGTCGTTCACGGCAAAGGCAGGCTCATGAAGGGTGTTACCGACTGGCTCAGGAGGGACCGCAGGGTCAAGTCAGTATCCATGGCGTCTCCCGAGGAGGGCGGCACCGGAGCGTCCATCGTAACGGTTAAGGGGTAGCGATGGGTTATAATCCGGTGGATATCGAGCTGCTCAAGGATTCAGTGGATATAGTTGCCACCATCGGTCAGTACGTCGATCTCAAGAAATCAGGAAGCTCCTGGAAGGGCCTGTGTCCCTTTCACAGGGAAAAATCACCCAGCTTTTACGTATCTCCTGAACGGGGCACCTGGAAGTGCTTCGGCTGCGATGCAGGCGGAGATGTCATCTCGTTTCTTCAAAGATACAAGGCCCTGGACTTCCTTGAAGTCATAGAGGAGCTTGCAGAACAGAACGGGTTAGAGCTTAAACCCTCAGGCAATGCAGTTTCCTCCAGGGAAACAAAGACATCCGTGATAAAGCTCCTTGAGGAAACCCAGAGGTTCTTCACCGGGGAATTCAAAGGTCAGTACGGTGCCGAAGCAAGAAAATACCTGGAAAGCAGATGTATTGACGAGAACATTCTGCGAATGGGAATCGGCTATGCCCCGGGGGGTAATGCTCTCCTTTCTCATCTTGAAAACAACGGATATTCCATTTCCTCCATGGAAGAGGCCGGTGTGGTTAAAACAGGAGATAGAGGTCCCTACGACTTCTTCAGAAACAGGCTTACCTTTCCGGTAAGGGACAGACGGGGAAGGGTTGTGTCATTCGGCGCAAGAGCCCTGGATGCCCAGGCAAAAGCAAAGTATCTGAACGGTCCTGAAACTGCTGTATACAAGAAGGGAACTTTTCTCTACGGTTACAGCAGAGCTCATAAAGAGGCTCGCAGCCAGGGTCGGGTCATCCTGGTAGAGGGCTACTTCGATCACGCACGGCTGCTCTCATGCGGGTTCGGTGAAACAGTGGCGGCAAGCGGTACGGCCTTTACCGAAAAACAGGCCAGGAATCTCATGGGAATGGCGGATCGGGTACTTATCTGCTATGACGGCGACAGTGCCGGAAGAAAAGCCTCGGTAAAGGTTGCAACGATCATTCTGTCCCAGGGCGGATTCGCTGAGATAATAAAGCTCCCCGACGGCATGGACCCTGACGATTTCCTTCTGCAAAGAGGGCGAAACGCCTTCGAGTCGATCATCGAGAAAGCAATGGACCCAGTATCTTTCTGCATATCACTTCTTCCGGACAAGAAGCCGGATGGCTACAGACGGGTGGTTCTTGCCCAGAGACTGATTCAGGTAGCTGCGGCTGCTTCCAACCCCCTTGTGGAAGAAGATCTACTGGGGAAGGTAGAGTCTTTCAGCGGCTATTCCAGAACGGCCCTTCTGAAAACAGCTGAAGAACAGTTTTCATCAGCAGATAAGAGGGATCACCCTTTGGCTGCCATGCTTTCTCCCGGTGACAAATCCGTTCTCAGGGCCTCAACCGCCGGAGGAAAACTGGACAGGAACCTTATTCGTTTCCTGAAAGTCGAAGACATGATGTCGGATACGGGAAAAAATATTCTACAGGAGCTGAAAACCCAGGTGGACATGGGATATTCGTCTGTTATGCCCGGGGAGATGGACCAGCATCTTGCAGGTGTCTGTGCGGATTTGTCTGGACAGCTGAGTTCTGTCACCACGGAAGAAATTCAGAAACTGAAGCACGCTATCGAGCGGAACCGGCGGGAAAAACCAAGAAAAAAGCTGCTGCTGAAGGAACTGGAGACGGCAGATCCGGTACGTGAAGCAGAAATACTGGAGGATCTCAAAGATGCAGGAGGCCTCCATGACAGCTAGCAGGAAGCCGGTTGAATCCTCCGGAACCATCTTCATGTCCGTGGTGGGTTCCAAGGATGTTGTGGACGCTTCCAGAAGAGTTCTTCTGGCTGAAAAGATAAGGGAAGCAAGGAATGGTTTGAGGGAACTCATGGGTATTCCTGAAGGGAATAAGGTCAACCGCGACTGGTCCCTGGTGCAGAAAGAGGTATACCAAAGGCTTGAAGAAGTCACAGACGAGGAGTTGCGCAGAAAAGCCGATATTCACATCGAAAACCTGCTGGATGCGGAAGAGGAGCTGGTAGAAGGTAACCTCAGGCTGGTCCTCATGGTTGTAAGAAGGTATGCAAGATGTCAGATGGGAGCCCTCGAGGAGATGGATTTCGTCCAGGAAGGCTGCGAGGGTCTTCTTGATGCTGTACGAAGGTTCGATTTTGCCGGAGGAAAGGGTTTCCTCACCTATGCTGTGGTAAGAATAAAAAAGAGAGTTCTCATGGCAATGGAGAAGCAGCAGAGACTGGTTAGAATTCCATCGCATGTGGTTAAAAAATCCATGTATCTCAAGGAAATTATTGAGGACTTTGCCTCTAGAAAAGGCAGGTTTCCCCTGTCCCGGGAAATAGAGGAAGAAACCGGCAGCAGTATTGACTGGCCCCTTATCCTCAGCCTGTCAGAAAAAGTGATTCCCTTCCATGCGCCTCTCTCGGATGATGGAATTCCGCTCTCTGAAAGGATACCAGGAAATGCACCAAGCCCTGAGGATATCCAATTGGAAGACGTCCTGGAAGAGGCTCTGTCAAAACTGGACGAGAGATCAAAATTCGTTCTTGTGATGCGTTACGGGCTTATGGACGGTGAAACTCAGACCCTGGACAGCATATCGAAGGTTCTTGGTCTTTCCATAGAAAGGACAAGGCAGATTGAAAAAAACGCTCTCAGCCTTCTTCGCGATTCTTTCAGCGGTTACTCCATTACTGACTGGCTGCAGGGGTGAACCGCCGGTATGCACCGCCGGGGAGGACACTTCAGTTGTGGTGTTCGGACCGTCGCTTACCGAGCTGTTTTATGAAGCCGGTATAGAAGACAGACTGGCAGCGGTGGACAGGCATTCCATATGGCCGCCTGAAGCTTCTGAGCTTCCCTGTGCAGGCGACTATCTTTCCCCCTCCCTTGAGGCGGTGGCGGGGATGAATGCTACATCCATACACGTAGTGGGTACCAGCAATAACCTGAGGTCCCTTGCTGATCAGCTTGGAATTCCATGCTATAACTACTCATTCGATACCCTAGAGGACATCATGGAATCAGCCGACGGAATCGAGGAACTCTACCCCGAGGCGGATCTGTCAGGCTACAAAGCATCGGTAACGGGTGCACTGGATTCGCTTTACAGGCAGCATGCAGCTGATTCCCTGCTTGTGATGGTCGTGATCTACCTGGAAGAAGACGGTGCAATAACCCTTGCTGGACAGAACACCTTTTTCGCAGATATCATTCAGGGCGCCGGATGCCGGCTTGCGGCCCCTGACGCGGGAAGCTACCCGGCTGTTTCAGCAGAGGGGGTTCTTTCCATGGAACCTGACCGGATACTGATCCTGGCCCCCGGTGGAGATCCCGGGCGATTAATGGAGGTATGGGAGGCTAACGGACTGCCTTCCAGCGGGGTCAGTGTGCTTAACGGCGAGTACATACTGATTCCCGGAGCCAGGCTGCCTCTAACTATAAGGGAGATTGGGTCTTGCCTCAACTGAAACTTGAAAACTTCAATGCCGGTTATCCAGGGGCATCGTCGGTGGTAAGCGGGGTCTCCATGACCCTTGCCTGTGGAACGGTTACTGCGGTGATCGGACCAAACGGAAGCGGGAAGAGTACTCTTCTCAAGGGAATAATGGGTTTTCCAGGAGTTGATTCATCTCCCGGAGTATTTCTGAATTCCCTTCCCGTTCACAGCATGGGCAGGAAGGAAAAAGCATTAAAAATCGGTTATCTTCCCCAGTTCCCTCCTGTTCCTCAAGGACTTACCGGTCTGGAGACTGTACTACTGGGAAGATATCCCCACAGGGATCCCTGGTCCTTCGATTCTGCAGAAGACAGAAAGGCTGCTCTTCATGCACTTGAGATGGTGGATGCCCTTCACCTGGCAGATAAATATGTCAACAGGATATCAGGCGGAGAGTTTCGTCTGGTGAACCTGGCGGGAGTTCTTGTTCAGGAAACACCTGTAATACTTCTGGATGAACCGGCGTCATCGCTGGACTACGGTCACGCTTCTCATATCTGGAGAGTTCTCTCGCAGCTTGCAGAGGGAGGCAGGATCATCATTGCCACAACGCACAGAATAGGAATGGCAGCAGGTTATCTCAACAGGGTTCTCCTGCTTTCGAACGGAAAACCCGCCGGTTTTGGTACCGCAGAAGAGATATTTACCGGAGAGGATCTGCTGGCAAGTGTATACAAAACACCTCTGAAGGTCGTGAGGAACACCGCAGGAAAGGGGTGGGTGGTATGCCCGGCAGGAGAAAGCTGAGGGGAACCGCAGCCATTCTGTTCATTCTGCTTTTCTTGGGAATTGCTCTCTCTCTGGCTGCAGGACCTGCCGGGGCAGGGGCCCCATGGGCAATCCTCCGGGATCTTCGTATTCCCAGAATAATCCTTGCCATGGTTGCCGGTGCCTCTCTATCGGTTTCCGGATGTGTTCTTCAGGCTGTTTTGCGAAATCCCCTTGCCACACCGTACACCCTGGGAATCAGCGCCGGCGCCGGGGTTACGGCGGGGGTTCTGATCCTTTCGGGTGTGATCATGCCCGTTTTCCTGGTCTACCTTGCAGGGACCCTGGGAGCTCTGGCCGCAGCCGGTCTCACATGGTTCCTGGCGGGAAGGAACAGAAGGGAACCCTCCAATCTGATTCTTGCAGGAGTAACAGTGAACCTCCTGGGTGCCTCCTTCCTTCTTCTTATTGAGTACATGAGTCCCGCTTCACGTCTCGTGGAGATTGTCCGGTGGATGATGGGTGATCTTGCGGTTGCTGGTTACAGCCGGGTTCTTTTCCTTCTGCCGTTCTTTGCTGCTGGAAGTGTAATTCCCCTGATGCGAACCGGCACTCTTAATCAGTTCCTTGCGGGTACGGAAATGGCAGAATCCAGGGGAGTTGACACTTCCAGAGAAAGATTATTGCTTCTTCTCTCTGCTGCAGTTCTTGCAGGAGGAACCGTTGGAGCCGTTGGCCCGGTGGGTTTTATCGGATTAATCGTGCCCCATGCTGTAAGAAGGCTTTCCGGGGGAGACTACAGAAAACTTCTTCCCCTCTCAGCTCTTGGAGGAGCTGTGCTAATGGTGTGGGCAGACCTGGTTTCCAGAACAGTGCTGTCCCCGGCAGAACTTCCCATTGGAGTTCTTCTTGCACTTCTGGGCGGACCATTTTTCCTGTATCTCCTTATAAAAAAGCCCCGCCTGTAAAGAAGGGGCCTCTGAACAAGTTACTGTGCCGCTTCCTGTCTTGCAGCATAATCCGCACGCAGTGAATCCATGGTGTTGTAGTAATCATCGCGGCTGTCCACGATTTCAGCATTGCCCCGGAGGCCATCCATGAGCTTTGCGGTGTAGCGCGAATTATAGCTGCCCTGCATGGAAAGGTAGAACCCCGCCAGCTGAGCTCTTTCTTCGGGAATCTGAGCTCCTGTCCGCGACGAAATCTCTACAATGTAGGCTATTCCGTTGTTAGTGAAAGGACCTGTAACTGTATATTCAGGAACAGACAAGGCTGCATCTGCCAGATCTCCGCAGCCTAAAAGACCCCTGTAAGAAGCTTCGTCAGAAGCGGCCCACTGCCTAACCATGGAAGGGCTGAACTCCTGAGAGTTGTATACCTCAAGGGATTCGGCATCGGCGTATTCAGCGAGGCTCATACCTGCGGCCTGAATCTCCTCAAGGGCCTCTTCTGCTGCTTGAAGAGCCTGCTCGCTCTGCAGTTCAGTGTAGTATTCGATGAGTATCATGTTAGACTCAAGGGCTTCCCGGAAGGGAATCTGACCACCGGGTATTTCCTCCATCTTCCTGGCTACTGTGAGCGCCGGATAGCTCCCTGAGTAACTGGGAAGGTAGAACACAGGTCCAATGCTGTCAGCCCAGACACTGTCCGTGGCGAATGATATCATGGCCTGGGGAATCTCAGGAGAGGGTACCGTGCTCAGATCGATTATGTGCTGCCCGTAGTCAACCAGCTGGTAATCAACGTCAGTGGGTATTTCGGAAGCAAGAATCTCTTCACGGCCGGCTTCCACGTCCCAGAATGCCTGGCGAATGGTGTCTCTGCCCGGGAATAGAGGGACTTCCCAGTGGACAATAGTCAGGGTATCCAGTGCTGCGGTGGTGTCGGCGTCATCTGCTGTCCTTGAAAGGAGTTCAATGGAATGGCAGGCCTGCATACCTGCCCTGGCCATTGAAGCTGCAGTGAAGGGCTCTGATATGTCTCCCGGCGCCATGTCTATATTCCAGCCGGTGATCGCTTCCAGTTGTTCCCTGGTTATCATCATTGTGTCTGGGTATCCACCGCCGGCTATGGCAAGAGAATCAACAATTGCCATGGAAACCTGAAGGTCTTCATCTGTGGGCTGAATCATGTAGGTGGCGTATCTTACTTTCCAGCCGGGCTCACTTGTGAAGAGATCTGCATTCTCGTTATAGAACACCTCAAGCTGTTCTTCAGAAGGAAGATCGGGGGAAGCTCTGAAAGGTATATACCTGGCGGTTATCGAGGACATCGCATCTTCTATCATGAAATTCAGTTCATCGGCGGATATCATGTTCTCCATGTTAACGGCGGTCGTGAACATTGAACGGTCTGCCTGGGATACAAGCTGCATCAGGGTTGAGCTGAAGTTGGGATCATTCCTGTACTCAGCTATGTATGCCTGGGGATCCTGAACACCCATGAGAATCAGCTGAGCAGAAAGAAGCTCTTCAGCCATTGAAAGTTTTACAGGTTCCCATCCAAGCTTTCTCAGATACTCATCCTGGAGGGTTCTGTCCACCATGAGATCGAAGGCCGCATCATTTATATCATTGTACATGAGGGCAAGCTGACTTTCGGAATTGGGATATCCCATGTTCAGCATCTGATTTTCCATGGTGGAGTAGACTTCCTGTCTGGCTGCATCGTACCAGGTTGGCTCCAGGTTCTCGCCGTTCACCGATCCCATAGCCAGTTTGTCTGCCCGAACATCGTCAAGACCACCACGTCCCCACTGAAGGAAAATCATTCCCACGAAGATGACAACCACGGCAATAAGGAATATCTTTGCATTGTCTCTAAACCAGGTCAACATTGTAGATCCCCTTTGTTAATTTGAGGCTGGAAAATAAGCAAAAGCACAGAGAAGGGGCAAGAGCTGAGGGATGTGAAGCCTTGATAGTAAAAAGCTTTGAGGAAATGGAGAAGAAGGTTTCAGGCGCTTCCGCCGGAGATGTTTTCCTTGTTTCCGGAGAAGAATACTTCCAGTCATCCAGACTTCTTGATATGCTTCGGGTGAGGGGTTCTGAACTCTCCCTTGAAACGGTAAGACTCTGTCCCGACGACATGGGAGAAGTGAATCTGAGGGCTCTGTTCAGTGAGGGTTCGCTTTTCAGTCCGGGCAAACTCGTGATAATAGCCGATGTAGACAAGCTTCCCAAGTCTGATAGAAACGATCTTCTGGCTGTTACCGAATCGGGTTCT
>CAZRCS010000088.1:0-7639 GCA_964598645.1 uncultured bacterium | reverse complement strand
GCTCCCTGGACTCCATAAGTGCCGTACATCCCGACGGCACTGAAGTGTTCATAATAAAAGGCGGCAGATTCGTCCTTCCCGGAACTGAACTGCTGAATGAAGCCATTGAAAAGGCACATACCCACATCTAGACTTCTGTCTGACTGCAGTCTCTGTCCGCGCCGCTGCGGCGTGGACAGGACAGCAGGCGAAAAGGGATTCTGCGGAGCAGCTGACATCATGGAAGTTGCCTCGGCGGTGATCCACAGAGGCGAAGAGCCATTCCTCACAGGCGCAACAGGGGTGGGCAATGTGTTTTTCAACCACTGCACCATGTCATGCATCTACTGCCAGAACCATCAGATAAGCCAGAGCGGCGAAGGAGAAAAACATACATCCGATTCCCTTGCGGACATCCTTCTTGGTTTTCAGGGAAAGGGCTGTCCCACAGTGGGTTTCGTTTCTCCGGGACACTATCTTCCCCTGGTAGCCGAGACCATACAAGAGGCAAGAGAGAGGGGTTTGACCCTCCCGGTAATATGGAACTCCAACGGCTACGAGACCCCTGAATCGCTGAAACTACTTGAAGGACTCGTGGATATCTACCTTCCGGACCTGAAGTACCTAAGCGATGAAAGCGCACAGCAATACTCGGGAACCCCCGGCTATCCCCGCGCCGCAAAGGAAGCAATAAGTGAGATGTACAGACAGGCAGGTCCCCTGCGGATGAAAGACGGTATTGCAGAAGGCGGTGTTGCCGTGAGGCATCTGGTGCTTCCCAACGGCCTTGGCAATACGGAAGAGGTTCTCAGGTTCATTGCAGGGATATCCACAGAGATTCCTGTTAGTCTCATGTCCCAGTATAACCCTGTGTACAGAGCCATGGATTTCCCTCTTCTTTCAAGAAGGCTCACCTCAACCGAGTACTGGAAAGCGGTGGAAACCGCAGAAGAACTGGGACTCCACCGCACACTCATTCAGGAGCCTGAAACCTCACCTGAGTCGTATCTGCCTGATTTCACCAGAGAAGACGTTTTCAGGGATTAAGAACCTTTATGAATCTCCTTACCTCGAGAGCTGGTGACTCTGCGTTCATTATTGCCGTAACAACTGCCACTCCGGAACATCCAGCCTCAATTACGGAAGCGGTGTTTTCAGGTTTTATGCCCCCTATGGCCACAAGGGGCAGCGAAGAGGCTTCAGAGAGCTTTCGGACCATATCAAGACCCAGGGGTTTGCCGAGTCCTTTTTTCGTGCCGGTGGAAAACACCAGATTGGCCGCTATGTAGTCGGCTCCTGCAACTGAAGCGGCACGGGCCTCTTCCACTGTTCTTGCGGATACCCCGATAACCGCCTCAGGACCCAGGATGCCCCGGGCAGCTCCTGCGGGCATGTCACTCTGGCCCAGATGAACTCCGTGGGCACACACGGCCATTGCAACGTCTATTCGATCATTCACCACGAACCATGCTGAATACTCGTCGCAGAGAGACTTCAGCTCTCTGGCAGTTTCATAAAGCTGTCTGGTGGATGCATCCTTGTCCCGAAACTGAAGGAAACGAACGCCGGCCTCCAGGGCTTCTCTGCAGGTGGGTACGACGCCCCTGCCCCCATGAAGTACAGGATCTGTAACCAGATAGAGCTTCAGAGCCTCCTCCAGTGACGGTCTCACAGGTTCGTTTCCATTCTTGTCATCTTCTGTATCACGTCCCCGCGGATCTCATAGAGGAGATCCAGGAACCTGGGCACGAAACTGCCCGGGCCCTGTGAGGTTTTCGAGGCCATTTCACCGGCTATGTTGTAGCAGATGATCCCTGATGCAACCGCCTGAAGCAAAGGAGGACCAGCCGCGGCAAAGCATGCAGCTGCGGTGGTTGCCCCGCAGCCGGTACCTGTTACCTGCCCCATGAGGGGGTTACCGTTGAATACCTTCACCCAGTTGGTGCCGTCGGTTACGAAGTCGGTCTCTCCACTCACGGCAGTGACTATTCCGGTTTCAGAAGCGAAGGCGGAGAACAGTTCATGATGTCCTTCGCCGCTGGCCAGAGAATCAACACCGCGAACCGCGCCTGAGGTCCCTGCCAGAGAGAGAATTTCTCCGGCATTTCCCCTTACCACGTTAATATTCAGTTCTGAAAGAAGAGTTTTCACGGCGTTGGTGCGCAGTTCGGTGGCTCCTGCTCCCACAGGGTCGAGTACCACAGGGATGCCCTTTTCATTTGCCGAGTGGCCTGCCGCCACCATGCTCTTAAGGAGATCCGGTGTGATGGTGCCGATGTTCAGAACAAGTGCCCCTGCAAATGCCGCCATCTGGGGAGACTCGGCCACCGATGGTGCCATTACAGGCGCCGCACCCATGGCAAGGGTGATATTGGCGGTGAAGTTCATCACCACCGAGTTGGTTATGTGATGTATCATGGGATGCTGTGAACGGACATTGGCTGCTGCCGCGGCTACGGCCTTCGAATCGAATGATGTGCTCATGGATTTCCTTCCGCAGATAACTGATCAAGTTCCAGGGGTATGATCTCAGGCTCCACTGTGAAGCCACCCCCAACCCACCGGTGAAAACTGCCCAAAGACTTCCCTGCTGTCAATGCTGCCGGGTGATTTACCAGAGTGTCCGGACGTGGGGGTATTCCAAAAGCTTCACATCGGCGGTGAGAAGGGTGGCGTTTTCCACTCTGGCCGTTGCGGTGATTATCTGATCTGCCGGGTCATTCCCCGGGTTTCCAGGAAGGCTGGTTGAGTCGCAGGCAATGGATGGGGTCAGCGGAACCAATCTCAGGCCGGGCATGTCCAGGGCTTCTCCAAGCCATTCCCTTGTGCTGCATGAAACCTTCAGCCTTCCTTTTTCAACAAGTTTGCAGAACTCCCACATGGAAATTGCTGAGAGCAATAGTTCAGAGTAATTGATTCGTTCAGAGAGGATATCCCTTGCCCGGTAGGAAAGCTTCTCCGGCCTTGCCATCCACCAGATCCACACATGGGTGTCCAGCTGATATTTCATCTGGAAGCTTCCCAGTCGTTTTCTGCAACGGGTGTAAGAATGTCCCCCTCATAGACAAGGGTCTCTGCAAGTTTTCCGGCCCTGTGAACCGGTTCAGTGTACGGCACAAGTTCCACTACAGGCATGCCGCGTTTCGTTAGCACAACGGGTTCCCTGGTGTGGGAGACTTCGCTTATCACATTAAGAGCGTGGGCTTTGAAATCGGTAACGCTCATAGTTTTCATGGTGCCCCCTTTCATTTTAATATGGTCATTTCAAATGGCCATGTCTATCGGTTGTATCTGAAGTGACTTCAGCCACAGGAAATGCTATTTTTCGGGCTGAATTCAAAAAAGAAAGAAGTTAAACGGATGATGTTATTGCTTTTTCTTGTAACACTTAACATCCCGGGCCCTGTGCAGAGCGCCGCTTCCCAGGCCCTTGAGCAGGTGCAGATGACCCCGGAGGAGATGAACTTCGACAGGCACTGGGCAACAGGTGTAAAGCTTGCGGACAGCACCGTGGTGAGGTGCATACAGGACGTCTGGGCTCTGCCTGACGTTGCAGACTCGATTCTTTCAGTGAGTTTTACACTCTGCAGAACAGATGCCCTTCCAGGGGGGATCGATTCCATTCTGGCTGTAATGGAACAGCTGGAGGTTTCTTATCTCACCGCCATCGATTCACTCACCTGTGCCGATTCCCTTGCTCTTGCATGCGGTGGTATGTGGGCGCGGAACGATTCAGCGGGAACTCCCGGTGAGTGGGGTCTTATCTACTCTTCAAGGGGGTGTGACATACCCATACAGCAGGAAGACTTCGAACTTGAGCTGGACGCCTACACCATTCTGCTCACAAGATGGCAGGCTGTTGAAAACCCTTCTCCTGAGCTGATCATAGGCCTCGTGAAGGGGCTTCAGTTCCAGGACCCCTACGGAACCATGTTTGCACCTGGAGTTCAGGGAATGGTTTACGACTACTCCCTTGATTCACCGATTACCTGGGTAATAGGCGACCGGGGAAGGAACATCTACACAGGGGAGACCAGGTACGATGTGATCATCGATGCAGGGGGAGATGACCTGTATCTCTGCGGAGCAGACGGCATAGGAGTAATTGGAACCCCGGTGGCCCTGATAGCTGACCTGGGGGGGAACGACAGCTACATCTCGAACCTTCCCGTTTCCCAGGGATCAGGATTCATGGGTTATGGAGCCCTTGTGGACCTTGAAGGCAACGATACCTACACAGGGTCATCCATGAGCCAGGGTTCTTCTGTTATGGGTGGAGCCCTCTTTGCCGACCTGGACGGGGATGATCTCCAGACGGCGGATGTGCATTCCCAGGGTGCTGCCACTCTGGGTGCGGCCTGGTTCCTCGATCTTCAGGGCAACGATGTCAGGCGGGTCAGCGCTTATGGTCAGGGTTTCGGAGGACCAGCGGGATACGGCAGTCTTGTGGATGGCAGCGGACACGACACCTACCTGGCTGGCTTTACGTATCCCCACGAACCTCTTCTTCCAAGGGATCACATTGCAATGTCCCAGGGTTTTGGAACAGGCCTCAGGCCTTTCTGTGCAGGGGGAGTAGGTACTCTTTGCGACCTGGGAACCGGCAATGACACATACAGGGCCGAAGTCTTCGGCCAGGGAAGCGCCTACTTCTACTCCCTGGGAGTTCTCTACGATACAGGCGGCCAGGACACCTATTCTTCTGCCCAGTACAGTCAGGGCGCGGGAATACATCTGGCATCCGGTGTTCTCATAGATGCCGACGGCGATGATCAGTACACAAGCCGCAGGGGTCCCGCCCAGGGAGCCGCACACGATCTTTCCACCGGGTTCCTCATGGACATGGAGGGTGAAGATTACTACGCCACCGACGGAGGGCAGGGGCTTGCCCTTACAAATTCCGCAGCGGTGTTCGCCGACCTTTCAGGCTCCGACCTTTTCGCCATAAGGGGCCTTGGTCAGGGTGAGTCCCGGTGGGCCAGGGGCTCTGCCGGTTCAGGGCTGTTCCTGGACATGGCCGACGGTGATTTCTATCTGGGAGAAGGAAAAGAGAACACAGACTGGCAGAGGGAGTGGTCCACAGGCGCGGACCTGCCTGGAACCACCCCTGTTCCAGAGGATGAAATCGTTGAGATCGGTAACCCCGGTGAACTTGAAATCGATTCTCTTTTCAGCGTTGCATCTGAATGGGGTGTATCCGGCAACAGTGACAGGGTGCTCGCCCACCGCGAGGAACTGGCTTCAAGGGGCCATGATGCAGTGGACTACATCCTTGAAGAGCACCTTGATTCCTGGGACGGTCTGGAACACCGGGCGGTGAAAGCTGTTTTTACGGAGAACGCAGATTACGCAACGGAAAGAATGATAGGCTTGCTTGAAGACAGCCTGGCCCCCGGAGAACTTGGGAATGTCATACAGTGGCTCGGTGAAGCAGGTGGAGAAGAGGCAAGACCGGAGCTTGAAGCAATGCTTTCCGATTCGCTGTCGGTTGGAATAACCAATACCATCATTGGAACCCTGGGAGACCTTGGGAACATGGGATCGCTGCCTTTGATCATTCCATTCACACAGTCGGAATCCGAGCGTATAAGAAGACAGACCGCGGTGACCCTGGGAGAGTTCGGTGAAGAGGCCATTCCCGCACTGGAACCCCTTCTTGAGGACTCTTCCCTTGCCGTACGTTCTGCGGCGCAGAAATCCCTGGAGGGAATAAACATCGACGATTAAACGTATTCCAGAGCAAGGGGGTTTGACAACATCTGCCCTTGGAGCTATTTTGCTATGGCGAAGGGCAGGACTCTTCGAGTAAAAAGAAACGAAAGTAAGGAGACAATCTATGAGGAAACTCAGTATTATTTTCATGGCAGTGATGATCGCTGCCATCGCAGGCTGCGCCGGCGACGACACAACCGATCCCACAGGAGACCTGGCAGTTGTTCAGCAGCTGGAACTTGACGCATCAAGCACAGGCAGAACCGTTGTTCTTACATGGTCCGCTGTAACCGATGATATCGAAGGCTACAAGATCTATTTCAAGACCGATGGCGCAGGCAGCTGGGCTGAGGTCGGAACATCCACCACCACAACCTTCACCCACAACGCAACCGTTGCAGGAACCTACGCTGTAATGGCATACAACGGTGAAAACACCTCCTCCGACTACTCCAACACCGCAAGCACCATGCCCAATATCATTAACGTCACCTATGAGATCTACGACAACTACGCACCTGCCGATTACCACAGCGGTTTCATATTCGGTGAAACAGCCGGTCAGACAGGCTTTGCAAGCCAGACCAGTTTCGTCCAGGACATCTATGCCTACGACGAGAGCAAGGGTGACGAGGATGTATGGCTTTACAGCGGCAACTTCGGAACATTCGGAAACGGTAACCAGAGCTACTTCCAGACACCGGCTTCCGGTGAATACGGCAACTGTGACCCCAACGGTACCTGGTACAGCACCAGCTACCAGCTTTACACTTCAGACAGTGTAGTGTTCGTTGCCCTTCCCTACGCCGGCGGATCATTTGCCTATGCCAAGATGTATGGCCTTCAGATCAGTGCCGAGCCCCAGAGCGAAAACGGCACAGAGGTCAGCTTCATGTATGAGTACCAGTCCAACGACCTTGGTCTGTCACTCTTCACAAGCAACGCCAACTAAACCGTTTCTTGTATCTGAGAGGGGGAGGGGACACCCTCCTCCTCTTTCGTTAGAGGCACAGGAGGAACCACATGATAGCAATTCTGTTAAGCATACTTCTCGCTGCTCCGGGAACGGGGGACAAGCAGGGAGGTCTTCCTCCGATGCTTCTCGACCCCGATGCCTATTCCAGCCAGACCTCCGGGGGACTTCCTTCCAACCTGGGTTCTGTTATGGATCAGGTGCTTGCCCTCCCGGGAGTAACCTTCGGGCTTGGCGTTGTGGACCTGAAGACAGGCGAAGTAATGACCAGGAACGGTACCAGGCGTTTCTATATGGATACCCCAGACATCGTTAACGCCGCTGTTTGCGTCAGCAGGCACAATTCTGGTGTGTTACGCCTCGATTCCCTCATAGCCCGGGATGAGCAGCTCTGGCAGATACTCAGAAGGGGCCAGCAGGGTGCCCGTGAGGCTACCCAGTCCATCAGGTTTTACATGGGAGGCCCCGAGATACTGGATAACTGGCTTGTTACCTCTGGACACACCACAACCAGTTTCCCGGGAGTTCAGCTGGACTGGGGGGGCGCTCCGGATGTGGACGCAAGCTACACCACGGTGAACGACTGCCTTGATTACATGGAAATGATCTACGGATCCCTGGACAACATCGCCGTACGAAGAATGTCTGCGAATCCGCCACTTTCCGCTGATCTGGAACAGGCACTGGGCGACGACAGCATAGTGTACGGCTGGATAAGCGACGGCGGAGACACCCGCAGCATCAATCTGATAATATCGAAGGCGGACGGCTCGAAATATGGAGTCTGTGTTCTGGCAAACGATCTCTGCTGTGCCGCAAAGGCCGACCTCGGCTTCAGCACCATCTGGAACGCTCTGTAGATAAGGTTTATCAGTTCACTCCCCGGTATGGTTTTTCCGTGCCGGGGATTTTTTATTCATGTTCAGGTCATTGACGGAAAAGTTTAAACCGGTATTTTCCCGCCAACCCCCGAAT
>CAZRCS010000087.1:0-7646 GCA_964598645.1 uncultured bacterium | reverse complement strand
TCTGCATGTTCGGAAAAGAATCGGATCGGCGTGTGGATATTGGGTGCATCAGAACAATGATTGTACAGAGCTCTGTGTATGCTCGGTAGTTAATTTGTTTTAATGATGCAATAAGTATTATGGTGTGTCTATAGAGTGATGGAATGCGTTGATTATGTATAATTTAGTCTATGTATGCTGGTGGAATACGTGGTTACACAGAGTATATGTAAGCAGGAGAATGGGTTTGATATTTCTCGCAATTGACCTCTTGCCCTTTAGTTCCTTTCTTCCTGGCTCATGGGATTCCATTATCCTTCCGGTTCCTTCCTAAGAGTGTAGGCATGAGTCTTTTCAAGGGCGGGTATTTTCTGACCCGGATAGCTTATGGAGGTGGGGCTTCCATATAGAGAATGGTATTTAACGGGGGTTTCCAGGATTTCCCGCTTTTCAGCGGTTTCTCTCCGCTGTAAATCTGTATCATCTCAGCAGCTTACGGTTTCAAGGGCCTCCTGCAGATCCTCTGTACTGCCTGCCTGATTCTGCAGCATTTGAATCTCCACCGGCGAGGATCTCTCTTTGAACGAAGCCGTGAGGTTCGATCGTGGGGCTGTCCATCCATTCAGGTTCTTGCTGCACCTTGCTCCCGCATCATAAGAAAACCCCGCTCCGGCCTGCCGGAACGGGGTTTCCATTTATAAGTCGAAGACTACCAGCGGTAGTGGGCAAAGGCTTTGTTGGCCTCGGCCATTTTGTGGGTGTCTTCCTTCTTCTTAACGCTCAGTCCTTCGTTCCTTGCGGCATCCATGAACTCGGCTGCAAGACGGTCCTTAAGGTTCTTGCCCTTACGGCCACGTGCGTAGCCGATGATCCATCTCATGGCGAGGGCATCCCTTTCCTCGGGACGGACTTCCAGAGGGACCTGATAGGTGGAACCTCCAACCCTTCGGCTCTTAACCTTAAGGGTGGGCCTGACATTGTTCATGGCCTTGCTGAAAACCGCAACAGGATCCTGACCTGTTTTCTCGGATATCACTTCGAAGGCACCGTAAACGATGGATTCGGCAATGGACCTCTTGCCCTTGAGCATGATATTGTTGATGAACTTTGCTATGACAAGGTTGCCGTATCTTACGTCAGGAAGAATTTCTCTTCTCTTTGGTCTGTTTCTTCTCATTTATGGTACCCCGCTCTACGCTTCCCGTTTCGTTCCATATTTGGAACGGCTCTGTTTTCTACCTTCCACTCCACTGGCATCCTCCACACCACGGATGATGTGATAACGGACACCGGGAAGGTCCTTCACTCGGCCACCCCTTACGAGTACTACGGAGTGCTCGTTGAGGTTGTGGCCCTCTCCGGGGATGTACGCCGTAACCTCGAAACCGTTACGAAGCCTGACACGGGCCACCTTACGGAGGGCCGAATTGGGCTTTTTCGGTGTCGAAGTATAGACACGGGTACAAATACCCTTCTTCTGTGGGCAATTTTTGAGAGCAGGAGCCTTGGTCTTCTGTATCTGCTTCTTGCGCCCTTTTCGCACCAGCTGATTAATGGTGGGCAAACTTAATCTCCTTTCGTGGGTCAGCTCGTGCGAGCTGCCGTTTCTCCTTTTACAGTGAGTGCAACTCTATACATGATTAAACTTTTCGTCAACCTCTGGCTCCTGAACAGGTTCTGGAAGTTCAGAGCCGTCAGCCATGGAAATGACAAGTCCCCTGTAGTTCCTCACGCCTGTTCCGGCAGGCACAAGATGGCCTACGATCACGTTCTCCTTGAGACCTATAAGTGTATCCAGCTGACCGTTTATGGCGGCATCTGAAAGCACCGAGTTAGTCTCCTGGAATGAAGCGGCGGAGAGGAAGCTGTTGGTGGCCAGTGATGCCTTGGTTATACCAAGCAGCATGACATCGCTGGTTGCAGGGCGTCTGCCCTGGTTCATCATTTCCATGTTAACTTTGTTAAGAGTGAGTCGGCCGATCCTGGCTCCCTCAAGGAACTGGGTATCTCCTGCGTTCTCCACCCTTGCCTTGCCAAGCATCTGTCTTACGACGATTCCTATGTGCTTGTCATTTATCTTCACACCCTGAAGGCGGTAAACCTCCTGGATTTCGTTGAGCAGGTAGTCTTCCACGCTTTCGGTACCACGAACCCTTAGAATGTCGTGGGGATCGAGAGGACCGTCGGTGAGTTTGTCTCCGGCTTCCACGTGGTCACCCTCGCGGACCCTTATGTGCTTGGTGGCCTGTATCTTGATACTGGCCTCCTGCCCCTGGTCACCGGTAATGGTAACCGTTCTCATGGCCGCCTTGATGGGACTCAGTGTAACCGTTCCGCTTATCTCGGCTATTGCCGCCGCATCCGCGGGTCTTCTGGCTTCGAAAAGCTCGTCGACCCTTGGAAGACCACCGGTGATGTCCCTCTGAAGACCTGCCCTCTTGGGCATTCTTGCGATGTGCACACCGGTTTTGATCAGCTGCCCGTCCCTTACGTGAAGGGTAGCACCGCTGGGTATGGGATATATCCCTCTCACGTGGCTCTTGATGAACTGCTCAACGGGATCCTGCCCCTGCTGACGCTGACGGCCCCTGGCCACGATATGGCTCCTGAAGCCACCCTTCTGGTAGAAACTCACCAGAACGAGGATCCTGCCCCTGCTGATGATATCACTGAGCCTCAGTATCACCTGCCTGGTACCCGCATGGGCCTTATCGAGACTTGCCATGGCCATAATGAAGGGATGCTTCTGGCTGTATTCAAGAAGGGCTTCCATGAACTCGTCTTCGAGTTCGTCGTTCTTCCTGCTGCTTGAAACTGACAGCCTTTCGGTTATCTCTTCGAGAACCCTAAACTCCTCTTTGTCAGCCTTGGTCTTGGCGGTGTATTTGCCGAGGTTCTCCACAATCTCCGAGAAGGCTGCGTAGCTGCCTGTTCCCACCCTTCTGCAATCCAGGGTAAGGAAGGGAATTGTAGAGTCACTCTTTGCGTGATTCAGTATTATCTCATCGTAGAGGGAAGTTGGGCGAACCGCATTGGTGTCCCTGTAGGTGAACACGATTCTTCCGTTGGTCCCCTCTGCCTCTTCGAGAAGCTCGCTGAAGGTGTGCAGTTCCTCCTCTCGGCGCCTGGGCCTGCCGGAGAGAACCACCATGAACTCAGGCAGCACGAACACGTGGGGATGAAGGGTTCTGCTTCGGTCCTCAACGATTATCATCTGCCTGTGCTGCTCGGAGTCTATCTCTTCCTGGAGGGTTACATCCTCCTCGATGTCAACGTAGTGAACTGAACCGGAATGCTCGCTTACGATAGGATTACTGAAGGGCTCTGCTATGAAGAGCATGTCATCCCTCTGTATTTCCTGATCGTCCGTTACGGACATTATGGCACCGGGAGTAACCTCATAGGTTGAAAGAATCTCTCCCTCGATGTCGATCACGTCTATCTGCCCGTTTCTGGAAGCTATGACACTGGGCTTGCCGTCACTGTCTACGCCCTCCACAAGGTGTATGTTCCTGAAACTGATCCGTCCGGGATGCCTGGCTTTTACCTGGTTGTCCTGGGCTTCTCTGGAGGATACACCACCGGTATGGAAGGTTCTGAGGGTAAGCTGTGTGCCGGGTTCTCCGATTGACTGTGCGGCTATCACGCCCACGGCCTCTCCCCTTGTGACGTTCCTGTTCCGGCTGAGATCCCAGCCGTAGCACTTTGCACAGAGACCCTGTTCCGCCTCGCACGTGAGAACCGAACGTATCTTCACGGATTCGATGGAACGGGAATCTATGTATGATGCCAGTTTGGGAGTTATCTCCTGCCCTGCTTCGCATATTATCTCGTCGGTCACAGGGTCGTACACATCCTCGCCGGTCACCCTGCCCACGATTCTCTCGCTGAGCTTTTCGATGACCTTCTCGCCCTCTTTCAGAGCTGTGATGTCCCTGCCCCTGATGGTTCCGCAGTCATCCATGGTAATAACCACATCCTGACAGACGTCCACAAGCCTTCTTGTGAGGTAGCCGGCATCCGCGGTTTTCAGAGCCGTGTCCGCCAGACCCTTTCTGGAACCATGGGTTGAGATGGAGTACTCGATAACCGAAAGACCCTCTTTAAGTGAACTTATGATGGGTGTCTCGATGGTTTCACCAATGTCGCCTGAGAGCTTCTTCTTCGGCTTGGCCATGAGGCCTCGCATACCTGCAAGCTGCCTGACCTGCTCAACACTTCCCCTGGCACCGGAATTGGCCATGAGGAAGATGGGGTTGAACCCGTGGTTGTCATGACTCAGCTGCTCCATCATTGAATTCTTCACGTCCTCGGTGGACTGGGACCATATGTCTATTATCTTGTTGTACCTGTCGCTCTCGGTCATCTCACCCTTACGGGCTGCGAATTCCACGTCTGCAACGGTTTTGGTGCTTTCTTCGATTATCCGCTTCTTCTCGTCGGGGATGATCATGTCATCCATACCCACGGTGAGACCGCTCAGGGTACTGTAAAGGAAGCCAAGGTCCTTCAGGTTGTCCAGGAAGACAGCGGTCTTCACAGCTCCAAGCTCGTTGAAGCACCTGGATACCATCCTGTTAAGGCCCTTCTTGCCAAAGACCCTCTCATGGGATTGCGTAAGACCATTGGCCATTATGTAGCCCATGCCTTCGGGAACGATGGAGTTGAAGATGACCTGGCCCGGAGTGGTGTAGTCCTTCCAGTACTTAGGCTCGCGCCTGTCTCCCTTGGAGTTTATCTCCACGATCTTGTTGATTCCACGGATCTTTATGCGGGAGTGAAGGTTGACCTTGCCTGCGTCCAGAGCACCGATAACGGCTTCCCTGGAGCTGAAGATCATGCCCTCGCCCCTGTCCCCGGCCAATGGTTTGGTGATGTAGTAAACACCAATAACCATGTCGTGGCTTGGTGACGCAACCGGTTCGCCGCTGGAAGGTTTGAGGATGTTCCGGCTTCCAAGCATGAGAACTCTTGCCTCGATCTGAGCTTCAGCGGAAAGGGGAAGGTGCACGGCCATCTGGTCACCGTCGAAGTCGGCATTGAAAGCGGCGCATGCCAGAGGGTGCAGCCTGATGGCAAGACCCTCGACCAGAACCGGCTCGAATGCCTGTATTCCAAGCCTGTGAAGTGTCGGTGCTCTGTTCAGCATCACCGGATGGTTGGCAATTACCTCTTCCAGTATCGCCCAGACTATCTCTTCACGCTCTTCAACCTGCTTCTGGGCCATCTTGACCTTGTCGCCGGTTATCCTGGCAAGTCTTGCCACTACGAAAGGCTTGAAGAGCTCCAGGGCCATGTCCTTTGGAAGACCGCACTGGTGCATCTTCAGCTCGGGACCAACAACGATCACCGAACGGCCGGAGTAGTCTACCCTCTTGCCCAGAAGATTCTGGCGGAACCTGCCTCTTTTCCCCTTGAGGAGATCCGAGAGACTTCTCAGGGGCCGCATGCCGGCACCCTTCACAGGTTTTCTTCTGCTTCCGTTATCGAGAACGGCATCAACGGCTTCCTGGAGCATCCTCTTCTCGTTCCTGAGGATAACGTCCGGAGCCTGAAGATCCAGGAGCCTGAGGAGTCTGTTGTTCCTGTTGATGACCCTCCTGTAGAGATCATTCAGATCACTTGAAGCAAACCTGCCGCCCTCCAGGGGAACCAGAGGCCTGAGGTCTGGAGGAAGCACCGGAAGAACCCGGAGTATCATCCACTCGGGCTTGTTCTCGTTCTTGGAACTCTCGAAGGCCACCACTTCCTTGAGCCTCTTCAGGTTCTTCTGCCTTCTGCTCTGGGTGGTCTCGTTGGCAATGCTTGTGCGCAGGGTTGCTGCAAGCTCGTCGAGATCTATCTCCTCGAGAAGCTTGGAAATAGCCTCAGCACCCATTCCAACAGTGAAAGCGTCGTCGCCATAGGTTTCTCTGGCGGCGTAGTAATCCTCGTCGTCCAGCACCTTGCCCGGTTTGAGGGAAGGGTGTTCGCTCGTTATCACTATGTATGACTCGTAATAAAGGACCCGCTCCAGGTTCAGATTTGTTATGTCCAGGAGCTTGTTTATTTTACGACTCTTGAAGTACCAGATGTGGGAAACAGGAACCGCAAGGTCTATGTGACCCATCCGGCTTCTTCTTACCCTTGAGTGGGTAACCTCAACCCCGCATCTGTCGCACTTCACACCCCTGTAACGGGGTTTTTTATACCTTCCGCAACTGCATTCCCAGTCTTTGACTGGCCCGAATATCTTTTCACAGAAAAGGCCGTCTGGTTCAGGTTTGTAACTGCGATAGTTTATCGTTTCAGCCTTCGTAACCTCTCCATAGGACCATTCCTTGATGGTTTCCGGCGAGGCAAGACTTATCCTTATTCCTGAGAAATCGGCAGGAAATGTGTTCGCGTCTCTAAGGGAATGAGAATCAAGCATTATCGCCCTCCCTCTCATCGGACATCTCGAGCTCTACGTCGAGGGCAAGACTGCGCATCTCACTGAGAAGCACGTTGAAAGCCTCAGGAGTTCCCCGGGTTTCAACGTTCCTGCCGTGCACTATTGCCTTGTATGCCTCGGTTCGACCGTCAACGTCATCGCTCTTTATGGTGAGCATTTCCTGCAGACAGTGGGATGCGCCATAGGCTTCAAGAGCCCAGACCTCCATCTCTCCAAGTCTCTGTCCACCATTCTGTGCTTTTCCGCCCAGGGGCTGCTGAGTGACCATTGCGTAAGGTCCTGTGGACCGTGCATGGATCTTATCCTCAACCTGATGGGCAAGTTTGAGCATGTACATTCTGCCCACTGTCACTCTCTGATCGAAGGGCATTCCAGTTCTTCCATCGTAAAGAATGGTTTTGCCGTCCCTGGCGTGGCCTGCCTCTTCCAGCAGGTCTCCTATTTTTTCTGTTCCGATGCTGTCGAACACCGGTGTTATGGCGTTTATGCCCAGATCCGCAGCTGCCATTCCCAGGTTGGTCTCCATGATCTGACCAACGTTCATTCTACTGGGAACACCAAGGGGGTTAAGGCATATGTCCACCGGAGTGCCGTCGGGAAGGTAGGGCATATCCTCTTCTGGAACGATTATGCTCACCACTCCCTTGTTACCGTGCCTACCCGCCATTTTGTCTCCGATGCGGAGCTTCCTGCGCTTGGCAACGTAAACCTTCACAAGCTTTATGACTCCAGGTTTGAGTTCATCTCCTCTGTGGAGTCTGTCCTCCTGGTCCTGATAGTAGTCGTTCAGTTCCTTCAGCTTGTTCTCTGCACTCCTGAGTATTCTGCGGGCCCTGTCATCGATGACCAGGTCCTCCACTATCTGCCTGTTGAAGTCAAGATCGGTGAACTCGACTTTCTTCAGGAAGGTAGATGTTATTTTTCTGCCTTCAGGAATGAGCTGCTCGCCGGTGAGACCGTCCACGAATGCCGCGGCCTTCTGTCCGTTGAGCACCTTCCTGAGCATGTTGTCCCTGTCGGTGAAGAGCCTCTTCTCGGCCTCTTCACGCTCCTCTCTCAGGGCATCGATCCTGGATTCTATCTCGCGTCTGCCCCTCTCGGTATCATCCTTGCGGGAGTAGACTTTAACGTCAACGACTATTCCGGACATCCCCACGGGAGCCTTCAGGGACGTATCCTTAACGTCACTGGCTCTCTTGCCGAAGATGGCTCTAATAAGTCTTTCCTCGGGAGA
>CAZRCS010000086.1:0-7821 GCA_964598645.1 uncultured bacterium | reverse complement strand
ATGCGTCACCCGGAGGGAGGATTCTACAGTTCTCTGGATGCGGACAGTCCAGCAAGATCCGGCAATATGGAAGAGGGGGCATTCTATACATGGAGCAAGAACGAACTGGAAGGACTGCTCGGCAGTGGAGCCGGGGAATTCTGTAATTTCTACAACGTGAGATCAGATGGTTTTTTCAAGGGCAGAAACATTCTTTATACAGGATGCTCAGTTGCTGCTCCCGAGGGTTTACCGGAACAGAGGAAGACACTGCTTCAAGCAAGGGAAAAAAGACCCAGGCCGTTTTTGGATACCAAGATCATATCTGCCTGGAACGGTATGGCTATCAGGGCCCTTGCTGCTGCCTCGAGGCCCCTGGGAAGGAGTGAGTATCTTGATTCTGCCATTGAGGCTTCTGAATCTGTCATGAAGAAACTGAGAAACTCCCGGGGGGAGCTTTTTCGTTCATGGAAGGACGGAGAAGTCTCATGTAAGGGTTTTCTCCAGGACTACTCTCTGGTTGCGTCTGGTCTTCTTGAAGTTCACGCTGCAACAGGAGAAGACCGCTTTTTTTATGAAGCCGTATCCCTGGTTGATTCAATGCTGCTCCGTTTCAGGGACGGAAAGACTGGATTGCTGAACAACTCGGGGAAGGGAAATGAAGAATTGTTTCTGAAAACATCGAATCCCATGGACAGTGCCGTCCCATCGGGGCTGTCCTCTGCTGCTGAAGTTCTTTTCAGGCTCTGGACGGCTTCAGGTGAGGACCGTTATCTGAACCAGGGAACTGCAATAGTTTCAAGATACAGTGAAACAATGAAGGCAGCCCCCTCCGGTTTCGGACGAATGCTCTCTGCTCTGCTTTTCAGCACTGCCGATACCAGACGCGTTTCTATCAGCGGCCCGGACAGGAAGCAGTTCCTGGATATTCTCGGGGATAACTTTTCCCCATTCACCGTTCTGGTACCAGGGGGATCTGATGAAGAAGGAGAAACCTCTGCGGTAATCTGCGGGAAGGGCTTCTGCCTTCCGCCGGTAAGGGACACGGAAAAATTTACCACATTGATAAAGGGGCCCGGCTTTCGCCGGACCCCTGAATAGGAAACAAGCAGTTCTAAATGCTTAGAACCGTAAACTCGATCCTTCTGTTACGGGCCTTGTTTGCCGCAGAGTCATTGGGAGCAACCGGGTTCGACTCTCCGTACCCTACCGTTGTCAACCTGTTTCCGGCAATTCCCTTGCTGACCAGGTACTGATAGACCGACTGGGCTCTTCGCTCGCTCAGGGTCTGATTGGAGCTTTCACTTCCGTCGCTGTCGGTATGGCCTGCAACCTGAACCCTGGCGGTGGGGTTATCACGCAGAAGAATGGCCACGCTGTCAAGAACAGGGTAGCTCTCGGGTTTGATATTTGCGCTTCCCGAATCGAAGTAGATGTTGTCGAAACTCATCACTTCGCCTTCTCTCAGTGCTGCTCTCAGGGCAAACTCTACCCTTACCGTTTCATTTGCGATTGCAGTGATGGACTTATTGTCGGAAATGTAGCCTTCTGCCTGTACGGATACCGGCCAAGTTCCGGCTTCCACCTGAGCGGTGAAAACACCAACGGAACTGGTCGTAACAGTTACGGGGGTCGAGCTGCCTATGGTAACCGTGGCACCCTCTATGGGCCTTCCCTGTCCGTCTTTTACCGAACCGCTGAGAGTTCCGAGGTTGGGAACCATGGCGAAATCCAGGGTAGCGGACTGCTCTCTGCCGATAACCACTCTTGCACTGGCGTTACTGTAGCCGGGAGCAACCACGGTTACAGGCAAGTCTCCTGCGGGTATGCGGTGGGTATAGAATCCGGTTTCCTGGTCGCTTGTGACGTTTGCGACAGGTACGCCGGGGAAGGTAATGGTTGCGAATATGGGCTCTCCTGTTAGAGAATCCGTAACAGAACCGCTGAGGGTTGAGAGCCTTGGGCCGTCATCTTCAGTCATCATGTCAGATGAGAAGCCAACGGCAATACCGATTCCGTAATCGAAGGTGCCCCCTATGGGAAGCGGAGCCCTTTCCGCCCTCTGGTCCTGGGTTACCACACTGTCGGTCTGATACAGTCCATGACCAAGGTCATAGTAGAGGGGATCGAAGGAACTGGTGCTGAGGTCGAAGGTGACGTCTATGTAAGTACCCGCTGCGTTTTTGAAACGTATTCCAGGGGTGAAATAAGACACAACGGCATCTTCTCTGTCAAGAAGTTTCTGACTTGTGTACTCAACGAATATATCGGCGTAGGGTGTTGGCACCTCCACACCGAACCCCCATGAGAAAACCGCATCTGATACTTCCAGGGAAATTTCGGTTGAATCCGAGTAATCCCAGCCCACGCTGTCAGGGGCAACCCTGAAATCAGTGAAGTGATAGTTCTGGGTGTAGCTGTTGTATCCAATGTTCAGGTGGGCTTTCACGGCGGTCATGGGAATCCATCGGCTGAAGTCTCCGCTGATCAGCAGATCTCCTCCGAAGGAACCGTTGCCGGTTGTGCTGAATGGTTTTCTCAGAGCGCTGTAGATCTGTCCCGTGTGCCATCTGCCGTCGGGGTCGTCCTCTATTCTGAGAAAGGCGGTGTCTGCCGGGGCCATGCCCAATTTTACATCGGCACCAAACCAGACGACGTCCTCGAGGTCAGGAATGGGATTGTAACCTCCGTGGAGCACGAAATCGACTCCATCGAAACCATGTATGCTCTCCCAGTGTCCTGTGGAACGCTCTTCATAAAGGTCTCTCTCCAACCATGTTCCAGAGTAGGTTGCTCTGGCTGCGAGATCTATGTAGTCCCAGACCCCATAGCCAAGGGAAATGGTTCCCTGTCCGGTATGTTCCGTTTCAGTTATCTCCGGGAAGAGCAGGGTCTGGGGAAGGAAGTGACTGTGATATATGAAATTCGTGAACTCATTGGCGGCAGTCCAGTAATTCATTCCAATGCCGAATGACATCTCGTTGAAGCCGAGAGGCATGGCTCTGTTCACTCTGTGAAGTCCGGGGACTCCCCATATTGATGGAGCAGCAAAAACAGTTGCTGCCGTAAAGATCATAACCAGGGTTATGGCGGTTTTCATTTGACCCCTCCTTGAGTAGATATGCTTTCGATCATCCTGCAAAGCATGCAAACAATACGCTTTGCGGTCAACTGATGGTTAAAAGAGCTTGACTGGAACAGATTTCAACTCTATAGAAACAACATCATGAAAAATAATGACGACTATATTACCGTTCTTCTTCGTGTTCGCGGACTGGTTCAGGGCGTGGGTTTCAGGTACTGGACCAGAGCGAAGGCATCTGAGCTGGCCCTGGGTGGATACGTGAAAAACCTTCCAGATGGTTCGGTGGAGACATTATTGTCCGGATCCCGGCAGGCATTGGAAGCAATGCTCAAGTACATTGGATCCGGTCCCGGCCATTCACTGGTTGACGGAATTGAAGTAGTTGAAAGATCTGAAACCGATGAACCCGTCAAGGGTTTCAGAATAATCAGATAAGAACGGTTACTGGAAGAAAGGAATATATCCTATGAGAATTTCCCTGCTTGTGATTACACTTATGGTGTGTGCATCAATGGCCTGGGATCCCCTGTCTTCATACTACCTCAGCCATGTGCTTCAGGTCACCGGAACCGACAGCAATTTTGCCCTGGGCTACTTCTCCTTCGGTCAGTACTGGGAAACTGATACCCTGAACTTCGACAGCCTGTATGATCATAAAGAAGGATACGGCATTGTCCGCTTCATGTGGGCTGGGAGGTACGGTCTTACCTCCAGTCATACCATCAGCCTTGTTATTCCCGGCTTCCTTCAGTTCTCCGGTCCCGGAGACACAACCGGAGTGGGAATAGCGGATCCATGGATATGTGTTGACGGATGGATGAGCAGAGACCCTCAGCTGATTTTACGAGGTGCACTCAGACCCACGCTGAAAGGCACACTGGATACAGGTGATTACACCGAAAGCGACAGACATGTGGCGGCTGAGGTGTCGGGAACGGTGGAAATGCCCGTTTCCGGCAGCTCGTCGGGCCCCAGGCTGGAGGTGTCCGGTGGACTTCGCCACTATTTCACCGCCTGGGATCAGGTACCGGGATCTCCCCGGGATTCAGCGGACACTTCTCCCGGTACGGAATTCCGCGGAGGAGCCAGAATGATCCTTCCAGTTAACAGGGAACTGGATTTCAACGCGGGTCTTGAAATGTGTTCACGAAGCGAAACAGAAGTCGATTCACACGATATCACCGGCAGTGAAGTTTCCTACGTGGACCTGAGAACCGGTATCGAACTGGACAACAGCCAACTGCAGCTCAAAGTGGATCTTTTCTACAGAGTAAGCGGTCAGAACGTTAACAAGGAGTGGGGTCTCATGGTTAGCGGCATAGGCTGGAACTTTGGAGACCTTTTCAGCCTGGGCTCTGGAGGAAGGACTACCGATACAGGTGATTCAGGCGGGAGAACACGGTGAAGAAAGGGGTCTGGGCTGTCTGCGTCGTAGCAGTATTCATTATTGCTATCATTCTTGCCAGACAGGGAAGCCCGGGTATCAGACTGAGGGAAGCAGCCCTTTCATACACCGAAGCCCTGGAATCCGGACGAACCGCCGAAGCTCTTGCAATGATGACCGTGGAAACCGCAAATGGGTTCAGTGAAAGCTTCCTTTCTGGTCTATCCGGTACTCCGGCCCCTGAGAATTTCGTTTTTGACGGCACCGATAACAGGGGGATACGCATGGCCGGGGAAACCGGTGAACACGGAACCAGGATTGTATGGTTGTCCTCCGACTGCGAGATCAGGGTGGTTCACGATACCGCACTGGATAACCTTTTGGGTAACGCCGTTGTTCTCTGCAGGGCGAATGCCCTGGCGGATCCCCAGGGGAGATGTCCTGTTTCAGGGCAACCCTACGAGTATGATCCCGCAACAGGCACGGTTCTGTGTCCCCAGGGTCATCTGGGAGAAGGCCTTGTGATCTCTTCCGACGGGTGTTCCATGAGAAGGGATTCCGTTGCGGCTGAACTTGCGGCTTTTCTAGAAGCAGGCTACCCTTGGCCTGCTTCACTTGAAGACATATACAATACGAGTTCCGGAGAATTTGGAAGAAGGGGAGGCTATCGTTGTCCCGACAATGGTTACAAATACTACGAGATCAGGGACGGAGCGGTTTACTGTCCCTTTCACGAAGAGGCAACTCCGGTACCGGTGACGGAATGAACCAGTTCCCTCAGCTTATAGAGGACCAGAAAACATTTGATTCCCTTGTACCCGAACTACTGCGGAAGCCTGTGGTGGCTCTGGACACCGAATTTCACTGCGAGAAGAGGTACTGGCCCGACTTGTTCCTTATTCAAATAGCAGCAGATGGAATTGGTCCTCTCGCAGTGGATCCCCTTAAAGTAGGGGATATTTCTTCCCTGGCCGGGCTATTCGCCAGTGAAGATGTGGTAAAGGTTATCCACAGTGCCAGGAACGATCTGGCAATTCTGTTTCACGACGTATCTGACTTTTCTGTAAAGAACCTTTTCGATTCCCAGATAGCTGCTGCCTTTCTCGGCTACGGAGATCAGATCAGTCTTGTTAATCTGGTTCAGTCCGTTACCGGGGTTAAGGCAAGGAAAAAGTATTCCATGAGCGACTGGTCAGCAAGACCGCTCACAGAGGGACAGGTGGAGTATGCCCTGGACGATGTTCGTTATCTGGTGAAGGTGTACCGCACACTGTCTTCCCAGCTGAAGAAGAAGGGACGTACGAACTGGTTTCTGGGAGAGCAGGAGATGCTCCTTCAGCCTGAAACCTATCAGATATCCCTTGAAAAACTCTTCAGCAAGGCAAGATCGGCAGGAAAGGTGAAAAAGGTGAACTTCCCCCTGCTTTGGCGCCTTGTATGCTGGAGGGAGGAAGCCGCCAGGGAAATCAACAGACCCAGGTATTTCATTGCCAGGGACCATATGCTATGCAGACTGGCGCTTCTTGCTCCGGGGGAGGTTAAGGCTATCGAAAGCCTCAGGGGGCTGCCGGGAGGATTCGTGGAGAAATACGGTGAGCAGATAGTAGAGATCACCGTGGATTGCCGCAGGAATCCTCCCAGGGACGTTCCTTCCATAAGCATGCCGAGACATGACTGGGGTTACGCTGCAAGGAAGGATATTCTCAGGATATTTCTGAAGATGAAATCCAAATCCCTGGACCTGTCTCCATCTCTTCTTCTGCCGAAGGAAAGTTTTGAATCCATACTGGAAAATCCTCCTAAGAACCTGAAGCAGCTCATGGACAGAGATGATCTCACCGGATGGCGGAAAGAAGCTCTGGGACCTGAGATGGTGGACGTTCTCACAGGCGAGCTGGCCATTTCACTGAAAAAAGGCAGCTCCATAAGATTTGTCAAGGTAAAGTGATCCCTGCGGAACTCCTTAAGGTCATGTCTGAAGCAGTTGGGGAGAAGGGTATTCCATCACCCCTGGCTGCCGGCTCTGATCCTTTCAGTGTGCTGGTTGGAACGGTGATCAGCCTAAGAACCAGAGATGCGGTTACAGGCCCGGTTACGGAAAGGGTTTTGAAAAGGACCCCGGATCCACGGTCAATGGATTCCATTGACATTGAAGAGCTTGCCCTGCTTCTGAAACCGGCGGGCTTCTTCAACAGAAAGGCCCGACAGCTCAAACTCATTGCCGGGATATTGCTGGAGCGTCATAATGGAAGGGTGCCTGATACCAGGGCAGAACTGGAGGCTCTTCCAGGGGTCGGAGGAAAAACAGCCGCCTTCGTTCTTTCCATGGGCTTCGGTAAGCCTGCTGTTTGTGTGGACGTGCACGTTCACAGAATAAGCAACAGACTGGGACTGGTGGAAACCGGTACTCCTGGAGATACGGAAAAGGCATTAATGGACCTGATGCCAAGGGAACTATGGATACCCCTCAATCATGTTTTCGTAAGGTTCGGGCAGAGGATCTGCCTTCCCCGCAGGCCATCCTGCCCGGTGTGTCCCCTAAACGATTGGTGCAGATATGCTTCATGACGTTACAAAGACCATGTTCACCGGAATTCCCGTCTGGCCCGGTGATGTGGAGTTCGAAAGAAAAACGGTTCAGAACGGGGAGTTTTCATCTTCCTCCGTGCGTATGTCGCTTCATACGGGAACGCACATGGATGCCCCCAGACACAGGTTCGAGAACGGCAAAACAATAGACAGGTTCGATCCGTTCATCGTTTCCGTTCTGGTCAACATTGGTGGCGACTACAGAGGCAAAGCGGTTTTTCTGAACGGACCGGTCACAGCTGAAGAGGCTGAAGCCCTGGTTTCCGGAGGCGCTGTTCTCATCGGAACCGCTTCCATCTCCATCGACCATGAAGGGACCACAGAGGCCCATGAGATAATTCTGGGAGCGGGAATTCCGGTTATAGAGAATCTGGAACTGGGTGACATAGATTCAGGGGAGTACATTCTTCTGGCTTTTCCCCTGAAGTTCAAGGATGCCGACGGCTCTCCGGTCAGGGTTCTTCTTGCTGACTCAGCTGAGGATATTCTTCCATCAACTGACTGAAGAACTCGGTGGATACCCAGTTTTCGGGGGCGTCCGGTAGGGCTTCTGCAAGTGTGAGGTTTTTCCCGGGATCAAGAACTCTGTTCAGATAGAAAAGCCTCAGGTCGATCTCTTCAGCAATTCTCTTTTTCCCCTCCAGCATGGGCCCGTGTGAGATAAGCACCCTTTCTCTTCCCATTTCCTTCAGAGTTTCAAGGGAGCGAATGTGTTCTTTTATGTGCTTCTTCTGAACCCATGGAAGAATCCGTTTTCCGTCGTATCTGCTCATGAGGTTGTCTC
>CAZRCS010000085.1:0-7852 GCA_964598645.1 uncultured bacterium | reverse complement strand
ACTGCATATACGGCGTCATAGCAGGAATGGCCGTCATGGCCCTGAGCATGCTGCTTCTGGGTGAATAATCTCAGGATCGCTGTCTTCCGGGAGAGCAGCCTCTTCCAGTTCTCTCTCCTCTACGGGGATGATGCCCGTTCTAACCATGGTGTTTGTTTCCCGGTGACGGATCGCCAGGTTCTTCCATTCGTACTGACCGGGGTGCTGCCGGGCTGTTTCCTCTGCAGCTGCCCCTGATACCTGTGCAAAATCCCTTCTGTCCTCAGGAGTTTCCAGCTTCCGGAAGTTGATTTCCCAGCCCATCTCCCGGGTATGGGTGCAGTGCGCGGCAAGCACTTCACAGCCTGTTCTCCGCCAAAGCTTCCAGGGTGCTGAAGGAACAAGGACCGGTACTCCGAAAGCTGTGATCCATGTTCCCCCCGGACCGCCGTAAGCGGTTGATCCGTAGTGTATGATACCCCCCTGTTCCAGTGTTCTGTACATCCACCTGGGGTTTTCATCCGGGAAGTGCATTTCATTCCATTTTTCTCCGGGAGCCAGCCTTGATCTTCTGCAGTAAAGGGGCATGTCGCTGTATCTGCTCGTTACCACATGAACCGTGTATCCAGCCATGCCGAGAATCACGTGAAGTCCCCGTTCATCTCCGTAATGGGGCACCAGGAGCAGAACCCCCCGCCCCCTTTGAACGGCCTGATCAAGAAGATCCCGGCCATTCCAGGTCACTCGTTTCAACACTTCGGCAGGTTCTTCCCCGGCAAGGTAGAAAAGCCCCAGGAGATTTCTCTCATGGGTTTTCCAGTACTGGGCTATCAGCTCGTTCAGCTCGTTTTCTTCAAGGCTGGGAAAAACCCTGGAGATATGGGCCATGTAGAGGGAGCTGGCGTTTGCGGATAAACGGAGCCTTACCCGGGACATGAGGCCCGAGAGCCCTTCGATCCGTGCAGGATTCCCGATGAATCTCACGGATATGCGGATAAGCCGGTAGTAAAGAGAAGAAAGTGATATTCCTGCCATGATACCTTCTTTCAGCGGTGAAATCTACCACTTTCCTCAGGCGGTGTCAGTTCTTATATCTGAGTCATGGAGCACATTCTTGTTGTCGGTGCCGGTCCCGCCGGTTCAGCGTGTGCCTGGCGGCTCTCCGTTCAGGGGATACCATGCATACTGGCAGACCGATCCTCCTTTCCGAGACCCAAGGTTTGCGGGGGAGTTCTCTCGGGCAGGGCAGCGGGTTTTCTTCAGGAAACCGGCATGCTTTCCCCTCTGGAAATAGATGACCTCACCGTTCAAAGCCACTCTGCAATGACCATAAGCTCAGATTTCCGGGAACTGCGTACCTTCAGAGAGGGAATGCCTCCTTTACGTCTGGTGAACCGTACCGAGTTCGACGGATTTCTCAGACGCCGTGCAATTGAGGAGGGAGCCACTCCACTGAAAGACAATTACATGGGTGTTTCCGGTAACACCGCCCTCTTCAAATCCGGCAGACAGATAGTTTTCAGAAGAATGGTGGGAGCAGACGGTGCGGCCAGCCGTGTGAGAAGAACGGTGAAAGGAAGCACCTTCAAAAGACCTTGTCCCGCATTCAGTGCCGTGGTGCCCCTTTCCGGTAAAGCCATTCATCCATTCATGGACAGGGGACTTCAGATATTTTTTTTCAAGGGTTTCACCGGCTATGGCTGGCTTTTTCCCAGGAGAGAAGACATCGTTGCAGGTATCGGATCTTTCAACAGCTATGGCAGAACAGCTGATAAACTCATGTCTCAGCTCATGATTCAAACAGGTCTTGGTACCTCTCACCCCTTTAAAGCAGCGGTATTACCTGCGGGAAATCAACCGATATTCACCGGCCATGGGGCAGTGCTGTTTACAGGCGACGCAGCAGGTCTCTGTGACAGGGTATCAGGAGAGGGTATTTCCCATGCCCTGGAAAGCGGTTTCGCCGCCGCTGAGGCCATCATTGAGAACCGGGAATCCTGGGATAGCGGTTCCCGCTGCGTTGAGATAGTGAAGCAGTCCATCAGGTACAGAAGACTGCTCTACGGCAAACCTTTCCGACCTTTTGCAATGAGAGCTCTTTCAGGAAGTGACAGATGGTACAGGAAGTACTGGGAAATAGTATGCGGTAAAGAGGACTACGGAAGCCTGTTAAGAAAGTGACGGTATCTAGTTATCCACAACCGTCACCATGGCGGAGGCGGAGGAGCCGCCTCCCGAGAGCCTCACGATGTAGACTCCGTTTCCTCCAAGTTCCTCTGCGTTAATATTATGACTTCCTGAAGCAGAGAGAGTTCCTTCGTAAACAAGCCTTCCGGAAAGATTGAAAACCCTGGCACTGCTCCACCCGGGATCCGTAGAATAGCATAATGTAAAAGACGATGATGCAGGATTGGGGAAGACAGTGATCCCACCTGAATTTTCGTTTTCGGGACCGGACTGGAAGTTGTCCCGGGGGCCGTGATGAAAACCCATGTCCACGGTGGATGAGTCCGGAACACTGTCTGTTCTGGTCCAGGTGAACTCCAGGCCGTATTCACTTGAAAACCCTCCCCCTGCGTCTATGCAGGGGCTCGTTTCAGGCTGTCCAGCCTGGGTATGACTGAGGAACATGTCACCTTGAAGCAGCGGGTCCGCAGATATATTGCCGGCGGTTCCGGTGGGATCCGGAAGGTTGCCGTAATTGCCGTCGGGATTCCCCCAGACACAGTTGTAGGTGAAAACAGGTTCGCCCCCGTTCTGTATATACAGGGCGGGTCCAGTGTTTCCTGCAATGATGCAGTGGCTTACAGGGGGCGAGCAGTCTACTCTGAAATACACTGCGCTTCCAGTATTCTGGGATTCGTTGCCGTAAAAGGTACAGAAGGAGATATCAGGGTTGGAAAGGGCATAGCAGTATATCCCCCCTCCGTCATCGTGGGCGTAACCTCCTGTGAAAAGACAGTTGAATACCATGGGTGAACAGTGGTATGTGTACAGGCCTCCGCCATCGTCCCAGGACTTGTTGTCAACGAACCTGCAGCCTGAGATCTCCGCTTCGGATGAATAGAGATACACCGCACCTCCTGCAGACTGGCATTCATTCCCTTCGAAAAGACAGAAGCGAATTGCAGGGGCCCCTTTCCAGGAATAGACGGCTCCTCCATTGTCAGCTGAGTTTTCCCTGAAAAGGCAGTATTCGATCAGAGGTGAGGCATGGGCAGTGTAAACTGCTCCGCCAAAGGGTTCTGTCAGAGGGTTGCCAACGGTAAACTCCAGTCCGGATATCACAGTGGAGGAATCCACGGCACCGTAAACAAGGCCGTCTATACTTATAATGCTGCCTGTAAGGCCATTGCCGGAGAGTACCACGGAAGCGGGGTTTTCCGTATCCCCTGTGAGGACTACACCGTTGTGCTCGCCGTTTATGGTGACAAGATTCGTTCCAGACCCGTAATGGATGCCCGGCAGAACGAGGACGGTATCTCCGGGAAAGGCTTGGTTCATGGCGTTTTGAATGCTTTCTCCCGGGGCAACTGGGAAAACGGTTCCTGCGATTATCAGAAGAATCAGAGTCACCTGATCACCACCGTTCTGCCGACCGCTTCCCCTGTATCCCACCTTGCCCTGAAAAAAAGAGACCCCAAAGGGAACTCAGAGGATGATACGGTAAAAACAGCTTCACCATTACCATTCACGGGAATATCAGTTCTGCCGACGGTCCTTCCGGTAATGTCATAGAATGACAGCTCAACCAGAGTTCCTGAGATGTTTCGAAGGGTAATTACAGAATGACCTGAAACGGGAGATGGAGATACCTGGATGGTGATTTGTCCTGAATTCTCTTTGTGGATGCCCACCTGATCAAGGTTCACATGGTGGAAACCCATGTCGGAGATCCCCAGATCCGGCAAACTGTCGGTTCTCGTACTCAGTTCGGACACTCTGCTTTCCTGGACATTCTCGTGACCCGCATCAACGGCAGGACTGTTTACAGGCTGTCCTGCCTGGATCTGTGAGAGGTTGAGCATCCAGTCGGCGAAGAGGGGATCCGCAGAGATATTTCCGTTGATACCGGTTGGGTCATCCATCCCGTTGTAATTGGAGAATTCATTGTTCCAGCAGCAGACATTGCTGATCACCGGTTTGTTGTCGCTGATCACATTGATTCCGGCTTTCCCCAGGTTCGACGTTATTATTGAAGATGAAATGAACAGAGAGTCGATGGTGTGTACCCTTAACCCTCCGCCGTCATCGTATGCTTCGTTTTCATGAACCGTGAGGTATTCAAGCATTGAAGTTCCCTGTAGAATGCATATACCTCCTCCGTCGTCTCCGGAGTAATTACCGGTGAAGAGTGAGTTCGACAGGTTAACAGAAGACTGATAGCTGTTCAGACCCCCGCCATCATCCGAGCTCTCGTTGTTCTCGAACCGGAGCATGAAGCCTGTAAGAGCGCAGGCGTACAAGTCCGCTCCACCCCCTGTTACCAATGCAAGATTCTCAGTCAAATCGGTGTAGCCAAGGATCAGATTGCCTCCCTCTGCGCCGATACCGCCGCCAATGATTGCTGTGTTCCCGGTTATCTCGCAGTTGCTGATCACAGCGGATGCTTCCCCGGAAAATATGCCTCCTCCGTTGAAGTAGCCGTTTCCGGTTGCGTTCCCGCCCTTCACCACAAGATTGGTTATGTAAAAAGGAGAATCGTTAGGTCCTTCCAGGGCAATCACAGATCTCAGGATTCCTTCACCGTCAAGAACAGCTCTTTCCAGGGGGCTGGAAGTTACGGATAACCCGGATTGCGCCGGTGTGCATGTGAGAAGAGGTTCACCTGAGGGATCGGTGTAGGTTCCCGGGGACAGAAAGAGAGTATCTCCGGCGGAAAGTGTTTCAAGGGAATCCTGAATTGCGTCTCCGGGAGAGACAGTTACGGTAACCCCCGGGGAAATACCGGTGATGAAAACAACTGCCGCTGTGTAAACACCCTTCATCATTCTCCAATCAGGGTTATCCTGGCTGTTTCCGTGAAGCCCATGTTCCTCATTACGGCAATGTAAATCCCAGATGGAAGCCCATCTGTTTCCAGGGCAAGATAATATATACCGGCTTCAAGATTGACGCTGACGGTTTCCGTTACCTTTCTTCCTGCCAGATCCCTGATCTCAACTTCGGCTGTTACAGGAGCTATTGCCGTGAGCAGGACCACGATGTTCCCGGAGGAGGGGATCGGTCCCATTACTTTCATTCCCACAGCTCCGTTTTCAGGCCACTGGGGGTCCCAGCTGTCTGTTGTGAAGGGTGTTCCTCCAAAGGGACCCGCAATCCAGGACAGAGCACTTGAGTTGTCCGACAGAAGATCCTGGAGGATCAGGGTTGATCCGTTGCCGTAAGCATTCGGCCATGGGTATTCAGGAATATATCTCAGGGTATCGGCGGTCGTTCCTGACGGATCCGCCAGGGTTATCTCATCACCACTGTCCGAGAGGTTGAAGCTGAGGCTCCGGGTGGCGGGTGGAAGTGTGGAGAAAGCACCGGAGAAAAGGAACGAATCGCTGGCAAAAACAACACATTCTCCCGGTTGCACCACAATTTCCCCAAGGGTAGTCAGATTCTCCGGGTTTCCATCCCTTATTGACCATCCTGCAAGGTTAACTGACTTTTCACCGGTGTTCACTGCTTCGAACCAGTCTCCCGGATTGAAGGCAGGAGAACTCATGTAATTGATCTCGGAGATCACAAGGGAACCGGTGGAGGAGATGTTGGACCTTGGAGACGGTTTTACAGGGCCGTTGGAGGCCCTCTGCTCGGTGCCGTTCCTTGTGCAGTACAGCTGCAGCCAGTAGTCCTCCCCTGCATATTGCCCTGGCAGAACGCAAAATGTATCAGCGGTGAATGCCTGATAAATCAAATCTTCTTCATGTGTGAACAGGCTGTCTGGAGAAACTGCCATGCGCCAGCTGCAGCCGGTTCCTCCATTACTCCAGGAAATAAGGAGATCCGTTCCATGGGTTTCCGGAGGATAGATCCTGAAGGGTAGAGGCCACTGGGTAAACTGAGTCTGAAGGGATTCATATCGTGCTTCCGGCCAGTTACTAATGCTTTCCACCATGTACCAGAACATGTCCATATCGTAGTCTCTGTAGGGGTCTGACTCTACCAGGGGAGAAATGATTCCCGCCAGGGAATCTATCGTTTCGGATGCTGTGAACGTAAGCAGAAGAGGGTACTGGTTTTCTATCTCCTCTATCAGGTCTTCCCTTATGGAAGGGTTGCACCACATTCTCCAGAGAAGCGTATTCCTTCGGTTTCCGTCATTACTGGAGTTCCTCCAATAGGGAAATACAGCGCCGTATTTTCCCCAGGTTCTGTCCATGTCCCAGGTGATGTATCTCCACCTTCCTTCAGCTCCTGTTCTGTCAAGAAGAAGGTGATAGTTATGGTAATAGGTGCTGCCGTGCCCGAGAAGAACGTTGGTGGCAATGCATGAAACAAGGTCTTCGTAGTGAAACCTCTCGGGAAGATCTGCAGAGAAGTCCTCATCGGGACAAAGCAGTAACCAGTAGATAAGCAGCACAAGATCGTCCCAGGGCTGGGTATCGAATGTTTTCTTGGAATAGGGTTCCAGTTCATCCGGACGGTCCAGGGTGGTGTACCTGTCCGCGCACTTGTAGATCACAGCTTCGTCCGGCAGCGCTGTATTCAGAAGAAAGTCTTCATCCACATCCTGAACGGAAAGATAAGGGCCCTGTGTCTCACCGTTGAAAACCACCTCAGCAAGATGGACTTCCGGTACGATCTGTCCGGTTTCCCTGTAGAAGAGGTATGACAGCAGCTCTCTGATCCTTGTTTTATCAAGGTATTCTGCATTGAGGTTCAGCTCATCGGATCCGAAAAAGTAAGTCCCCTGGGGGAACTCTATCTTGATTGATTTTTTTGGGTATTCCCTGCTTGTGGCACCGCGGATTCTGAACATGCAGTCCATGGAGTACTCGCCGCATGTGAACCGGGCGGGAATGTATATATCCTGCCAGTAGTACTCACAGGCATATTCCCACTGTTCCCACTGAAATTCCAGCTGGAATGCAGGAATCGTATCCGGCCACACGGATAATGACAGAAAAGCTGCGAAAAGCAGCTGTATTATACTTCCTCCAAGACTACTTCTTCATGATAAGTTCAAGAATATCTGCAGCAATCTGTTCCGGCTGCAGCCCCTGAATCGTGTAAAGCTCTTCCGCTTCTCCGCTCTTTCCGTATTCCTTTACGCCATACCTCAGCAGAGGAGGCATTCCTCCTCTGTCTGCGAAAACAAGAGCAAGAGATGAACCGAGACCCGTTTCCCTGTCGTGATCTTCATAGGTTAGAACATATTCGAACCCTGTGAGTTCCCCGGCGAGGTCTTCGGGCAGATGGTTGGGACAACTTACGCACCTTACGTCACAGGATATTCCGCCTGTTTCCAGGATGTCAGCAAGTTCCAGGGCTTTTCCGCACATGGAGCCCATTGCCAGAATGGCTATTCTGTTGCCTGTTCGCAGATGATCTATCTTTCCGAAACTGAATAAGTAGCTTCCTCCGAATACAGGTTCACCGGTACTGGATGTTATCACCGGCAGCTTTGACCTGCCCATGGCAATGAAGAAGTTACCCGGATGCGAGGCGGCGTATCTTACTGCGCGGTCAGTCTGATTGGGGTCAGCGGGAACTATGGTCCTGCAGTTAGGCAGCGCCCTCATGAGACCTGCGTATTTTATGCAGTGGTGGGTTTTACCGTCGGGACCCACGTCCAGTCCGCAATGGGTTGCAATTACCTTGAGATTGGTGTGATTTATGTCGTTAAGCCGATGCTGATTGAATGTTTCATCCGCGGCGAAAA
>CAZRCS010000084.1:0-7894 GCA_964598645.1 uncultured bacterium | reverse complement strand
ATACAGCTTGATTCAAGGGTGATGAACCTGCAGAGCAGTCTGGAAAATGTTGCTCAGAGGGAAGAAATGGCCTTCATGGCCGCTGCTGACATGAACATAGATTTTTCAAGATACACGGATCTTCTCTCTGACGGTAACACAGGTAAGGACATCTTCAGGTACATAGACGATGTGGATCTGAGGCTTGTTCTCTGCGAGAGGCTGGCCGAAGCCGAGAAGGTGGCCTACGACTCTCTTGCGGTTCTTCTTGTGGACAAAGCCGACGAACTCCGCCACACTCCGTCCATCTGGCCTGTTAACGGTGTTTTCGTAAGCGACTTCGGCGCAAGGGTCGATCCATTCACCGGAGCCGTAAGGTACCACAAAGGAATAGACATAGCAGCCTGGACCGGTACTTCCATACTTGCACCAGCCGACGGCGTTGTTACTTTCTGCGGATGGAGCGGGGGCTGGGGCCTTAACCTGGTCGTGAAGCATTCGAATGCCATCTCCACCCGTTATGCACACTGTTCAGCCATCGATGTTGCAGTGGGGCAGGAGGTGCAAAGGGGAGACCTGATCGCAAGGGTGGGATCAACGGGCCGCTCAGTTGGACCGCACCTTCATTACGAAGTTCTCGATAACGGAGTTCAGATCGATCCTGAGGATTTTATCATCAGGGCAGGCCCCGATGCGGCAGCATTCTAGGATGAACGGCAGGGAACTCTGGAACAGGTACTCGGTCTACTTTAACGCCGAGGAGAACACAGTGTTTCCCCCTGATTTCAGGGAGATCGATTTCTACAGGAATGAAAGAGCCCGTTTCCAGGGGAACTGCCTGGAGATAGGTGCTGGATCAGGAAGACTTGCAAAAGCTCTTCTTAATGCCGGAACCACCTTTGCCCTTGAACCAAGTGATTCCATGATAGGATCCTGGAGCAGCTCAGATTCGAAACTGGCACTGAGGGTGCAGGGATTCGGAGAGAGGCTGCCCTTCAGGAACGAAAGCTTTCAGTTCGTATGCTTCCCATACAATGGCCTCCAGTGCGTTCTTGATCATCCTGCCCGTCAGGAGCTTCTTTGCGAGGCTTTCAGGGTAACCAGGCCAGAGGGTATTTTCATCCTTGAGATAAGTCCTGTTTTCAGCAGGAGAAGCGAGGAGCCCCTTACGGAAAGATACAGAACCACAATGCCCGACGGCAGCGATCTCCTTCTCACCGAGAAGGTTGAGAGGTGTTCCGTAACGGGCAATATCAGGTATCATATGTTCTATACCGTTTACAAAGACGATTCCTGCAGCAGAGAAGAGGTAGTTCTCGAACTGTCCTCCATTGGCTTCGATGAAGTGTGTGAGATGATCGGAAAAGCCGGTTTCAGAAAAATTACATGTTTCGGAGACTACGATCTGTCCGAGTATGACCCTGAGCTTTCTCCCAGGCTTCTGGTCAGAGCGGAAAAAGGGGTGTGACATGACTGTTGTTCTACTGTTTCTTCTGCTCTCCTCACAGGGAAGCAGCACCGTTTCCGATCCAAGATATCCCGCAGTTTCCCCTGATGGTTCTCAGGTTCTTTTCTGCTGGAGAGGAAGCCTCTGGGAGACCGCCATTTCAGGAGGACCTCCCAGGTGTTTAACACCGGGAAGGGGTTCTGTCTCCCACCCGTTTTACAGCTCGGACGGTAACTGGATTGCATTCACGAATGATGTTACCGGCGGCGGTGATGTTTACGTGATGCCATCCGAGGGCGGCACTTCCCGGCGCCTTACCTACCACGGAGGAGAAGACAGGGTAACAGGCTGGAGCGGAAATGAGGTTCTCTTTACATCATCCAGAGAGGGAGGCGATAACTGGTTGTGGTCGGTTCCGTCGGACGGGGGAACTCCACTGCTATTTCTCGAAGCTTCCGTGAAAAACATCTGTATTACACCTGAGGGACTGGTTTTCGAAAGAGGTTTTACTCCATGGTGGCGGAAACACTACCGGGGAAGCGCTTCAAGCTCGCTGTGGCTTTACACCCGGGGAAACTGCGAACCCATTGCCCACAGGAACATTGATCAGCGCTGGCCCATGCTGGACAGTTCTGGAAGGCTGTTTTACGTCATGGAAGACCAGGAAGGAATAGACAGGTTCTGCGGGACTGACGGTGTTTTCCTTTCGGACGGTGTCCGGGGCGATATTACTTTTCCCTCCATAAGCACCGACGGATCACTGGTTGTCTTTGAATCTGAGGGTAAACTTTACAGGTGTTCCACTGAAGACTTCCTGCCCGAGGAAATTTACATACCTGCCACCGTGGACCTTCCGTTCCCCGACCAGGAACTTTTCTTCGCTGGGGTTTACACCAATGATTTCTCCGTGGCCCTGGACGGTTCTTTCATGGTTATGGAATCCGAAGGGGAAATTTACGGGGTTCCAATTGAGGAAGACGGGCTGGGAGAGGCTGTGAGGATAACGGAAACCTCAGCCCTTGAGAGCAAGCCAAGGATAAGCCCTGACGGTTCCATGATATTGTTTCAGAGGGAGGAGGACGGCGAGGTATCAGTGGTTCTCGGTTCAGTGAAGCTCAACGAGGGAGAGCCCATTGAAATCGACACCTGGGAGGTAAACACCGGCCTTGATTCTGCAACAGATCCAGAGTGGTCTCCCCTGGGAGATTTTTCATTCCTGGACAGTGAAGGGCGCCTGTACGTGATGGATGTTCTCGGCGGTCGTTCCAGAAGGATCTGCAATACAGGGGGGATACTTCATCACAGTTGGTCTCCCGATTCAAGATGGATAGCCTTCAGCACCACTGTTGAGGCTCACAGGGAGGATATTTTCATAGTATCCGCAAACGGCGGAGAGCCCTTGAACGTGAGCCGTCACCCCAACGACGACTTTCAGCCCATGTGGACCTCCGAGGGCAGAAGGCTCATATGGGCCAGCAGAACCGATGAAGGCGATTACCACATCGTTCAGGCATGGTTCGACCCCGAAGACTGGAAAGCCGATATCGAGGGGAAAGAGGAGCTTCTCGACACTCCCCTGGAAGTTGTGAATCCTGATTTCCAGGACCTTTACGCCCGTACTGAAGAACTTTGCACGGTTCAGGGCTATTACGATTTTTACGGAATGTCACCCGACGGACGCAGGTTCTATTTCCCTGCCACGGATCAGTCGGGCCAGAGTGATCTCTGGAGCGTCGAATGGAACGGCGAGAATCTTCAGAGAGAGAGTTTCGGTGACCATTCTCCCACAAGAATTCAGCCAACGGATACTGAAACCGCCGGTGCGGTTTACTACCTCAGTTACGGCTCATCCATTAGAAATACAGACGGAGACCTTCTCGCATGGTCAGCACCCTGCTCACATTCCATAACCGAGCTCCAGAGGCAGAAGTTCACCAGTGCCTGGAGGATGCTTCGGGACAGTTTCTATGATTCTGGAATGCACGGAGTCGACTGGAACGAAATGCGGAACAGATATGAAGACAGAGCTGCAGCCGCTCTGATCAATTCTGAATTCAATGATGTGGTACGAAGGATGCTTGGAGAACTCTCTGCGTCACACCTTGGCATCTATGGCCCCTGGGAGTATTCAAGAACAGCCTATACAGGTGAAACCGGAATATTTACCGATAGTGAATGGAACGGACAGGGCATAAGGGTAGACAGTGTTCTCCCCATGTCACCGGCTTACCTTGCAGGATTTCAGCGGGGAGACATAATAACCGAGGTTGAAGGTACCAGAGTCGATAGAGACCACAACTTTTATGCTCCCTTCAGAAACACGTCCGACAGAGAGATAACCCTTGAATTCATTAGGGACAACCGTGCTTCTTCCGTGCGAATTACCCCTGTATCCCAGTGGGATATATGGAATCTCTCCTACGATGAATGGATTGCGGGGAACAGAAGAACGGTTGAAGAGCTTTCAGACGACCGGGTGGGATACCTGCACATTCCTTCAATGAATCTTGAATCTGTAAGCAATTTCAGAAGAGACCTTTACGCAGAAGGTCTGGACAGAGACGCCATGATAATAGACGTAAGGGGCAACGGAGGAGGATCCACCCACGATCAGATCCTTGCAAGCCTCTCGAGGGAAACCTATGCCATGAGCAGAGACAGAACCGGCAGATCAACTGTGGAGCCCCTGGGAGTTTACAGAAAACCTCTGGTACTTCTGATAGACGAGACATGTTATTCTGACGCGGAGATATTCCCGGCAGCCTGGAAGGAACTCGATCTGGGCCCAATCGTTGGAAACACCACCTACGGTGCTGTAATAGGTACCACCGATGTTGAGCTGGCAGACGGAACCGGATTCAGACTTCCCGGTACAGGGTGGTACACCCTTTCAGGTGAGAATCTTGAGAACACCGGAGTATCTCCTGACATATTCGTTCAGGTTCTGCCCTGTGACGCCGGAAATCGAATAGACAGACAGATTGAAACCGCGGTTTCAACTGCTCTGGGACTTCTGGAATGAATCACCAGGGTACCCGGAGTAATTTCCCAGTAGTATTATCGTAATTCCGCGATAAGGCGGATACAAAATGGAAACCTAAAACTTCAGGAGGATAACCGAATGAGGAGAACAATAGTTACCATGCCCGGAGACGGGATCGGTGCACCGGTCCTTGAAGAAGCTGTGAGAGTGCTGGATGCAGTGGGTTTCGAAGCCGATTACGTCCATGCGGATATTGGATGGGAGTTCTGGAAGAAGGAAGGCAACCCTCTTCCTCAGCGCACTATTGACCTCCTGGCGAAGCATAAGATAGCTCTTTTCGGAGCAATTACGTCTAAACCAAAGGACAAGGCTCTTGAAGATCTGGATCCCTCTCTCAGGGACAAGGGTCTGGTTTACTTCAGCCCCATCGTTGGTATGCGGCAGCACTTCAACCTCGATAAATGCATCAGGCCCTGCAAAGCCTTCACCGGCAACCCCCTGAACTTCATCAGGAAAGGTCCCGGTAATACAATTGAAGAACCTTCGGTGGATGCGGTGATCTTCAGACAGAACACCGAGGGACTTTACGGCGGGGTTGAATGGACGAATCCGCCGGATCAGGTCTACGATGCACTTAAAACCCATGTTAAGTTCGTGAAGAATTTCGGCAGTGTTCCCAGGGAAGACCTTGCGGTTTCCACGAGAATATTCTCGCGGAATGCCTGCCGCAGGATTCTCAGTGCAGCTTTCGAGTACGCAGACAAGTTCGGTTACAAGAGTGTGACAATCTGTGAAAAACCCAATGTCATCCGGGAAACCAGCGGCATGATGAGGGAAGAGGGCAGAAAGATAGCAAAGGGATACCCTGGTATCGAGCTTTGGGAAACCAACATCGATGCCCAGATGATGTGGCTTACAAAGAACCCTGAGGATTACGGCGTTCTGGTGAGCGGCAACATGTTCGGAGATATAGTAAGCGATGGATTCGCCGGTCTCGTGGGCGGTCTCGGTTTTGCATGCAGCGCCAACATAGGCGACGAGGTTGCTGTTTTCGAACCCACCCATGGTTCTGCTCCAAAGTATGCCGACTACGAAGTTTCCATCGTCAATCCCATTGCCATGGTCCTCAGCGCCTGCATGATGCTTGATCACATAGGAGAAGTGGACAAGGCTTCGAAGATCAGGAAAGCCATTGAAAAAGTAGTTGCTGAAGGCAAGGTCAGAACCTATGACATGCTTAAAATGCGCGGCACACCTGACGTGATCGAAAAGGGTGCTGCAAGCACACGCCAGATGACCGATGCGATAATCGCCGCAATGGAGGGATGATCGTGCGAAAAGCAATAGAGAAGTTTTTTCAGGCACAGCTTGATAAAATCCATGACGGAGAACTCAGGGAAAAGGTAGTCAGCGTCTGGGAGACTGCAGCTCTTCAGGGCGGCTGGGCTCCAGAAGAATTAGAGAGCATACCCTTTACGCTTCTCACCGAGACCCATGGAGTTAATCTGATACAGCACACCGTTGCAGTTACAGAGGGGGCAATCGGTCTGGCCGAAGCCATTGAAGGCACATACACACCTCCATTCAGAGTCAACATGGACTGGCTGGTGGCAGGGGGTCTTCTTCATGACGTGGGAAAGCTTCTTGAGATAGAGAAATACCAGAAAGGTCACAGGAAGAGCCGAAGCGGCAAATGTGCAAGACATCCGATATCGGGAGCCATTCTGGCTGCTAAAGCAGATCTTCCCGATGAGATAATCAATATGATCGGCTGCCATGCCAAGGAAGGCGACGGCAGACCACAGAGGTTGGAAACGGTGCTGGTTCATCAGGCGGATTTCGCGACCTTCAATCCCATGGTGATGTACAACGGTGGGCTTCTTATAGACTGAAAAACAGCGTTTCTGGAACCATTGACTCAGGCGGGGTTTGCTTTTAGGGTTAAGCGAACCCCGTCTTGGTATATATATACACTGGAGGTAGAGATGATAAGGATTTTTCTGGTAATTTCACTAACGGCGGCGTCTGCTTTTGCCGCAACCGTATACCGGGCTCCAGCACCTGTCGAATCAGCTGAGTACATCGGTATGGACAACGGCCCTGTGGTTGAGTTCAATCTCACAGCCCTTGAAACCATCGAAAGCTCAGTGGACGGCTACGGAACCGGAATAATTTTCCGTATTCCCGGAGGCGGCTACGGTGCTGAAATCGGCACTCCCGATGTTCCATGTATCAGGAGGATGGTTCAGATACCAAACACAGGGGATATCAGCCTGGAGATAGTAAGCTCCGAGGTTTCTGTTCTGGGCAATTACAACGTTCTTCCTACCCAGCCTTTTCCAGAGAGAACCGCAGGGGCCCTTCCTCTGAAGGTTAATGAAACGGTTATGGGTTCTTCCTCACAGTATCCTTCTTCTCCAGTGACCATAGAGAGAATTTCCATACTTCGCGACATCCGTGTTGCATGGCTTCGTTACAATCCTGTTTCCGTTAATCCCGTTACCGGAGAGACATACATTACCACCAGCGTTCAGGTGAGGATAGTAAGTGTTTCCGGTCAGGGCGAGAACGAACTCTACAGAGCTCCCTCGGGCATGACCAGAAGCTATGTGCCCCTCTACCAGGATGTTCTTGGGCTTCAACTTACAGACGCACTGGTGGACGGTTCCTACCTGGTTATCGGCCCCGAAGAAGCAGTTGACATCGCAGCTGACCTCATCCAGTGGAAGCGCGAAAAGGGTTATGAAGTACATGTGGCAACCACTGAAACCATCGGTACCACATCTTCAGCAATCGATGCCTACATCGAGGACGCTTTCAATACCTGGCCCAATCCTCCAGAGTACTGTCTTCTACTCGGCAACGAGGCATCCGTTCCAGTTTACTGGGTTGGAAGCACGGCTTCGGATAATCAGTACGGCGTAATCGGCTCCGGTGTGGACCCAAGCATTCATGTTGCAAGGCTATGCAGCGACACAGCCAGCCTTCCCTACTCCTCCTGGAAGATTTATTCCTACGAAACAGACCCATATGAGCCTTCACCCAGCTGGTTCCAGTACGCAATCAGTATTGGTTCCACCGATTTCCAGGATCCATGGATGTCCTACAGGTACAAGGAAATCATGGCCAACGACGGCAGCATGGACGTTACCCTGTACTGTTCCAACAGCACCTACGGAGGAATTTCACCCTCGGTCTCAAACATCTCAGCAGAGATCAACGATGGTCTTTCCCTTATAAGCTACATCGGCCATGGTTCCATTACTTCATGGGTAACCACCGGATTCAACAACAGCAATGTGAATGCCCTTACCAATGGCAGAATGCTGCCCTGGATAAGCTCAATTGCCTGCAACAACGCAGAGTTCGGCGGAACCACCCAGTGTTTTGGTGAAGCCTGGCTCAATTCAGGTACCCAGGCCAGCCCAAAGGGAGCCATCGGTTTCATGGGTGCAACCGTATCGAGTCCTGTGGGTCCTACGGAC
>CAZRCS010000083.1:0-8046 GCA_964598645.1 uncultured bacterium | reverse complement strand
TGCACAGTTGGAAGCCCCGGCTGTATCTGCCAGCCCCTGAAGGTGGTCCCGTCGTATGCCAGCCTCAGGAGCAACCTCATAAAGTCCTCCCGGAAATCGTAAGGAGAAGGAACAGCCAGGATACAACTGCAACGGCAACCGGAACAGGTCCCTGAGATCCTGAAATAATTTGCGGAGAAGCGCTTATGAGAACCGAATCCCTTACGGTAACTGAGACCCGCTCTCTCACCGGGAGTTCCCCGTAACGTTTCCAGTTCAATCTGGCGGCTGAGACTGCATCCCCGGCAAGGGACATCGTGTCAGAAAGCCTTTGGGCTCCTGCCATTTCAAGAACTGAAGCAATACCTCCGGGACCCAGCGTTCCTGCGAAATAAACACCGGATGCCACGGCACAGACCCAGCGTATTGAACGGGAAGCCGATTCCGGATGATGGGACAGTGAAGCCCATACAAAAACCGTTACCGGAGGAAGTGCAATGAAAAAGAGATTCCTGAAGTAGGTGAGTTTTTTTTGCGCCAGGGATACTACAGGGTAGAGCATAAAGAAAACAAGCCAATGAGCTGGACAGAGAAAAGCGGATGCAGGAGCTGCCGCCATTGAGGCGAAGACCATTACTCCGCCGGTCATTCTTCCATTCCCTCCGCATGTGAAGCCAGTTTCTTCTGAACAAGTCTGAACTCGATTGGAGGAGCAGATTGAAATTCAAGTTCTTCACCTGTGACAGGATGAATGAAGCCGAGGGTTTCCGCATGAAGCATCTGATGACCTGCCATGCGAATGGCATCGGCTACCAGTTCTCTGTTGCTTCTGGTGGATGGGAAGCCCCTTGGGCTGATTCCGCCGTACTTGTAGTCAGATACAATCGGACATTTCTTGAGAACCGACATATGAACCCTTATCTGATGGGTTCTTCCTGTTTCCAATCTGCATTCAATGAGGCTTGAAAAGGCGTACCGGGCAAGCACCCTGTAGTTGGTCACCGCCCTTCTTCCACCTTCGATCACGGTCATCTTCTGACGGTTTCGGGGATCTCGTCCGATGGGACCTTCGATCCTGCCGGCTCCGGGTGCGGGGATACCCCAGCAGAGCGCCAGATATCGGCGTTTCACAGTTCTTGCAGCAAGCTGAGCAGCAAGGTGTCTGTGGGTTTGATCATCCTTTGCCGCCATTATGAGTCCGGTGGTGTCTTTGTCCAGGCGGTGCACTATTCCCGGCCTGAGTTCACCTGATATACCGGAAAGAGAACCCCTGCAGTGGTAGAGAAGTGCATTCACAAGGGTTCCGCTTCTTGTGCTGACCGTTGGATGAATTACAAGCCCTGCATGCTTGTCAATCACTATCAGATGACTGTCCTCATAAACGACATCCAGGGGAATGTTGGCAGGAACCAGATCGATCGGCTCAGGATCTGGAATGTCAATCGCTACTATCTGGCCGTCCTTAAGCCTGGTTGACGGCTTTGTTGGTACATCGCCGTCAACCTTTACGTGGCCGTTTCTGACCAGCGTGCTTATGTAGCTTCTGCTGAGACCCAGGTCATCCTGAAGTGCAAGGAAGCTGTCAAGCCTTATTCCGGAGTCGTCCTCCTCCACCTGAAACTCGGGAATACCCAAGCAGTCTATTGTTCCCTGAGGATAAGGTGGTACCCGAACTGGGTCTCGACTACGTCAGACATACCACCGACAGGCAGTGAGAAAGCAGCTTCTTCGAAGGGGGCAACCATAGCGCCTCTTCCGAACTCTCCCAGCATTCCGCCATCCTGCCCTGAAGGACAGTCAGAATACTCTATTGCAGCCTGCACGAAGGTTATGTCACCGTTCTGGATCTGCTCCTGAAGATTGTCGATGAGCTCTCTGGCCTGCTCCTGAGTGCGGTTGAAGGTCTCATTCACGGCGCAGCCGTCATAGCACACCAGTATATGCCTTGCAGTTACCACTGAAGGGGGTCCTTCCTCGACTGGGGTTTCATCAGTTACTTCCACTGAGTCCGTGGTTGCGTCTGAACCATCGGTTATCTGCTCATCCTGGGCAGGCTCCTGCTGTCCGCAGGCGAAAGCCAGCATCAGTACTGGAAGCATGTATAAGAGTTTTTTCATTTTCGTCTCCTTTTGCTTTGCGTGAAAATCAGGCTCGAGTGGTAAATATAGCCTCTTTTTCCGGTGTTGACACCGGGAGACCCGGCAACCGATAGTATCAGTGTGTTTACATCACCATTGTTTTGCTCATCATAAATGATTACAGAAAGGAGGTCCTAGTTTGGACCGAACTTCCTACTTCAGTGACCGTGCAAACGGCATGCAGCGATCGGTAATCAGAGAACTTCTTAAGCTTACCAACAAACCGGAGATAATCTCTTTCGCCGGCGGTCTTCCAGCACCGGTAACCTTCCCGGTTGACTTCGTAAAAAAGGCCGTTCTGAAAGTTCTCGATGAAGAAGCCGGAAAAGCACTCCAATACGGTGCCACCGAGGGCGATCCAAGACTAAAGGCCAAACTTGCCGAGATAATGCGTAAGGACGGAATAGACGCAGACCCCGAACACGTAATGGTAACCACTGCCAGCCAGCAGGGGCTGGAGCTTATGGCCAAGGTGTTTTTCAACCCGGGAGACACTTGCGTTGTTGGTCTTCCAACCTATCTGGGCGGTCTTCAGGCCATCAAGAGCTACGGCGGAGTGCCTGTGGGTGTCGAACTGGACGAACACGGTATGATTCCAGAGAAGCTTGTGGAAACGCTGGACAGGCTTGAAGCCGAAGGAAGAAGACCCAGGCTCATCTACATCATTCCTGATTTCCAGAACCCCGCGGGTGTTACCATCCCGGCTGAAAGAAGAAACAGGATCGTGGAGATAGCCCGTGAAAGGGATTACTTAATCGTAGAGGACACACCCTACAGGCAGATAAGGTTCAGGGGTGAACACCAGCCCACATTCCAGAGCCTTGCCCCGGAAAGGGTTCTGAGCCTTTATACGTTCTCTAAGATAATGCTTCCCGGTTTCCGCCTGGGATGGGCATACGGACCTGACTGGCTGATAAACAAAATGGTCATGGCAAAGCAGTCCATGGACCTCTGCACACCACCCTTCAACCAGGCAATAACTTATCACATGCTGGAGGCAGGTGCCCTTGAAACAGGTCTCAGGGAAACCATTAAACTCTATCATCACCGCTGCGACCTTATGCTTGCTGAACTGGAAAAGAACCTTGGAGATGTACCCGGAGTAACCTGGACGAAACCCGAAGGAGGTCTCTTCCTTTGGCTTACAGTTCCAGAAGGAGTAAGCACCGATGACATCTTCGACATGGCCATAAAGGAAAATGTTGCCTACGTTCCCGGAAGCGCATTCTTCCCCAATAACGACAATCACCGTTCAATGAGGCTGAATTTCAGTTTCTGCGGTGATGAAAAGATAATCGAGGGATGCAGAAGACTCGGCAAACTGATCAAAGAAGTATTGTAGCCCAGTCGATCCTTATAAAGGGGGCATCACCGGATGCCCCCTTTTTTTAACAGACCGGTTACCGGTCCAGAAGAACCCTTCCGAAGAAAACATCCGAGTCTCCCCCGCCTTCGGGACTGCACTCACCCAGAACGAAGTACTCTCCAAATCCACCTTCAAAAACAGCACAGGGACGCTGATTCCCCTCTTCCTCGATTTCAATGGCGTAAATCGAATTACCCGGGGCGTCCACAAAGGCAAAAAGCACGTTCATGTCTTCTGCCTGAAAGATGTTTTGTGCGCTTGTCCCCGTCCAGCCGGCACAGAGTATCTTGTTTTCTTCAGTCAACTCGAGAGAGGTGAACTCCGTGTAATCATTATACCAGTCAATTCTTTTCCATATTTCTTCCAGAGCCGGATCGAATAAAACCAGAATCCCTCTCAGGGTCATGGTTCCAAGCTGGTCGAAGGTACCGGCGCAAAGAATGTCTCCGTTCTCAAGCTCCAGAAAATCATTAACTACGGCTGTAAACTCACAGTCAAGCTCCACGAAGGTCTTCCAGGATTCGCTGCCACGGGCATCGAGACGGGCAACGGCAACTCCTGAAGCAAAGGCATCCTCCTCGAATGACAGCATAAAACTGCCGTCTCTGAGAATCTCAAGGGTGGTGTCCTCCAATTGTAGATATTCGTATTCAGGAAGCTCCCTAAGCCATACCACCGTGCCGTCCTCTGCTATTTCCCCGGTGAAGAAAGCCGTTCCCCCTGCTTCACTGTAGCCGGCACCGGAGGTAAGAAAACCGCCGTCTTCAAGGTGCTCCAGTGATGTGAGTGAAATCTCGTCATAAAAGGCAAGAGGACCTGCAAGTTCCACCTCGGACCTGTCTTCCGGATCTCTGCAGTTCAAAGTGAGCAGGGTGGCGGGTCCGGGACCCAGCCTGCTTCCGTATACTGCACAAAGGGTCATCCCGTCGATGAAGCAGGGGGTAAACCAGTGCTCAAGTTCACCCTGGTCAGAGAGAAGAAGCGCTCTGCCTGTAACCTTTCCATACCTGTTCATGGAGAGAAGACTCCAGTTCCACGACTCCCCGTTACTGTTGAAAACCACCGAATGGAATCCAGAGTAGTCAGCCTCTCTTGCGCTCTTCACCACAAAATCACTGCCGATGCCCGAGGCTACTTCAAAGGACCTCCATGATGCGGTATGGTCCGGAATGTCCCCGCGGGTTTCCAGTGCGAAAAACAGACACAACAAAGCTGCAGATCTTCTCATGATGCTCCTTCCTTCTTTCCCTGAAACATATCCTGTGTTATTATCTGAATCAATCTGAATTACAATGACCTCATGTTACCGGGGCGCGAATTGAAAAGAACCAGTTCAGACCCCATGGAATGGAGAGTGTTTTGGCTTCACCGGTTGAGGATCTTCTGATAAGAAAGGAACTGGTCGAAAGAATAGATTCTCTGAACCAGAAGGCTTTTGCGCTTTCGGTGAGTGATCCTGCAGAAAGCCTGAAAACGGCTGAGAAGGCAGAGTCTCTTTCCAGAGGAGCCGGTTATTCAAAGGGAACCGCCAGAGCCTCGCACATCAGTGCACTCTATCACCTGCGCAGCGGAGATCTCCAGTCTGCAGTGAAGAAGAGCCGGGAAGCCCTTGAGATTTTCACTGAACTTGAGGATACCGATGGCATCAGCAGCACCCTCAACACACTTGGGATAGCCTTCAGGAACATAGGCAGCTTCGACAGGGGTCTGGATTGTCTTATGAAATCCCTTAAGATAGAATCCTCCCGAAACAAAAGCAGCAATCTTGTGAAACTCTACGGCAACATCGGAAACATCTTCGACAGCATGGGACAGTACAGCGACGGCCTGCAATACTATCTCAAGTGCCTTTCGATCGCAGAGGAACTCGATGAGGAAACGGTTATCGCAGACGCATACAGTAATCTTGGAACCTGCTACCATCACCTGGCTGAATACGACAGGAGTGTGAAATCCCACAGGAAAGCACTTAAAATAAGGGAGTCCATGGGTGATGAACTGGGTATATCCTTCTGTCTCAACAATCTCGGCATGATCTATGAACATCAGCAGAAGTACCAGAGAGCCCTCAAATACTACCTGCGATCCCTGGATATCAAGATAAAACTGAACCTGAAACTGGAAACGGCAAGGGCATGTAACACAGTTGGCAGTCTTTACACCGTTATGGAAGAGTATGAAAATGCTACGGCTTATCTTGAAAAAGGGCTCAAGCTTGCAAAGGAAGTGAATTCACAGACAGCTCTCAGGGAAAACCACATGTGCCTCTCCAACCTGAAAAGGGCAACAGGCGACTTCGAAAAGTCACTCCATCACCACATGGAGTTCCACAGGCTGGACAAGCAGATATTCAACTCCACCAGGATAGCAAGCATGGAGGCTCAGCTGGAAATCATGAACAGCGAAGTTTATTCTGCAAACAGAAAGCTCGAACAAGCTAACTCGAAGCTGAGTACCCTTTCTGTTACAGACGGACTAACTGGGATATACAATCGAAGAAGGTTCGAGGAGTTCCTCGGAACAGAATGGAGCAGGTGCAAACGGAGATCTGCGCCTATCTCAATCATCATGATAGACATAGACTTTTTCAAGCTCTACAATGACACATACGGGCATATCACAGGGGATGAATGTCTCAGGGCAGTTGCAAACGCTCTTGACTCAACTGCCAACAGATCCACTGACCTTGTTGCAAGATACGGAGGGGAAGAGTTCGTCATCGTTCTTTCCGAAACGGGAAGTTCAGGAGCTGTAAACGTTGCAAGGGCCGCAGCAACAGCCGTTAAAACCCTTGGAATACCCCACTCCGCTTCAAGAATATCAGACAGAGTAACGGTGAGCATGGGTCTGGCTACACTTGTCCCGGGCAAGAGCGAGCATTCGTCGGAACTGGTTAACAGGGCTGATAGAGCCCTCTACTTTTCCAAGCAGCAGGGGCGCAATCGCATCACCATGTATGAAAAGTGATGAGTGCTCCGGGTCTGTTCAATTTCGCCCTGCGCTGATATGTTTCCTTTAATAAAAACTGAAACCAAAGAAGGGGAAAACTGATGGACCTTTCCACCGTGTATATGAGTCTGAAACTTCGTAATCCCGTAATAGTAGGCAGTTCCGGTCTTACCGGTTCAGTTGACAAGGTTAAGAAATGCGCCGATGCCGGTGCAGGTGCGGTGGTACTTAAATCGGTTTTCGAGGAGCAGATCGAAGCAGAACTCGGCAATATGACCGATGACAGATGGTACCCTGAAGCTGCTGATTACATAAGCAGCTACGGCATGCAGAACGCCATCGGGCAGTACCTAGAGCTTCTGGAGAACTCCAGGAATGCCACGGATATACCGGTCATACCAAGCATACACTGCTTCGGCACAGGTAAATGGGTGGAATTCGCAAAGAAACTCGAGAGTGCAGGAGCCCCTGCCATAGAGCTGAATGCTTTCATTCTGCCCTCGGACCCCAGACGCACAGGAAGGGAAAACGAGAATGTCATTCTGGACATAATCAGTGACATCAAATCACAGGTTTCCATTCCTGTTTCCGTGAAGATCGGTTCCCACTTTTCCAGCGTATCAGGTTTCGTAAGCGAACTTGACGGTACCGGAGTCGATGCAATAGTGGTTTTCAACAGGTTTTTCAGCATAGACTTCGATATAGAAAACCTCAAGGTCAAGGATGGAACGCATTTTTCAAGCCCTGAGGAAACCCAGTCGGTTCTTCGCTGGGTAAGCCTTCTCAGTCCGCTTACCTCATGCGATATATGCTCCACCACCGGCATACACGATGGCTCTGCCGTGGTAAAACACCTCCTGGCAGGGGCAAATGCGGTACAGGTCTCTTCGGCACTTTATACAGGCGGGTTGCAGGTTCTTTCTGACATGCATGGCTTCCTGGCAGACTGGATGCGAAAACACAACTACAACTCAGTTGACGAGTTCCGAGGAAGACTTTCCGCCTCCAGAACAGGGAATCCTGCTGAGTTCCGAAGGGTTCAGTTCATGAAAGCTTCAGTTCAGGCCTGAGATTTGGTCGAAGCCACAAGCCAGCTGCCTGCACCGGATAAAATGAGCCCTGCAAGAAACTGACAAGAGACCGATTCGCTGATGAGCAGAACGGCAAGTACGGTGGCAACCGCCGGTTTCAGTAGAAAGACAGTGGATGCATTCCCGGCACCAAGCTTTCTTATGGTCGTGATGAAGGTTATGTAGCCCAGGCCGCTGACACCTGCCCCCAGGATCAGGAATGAAGGCAGATGACTGAAAAGGGGCTGAGGATCCACGTCCACCCCCCTTATGAGAAGCCAGAGGAAAAGCCCGGCTATTCCAAAGGCAAACGAAACCACATTCACCGTTACGGGATCTGTTCCAAGTGAAGCCTTTCTTCCAATGAGGATGTAAATCGCGAAGGTCAGAGAGGCAAGAAGTGCATAAACGGTGCCCTTATCCACTGACATGGTATGGGCTCCGGTAACCAGGATCAGTCCTGCAAGCCCCAGAAGAAGACCCAGTATTCTTCTTCCAGTCAGTTTTTCCCAGCGGAGCAGTGAAGCGAAGAGTACCACCATAA
>CAZRCS010000082.1:0-8163 GCA_964598645.1 uncultured bacterium | reverse complement strand
AGCGGCTCACGGGATACTTTCCCTGGTGCAGTCCTATGGCGCAGAAACTGCAGCCCCCGCTGCACCCCCTGACCACTGTAACGGAGTCCCTGATCATGGTGTATGCTGGTATCTCACCTGTGTAAGAAGGATGAGGCATCCTGGTGTAGGGAAGTTCATACACACTGTCCAGTTCAGATGGAGTCAGCGGTTGTGTCGGCGGCTCCATGATAACTGCCCTGGTGTCAGCCCTCTGTATAAGTCTGGATCCCACCCATGGATTCTGATTCTCTTCAACTGCTCTGGTAAGGCTCACAAGCTCAGCCCGGTTATCAAGAAGATCTTCATGGGAAGGGAGTTCCACATCACCGGGCTTAGGAGCAAGGGAACCTGCATGAACCGCCACAGCAGTACCGGGAATACCGGAAAGAGACTCACCCGAGGCAATTCTCCTGGCAATTTCCACGATCTGCTTTTCACCCATTCCGTAAACGAGAATGGTCGCCTTGGAGTCTAATAGAATCGATTTCTTCAGCCTGTCACTCCAGAAATCGTAGTGACTTACCCTGCGCAGGCTTGCCTCGATGCCCCCAAGTACCACCGGCAGACCTTTAAACACCCTCTGCACACAGTTCGTGTATTTAAGAAGTGCCCTGTCAGGTCTTTTTCCTGCTTTTCCCCCTTCGGAGTAAGCGTCGTTGGATCGGATCCGTCCCAGAGAAGTGTAGTGATTCACCATGGAGTCCATGTTTCCTGAAGACACCCCGGCGAAAAGCAGTGGTCTGCCCATTACCGCCAGGGAATCAGGGTCTTTCCAGTCAGGCTGGGCTATTACCCCTACCCTGTAGCCTTCCGCAAGCAGAACACGGCCGATTACGGCAATTCCGAAGGAAGGGTGGTCCACATAGGCATCACCGCTTACAAGGAGAATATCCAGGCTTTCCCAGCCAAGCTTCTCCATCTCCTGCATGTTCATTGGAAGCGGATTTTTCATTGGGCTAGTGTGCGGGAAAAACAGGCGGATGTCAAGCTGGAAAGCAAAAACTTGAAAAAGCAGGGAAGATATCGGTAACTTTAAGCGTAAACCCATGTTTACCACAAAAAGAAAGGAAGAACAATGTCTGAAGAACGCAAAACTCTCTTCGAGGGAAGGGTCTCCGCCGGAAGAAACACTTTCTTCATCGATTCAAGGCAGGCGATAAACGACCACTACTACATTTCCATAACCGACTCCCGCCGTCAGGAAGACGGCACCTTCCAGCAGCAGAAGGTCATCGTATTCGAAGAATCGGTGAAAGAGTTCAGAGAAACCCTGGCAGAGGCCTGCAAGATAATCGAAGAACTGTCGGAAAGCCGCCGTGGGGAAGAAATAAAAGAGATAAGAAAAACCCATCCCAGGGCATTCATGAAATGGAACGAAGAGGAAGAGAAAAAACTTGAGAAGCTCTTCAAAAAGGGAACTGAAGTAGAAGACCTTGCAAAGGAATTCGGCAGAAGCACAGGCTCACTGCTGGCCAGGCTGGAAAGAATGAAACTCATAGAACCAGCCGCTTCCGGTGAGTAGAGCTACCAGCGGGGCGCCCGGGGGTTTATACTTCGCAGATGCATTACAACTTACTGCTTCTGGGCGCCGGAGTCTTTGCCGGCTTCATGAACGTCACTGCAGGCGGCGGTTCACTGATAACCCTTCCTCTGCTCATACTCACCGGCATGGACCCTGTAACCGCAAACGGCACCAACAGAGTGGCGGTGCTCATTCAGAACCTCATTGCAACGGGAAACTTCAGAAGGCATGGTAGACGCGACATCAGAAACGGCCTGCTTCTGGGCCTCGCTGCTGTTCCCGGAGCCATAGCGGGGGCTTTCACCGCCCTGCAGCTTCCAGGCCCTGTCTTCAAGGGAATACTGGCAGGTGCAATACTCCTGGGGCTTGCGGTGGTCTTCTTCCACCACCCCAAAAGGTGCTTCGGAACCGTTCTTAAGAGAAAATGGCTCCAGGCTATAATATTCCTTTTCATTGGTTTTTACGGGGGGCTCGTACAGGCAGGAACCGGCTACCTCATTATCTTCAGCCTTACCCTGGTGGGAGGGCTTGAACTGGCAGCCACGAACAGCCTGAAAGTGATCATAATTGCAGTCTATCTCATCCCGTCCATTGCCGTCTTCGCAGCCGGGGGAAACATCGATATAGTTCCCGGCCTCTTCATGGCTGCGGGAAACGGAATCGGTGGCGTTCTAGGAAGCAATTTCAGCCAGAAGGCAGGCTCGAAATGGATCAAGGTCGTGCTGGCAGCGGCCCTGCTGGGAATGGCAGTTAAGCTAATGGCTGGCTGATCAGTTCTCTTTCATCCTTGTACCCGTGTACTTGTCACCATGAAGAACCTTGCTCATGACCTCTATATCAGAGCGAAGATGCCAGCCGGCCTTCCTGTAAAACTCCACCGCGGAATTGTCCGAATAGATGAAGAGGTGGATCTTCTCTATTCCCGCATCAATAAGAGCCCTTTCACAGCTCTCCATGAGGGCTCTGCCCAAACCTTGACCCTGGAGATCCTCCCTTACGGCAAGGTGGTAGACATAACCCCGCCGGCTGTCGTGACCGGCCATGACAGAGCCCGCAAGTAAACCATCTGAGAAGGCAGAAAAGCAGTATTCGCCGTTTGTCTGAAGAAAAAGAAGAAAACCCGAAAGCGAATCGGCACCGGTCATGGAGTTTCCCGGAAACGAACTCCAGAGCTTCACAAGCGCGTCGTAATGATCAGGCTCCATTGGTACTATTTCCATACTATCCTATTCCTGTAGATACCAGGTTTACTTCCGGGTATTTCCACTGCACCGCATACCTTACGGAAAAAATGAACGGGACCTGCGTCTCCAACCGCTGCATACCCATAGCCCTGTTCCGCCATGGCATACAGAACGGAAAGCACAAGAGCCTGGCCCAGACCCTTTCTTCTGTGGGCTTTTGCCACTCCCACAGGTCCGAGGAAACCAAGGGCGGTACAGTCCCACCCGCAGAAACCAGCCGGTGACATGGAACTTTTTTCCAAAGCAACCAAAACACTGGACGGGATTCTGGAGATTCCCGGAAGTATCTCCGAAGCCCAGCCTTCGCTGAAGCTCTCTGAAATCCACATCTGAAGAGAAAGACCTTCGCTGGCCATGGGCCTTCTGATCTCGAACCCCGAAGGAATGGAAAGATCCTTAAGCCCATAAAGGGGAACCAGAAGGTCAGCCATTTGACAGGTTGAGGAAGTCCTTGAGGAACATCACCGATTCATTGCCGGTTATAGCGCTGATGATACTCAGTATTATGCCCAGAGTTATGAAGCCCATCACCACAGCCTTGCAGGCATCCTGGCCTTTTATGGAACCCAGCTGTTTGGGTTCACGGCCCAGATAGGCGCTTGCAGCATAAAGTTCTTCACCAATAAGGGTGTAGTCACAGGTGGTTATGAAGAATGGAAGCTGCGTCACCGCATCCGTTCCGGCTATCTGTATGGCCCCTGAAAGAGACCCGGTTTCAGCCAGGATGAGAGACTCTGCCCAGAACATTCCCAGATAGAAATTCGTAGCGGGTTTTTCCCTCATCATTATTCCGTTTACCCCGGCCACGTATGCGAACTGACTCTGGGTAAGAAAAAACACGCTGTTATTCTCGTAGGCATCGGGTCTTCCTGCTTCCAGGTAGCCCTGCTTCACGGTCTCTTCAGCAACGGTGTATACAATGGGATCGCAGTTCGGCACCAGAAGCGGCGTCTGATACTCGGCGACCTTCTTTGCCACACGGCCCAGAATGGTGAGACTGGCAATGGTTGCCACGTCACCAATTGTTGAGAGACCCGGCACGTAAAGAATGGGTTTGCCCATTTCCGTGGCACGTCCAATTGCCTCATCGATGGCCTCGATGCCTGCTATTGGACGCAGGTAGAGGTCAACTCCCCGCTGAGCCCTGTGAAAATAGAACAGAATCATACCGAGAAAAAGAATGCAGCCTATCAGAACAGGTATCTCACTCACATTGAACCATTCTCCCCTGGCGAGTTCTGCTTCTGTGAACACACCGCTAAACAGGGAATCACCCTCCATTGTGAAGGTAATGGTCCTGTACTCATATGAAACCATGGGTTCAATGGGAAAGTCAGGATCATAACCGTCGGCAAGAACGGGAGATTCAAGGGGAAGAGCTTCGGCCAGAACGGTATTCCAAAGGTCGGAACCTGTCTCCCTTCTTTGAACAAGAAGCGCTCCAGCATTGTCAGAAACATCCAGGGCACCATCGATCTCGATGAGAAGCGTTGTTCCAGCATCATCCGGGGCATTCTGCACACTTACTATCTCAGGAAGGGCAAAGATGGTCAGGAAAAAGAGAGTACAGGTAAACAAGCTGAACCTCCAGTTATGAGTTATGTTCAATTATGTAATGAAAGAGCCCAGGGGTACAGAGGAGGAAACTGAATTGAAACGGATACTTTCGGCGGCAGTTGCTCTCATGATGATTTCAGCCTGCAGCAGTTTGGATAACAGGATCATGATCAGTAATGACACCGACGAAACCATATCCGAAATTACTGTATCCGTGTGCGACAGCACCTGGAACATTAGAAATCTGGCTCCTGGAGAAACAATAACCTTCACAGCATTCTATTCGAGTGATGGTCACTTCCGGGTAAGCTCCCCATATCTGAATGGCGACTTCGGTTATGTAACCCACGGGATGACCAGGGACGAAGCCGAGATAACCTTCAGAGAAGACCGAATAGACTTCAGGCAGTCTGCAAGAGGTTACTGACGAGGTTTCACAAAACCGCTGAACCTGTATATTACCGCCTTGACCCGAAACCCTGAAAGGAGGTGAGATGCACACCCATTGCCCCTGCCCGAACACAGGTTGTCGAAGGTTCGGCAACTGTGAAGCATGCAGGGAGTTCCACGAAAGCGTGGGTTCCCCTGTTTACTGCGACAGAATGAAGAGTACTTTCAGGCCGAACACTACAGGTGTCAACCTGATGGATTATGCCGCCTGCGCAGGTTGAGCCGGCAAGATGGCCCCCGGCAGGCTGTCGGGAATACTTGAAAGACTTCCATCGGTAAAGAGTTCCAATCTGATAGTTGGAATGGACACCATGGACGACGCAGGGGTGTATCGTCTCACCGACGATTCCGCTCTAGTTCAGACAGTCGACTTCTTCGCCCCTGTGGTTGCCGACCCGAAAACCTTCGGAAGGATAGCTGCCGCCAACTCCATGTCAGACATCTGGGCTATGGGGGGAAAGGCCATAACCGCCATGAACCTTCTCTGCTTCCCCGGCGGGAAACTCGATCCCGAGGTCATTAAGGAAATACTCACAGGTTCAAGCGAAAAGCTGGTTGAAGCCGGTGTGGTTCTTGTGGGAGGACACACCGCCGAACAGGATGAAGTGCTCTTCGGTCTCAGTGTAACGGGAGTAATACATCCTGAGCTTGCAAAAAGAAATTCCATGGCAAGACCAGGTGATAAGCTCATACTGACAAAACCCCTGGGGGTTGGAATAATTACTACCGCCAACAAGGCATCTCCCCTGTCCCCCCAGATCATGGGTCCTGTTATCGAATCCATGGAACGCCTGAACATGTACGCATGTGACGTGCTCAGGAACTACGACGTAAGCTCCATGACGGACATCACAGGCTTCGGGCTTCTGGGTCACTCTGTGGCCTTCGCGGAATCAGCCGGTGTCAGTCTGGTTTTCGCACGGAGCAAAATCCCTGTTTTCCAGGGAACCATGGACCTGGTGGAGAAATTCTTCCCAGGGGGTTCAGCCCAGAACAGGAAGTACGTAGGAGAAAAGGTACTGATAGACACCGATATAGCTCCCCACAGCGCTGACATCCTTTTTGATGCTCAAACCTCGGGTGGTCTTCTTGCTGCTGTAAGGGCAGACCAGGCCCAAGAAGCCCTGGAAGCATTGAGAGAGTGCGGCGATGAAAGTGCAGCCATAGTGGGAACGGTCATGAAAAGAATACCGGGGGAACCCCTTCTTACAGTGCTCCCCTGAAAAGTACCAGGTGCTCTTCTGCACAGTTATCTATGGAATAACAGAGAGCCCTCTTCCTGCCCTCCTTGCCCATGGCAACAGCCTTACCCGGATCTGCAAGAAGCTGCGCAAGGGCATCCGCCTGGGAACCTTCACACATGGGATCCACAAGCACTCCGGCATCCGGTCCAACCACGTCTCGAAGACCAGGTACGTCTCCTGCCACCACCGGAAGGCAGGAAGCCATGGCCTCGACGGCGGCTATCCCGAAACCCTCCCACAGCGAAGGCATGAACAGTATATCAGCATCCCTCATAAGCTCAGGTGCATCATTCCGGTTTCCCAGAATCCTGACGAAACCTGCTGAAACGAGGTCTGCAGCTCTTTCTTTCAAAGTGCTGAGCAGTGGTCCGTCGCCGGCCACATTCCACAAGAATGGAACGGTGGAAGTAACAGAGAGCATTTCAACTGCTTCAAGTGCTCTGAACAGGTTCTTGGCCTCGGTTATCCTGCCAACAGAAAGGATGACCGCAGGATCATGAAAGGACGTTCTTTCTACAGCGGTAAAACGATCCAGGGGTATTCCGTTGTGAATAACCGTGGTTCTGCCTTTCACCGAAGGCTTCCATGAAACGAGATTATGCTCCACGGCTTCGCTTATGCAGATAATCCTGCGGTACGGTCTGTATGTGAAGCTGTCCAGGATTCTGCCCCGGAGTGTCCCTCTTCTTCTGTTGGAGGTGCTGTGCTCCGTTGCAAAAAGTGGCCCCTTGAAACCGGCACGTCGAAGAGCCCCGGGAACGGTAAGCAGAGCAGGGAAGAGATGCACATGAACAACATCCGCCCCGGGCATAACCTCCCTGAACAGCCTGGAAGCCCTGAATGCAGCCAATGGGCCATAGGGAGAGGAACAACCCGCCGAATGAAAGAACTCTCCCTCAGCGGCGCCTGAAAGGGCAATAACAGCAGATTCATGCCCCAGGTCCAGGTACATTCGGTGAAGGTCGCAGACAAGCTTCTCTGCACCTCCCCCTTTAATACTGTTGACTATCTGGAGAATTCTCAATACTGTCCCCTTCACAGGCAAAGGATAACTGCTGCTTTTAATATAACCGGGAAGGAACGTCATGACCGACGAAAAAAACCTGCAGAAAGAGATCAACCAGTATCAGCAGGAGAAGGAAGCCGTAAGGAAGATCATCGGCCAGATAGGAGGTACCGGAAGCAAGCAAAAGGAAACGGTCATCAACATAACATTCGCCGTACTGGTTATCCTGTTCTTCTCCTTCGACGTAATGCGTCACGCTCTTCACATGCAGATCGATTTCATTCCCGAGCTCTTCAGCGTGGAAATCGCTCTGCTCCTGGTTTCAATGAAGATAATCTGGATGATACACCGTCAGCAGAAGGTGGAACACTACCAGTTCTGGATACTGAACACCATAGAGTACCAGATGAACAGCACCGCCACCAGGGTTAGGAAAATAGAAAAGATGTTGAAAATACTCAGTGAGCGGTCAGAGGAGATGGAAAGAGAAGTCTCCGACTGAATAGGCCTCAATAATGAACTGTTATCAGGAAGTTGTTACCACTGGTCAAACAACTCATAAGCTTTTCTGGCACACCGAGTGTCAGTACAGTCGAACCTTTTCAGAGCCGCTTAAAATCCTTTGCTTCAGGCGTCCTGACCTTCCGATCCTAAAACCCAGAAAGACATTCCGTAACCCTCTTATCGTTGCTATGGAGCTGAATGAAGAGATGGTTCGTAACAACCTAACCAGAAGACAGCTCGCTGAAAGGCATGGGATTTCGCCTGACAGAATCACATAGTGGCTGTGCCTGCTGAAACTCCCAGAAGATTTCCGAAAGCAGGTGCTTGCCCTGGGAGATAACTGGCACAGTCAGATAATCACCGAAAGGAAACTGAGAAGAATCAGAATAGTCAACAAGTAAATTAGCTTAAAAGCATCTGTTTCGACAGATTCTGTTTCCCTATGGTTTCACGTAATTTCAGGCCCCTTGACGCCCCCCCCCATATCCTCTTTCATATTCTTTAGTAAAATTGCATCTTCCTCAACATGAAAGGGAAGTATTTCTATGAAATCAATCCTCTCTCTCCTGATTCCTGCTATTCTGCTTGTTTCCTCAGTTATTCATGCCGGCTCTC
>CAZRCS010000081.1:0-8226 GCA_964598645.1 uncultured bacterium | reverse complement strand
CCATACACAGCGCTTTCAATACTTCCCGGTCCGGGGTGATGGTAAAATCCCAGTACGATGCATTTCTGCACACTGACCTTCAGGATCGCCTCCACCGGCTTAAAGTAACCTCTGTGGTGGTAACCGGTGTAATGACGAACCTGTGCTGTGAGACCACTGCCAGGGCAGCTTTTACACGCGGTTTCAACGTGGTTTTCCCTGTGGACTGCACCGCAACGTACAACATGGACCTCCACGATGCCACCATTCTCAACCTTTCACATGGCTTTGCCCTTCCCGCATGCGGTGAAGCTGTACTCACCGCGGTGAAAAATGCACACTGAACGGACCGTTGTGGTCGGCGCGGGTCCCGCCGGGCTTGCCGCCGCCTGTCAGCTCTCTCTGTACGGTTTGTCTCCCCTTGTGCTTGAAGCTCATGAACCAGGCGGGCTGCTGCTCAACGCAGGATCGGTCAGGAACTATCCAGGTGTAACATCCGGAGTTACCGGTGTGGAACTGGTAAAGCAGTTCCCCATGCCTGAAAGGCTTATCCGGGCATCAGTCGCCCAAGTCGAGAGAAACGACGCTGGCGTCTACCTTACAAGCTGGACAGGAGGAAAATGTGAATCGCACTCTCTGATAGTTGCATCGGGAACGGTACCGGTTCGAATACCGCTTCCCGGAGTGGATCCGGACAGGATCTTCTACCATGTAAGAAATGTTCCCGAGGGCAGGTTCAGTTCAGCTGCCGTGATTGGAGGCGGGGACGCAGCCCTTGATTACGCTTTGACTCTGTCAAGGAAGATGGAAGTGAATGTCTATGCAAGAAGCGGTTTCAGAGGAGCAGTACCGCACCTTCTTACACAGGCTTCTGAAAATTTCTCAATAAGCCTGTTCCCGAACCACAAGGAATTCAGCAGTTTCAACGAGGATGTGGTCGTGGTGGCCTGCGGAAGAAGACCGAATGTGGGCTTCGTAAGCGAAGACCTTTTATGTTCGCCGCCTGAAGACCACTCGTTCCACCTTTGCGGCGATTGTGCAAATGGAATATTCAGGCAGGTTTCCATCGCCGTCGGAGACGGAGTCAGAGCAGCAATGAAAACCGCAGAATATCTCAGAAAGAGGATACTGTCCGTATGAAGATCACAGCCTCCAGCGGCAGGGATGACCTTGCAAGGGTTTACATAGTCGAGTCAGATAACGGCAGAAAAGTCGAGTGCGCTGAATCCCTTCAGCCGCCAAAAGCCATTGAAGAGAAATGGGTGCTGCTCGTTTCCACCCTTTTCGGTTGTCCGGTTGGCTGCTCCATGTGCGACGCTGGAACCGAGTATCACGGCAGACTCTCTGCAGAAGAGATCTACAGCCAGATAGAACTGATGGTGAAACGGCGTTTCCCGGACATGGAGGTTCCCTCAAGGCAGTTCAAGGTGCAGTTCGCCAGAATGGGCGAACCTGCTCTTAACCCGGCGGTTATCCACGTGCTGAATTTCCTCCCCCGGCGAATGAAAGCTCCGGGATTCATGCCCTCGATCTCCACCGTTGCACCTGAAGGTACAGGCAGTTTTTTCCACGATCTTCTAGAGGTAAAGGAAGAACTCTACGGCAATGGAAGTTTCCAGCTTCAGTTCTCACTCCATACAACGGACCCTGAACTGCGAAGGAAGATCATTCCGGTTAAGACCTGGACAATGGGTGAGATAGCCAAATACGGCAAAAGGTTCTACTCTTCAGGTGACAGAAAAATTACATTGAACTTTGCCCTTGCAAAGGGGTCGCCCCTTTCTGCGGAAACCCTTCTCGAACACTTCGATCCTGATGTTTTCCTCATTAAGATCACGCCGCTTAATCCAACGTACAGAGCTGCTGAGAACGGTTTGACCTCCCATATAGACCCTTTCCGTGCGGATCACAGAGATGCCATCACCTCCTCCCTTAAAGATGCCGGATACGATGTGATAGTAAGCATCGGAGAACAGGAGGAGAACAGAATAGGCAGCAACTGCGGACAGTATCTCAGGGCACATATTGCTTCTGAAGGAAGAATGAGAAATGGCTATACCTACCCGATAGCCGAGGTTGCGGAATAACCCCTGTTCGTTAATTGTACTTACATGTAAACGAAAGGAGATACTATGATTCCTCTTATACCGTTTCTTGTTGATACTGTTGTGGCCTACGATGATCCCGGAACCCTCAGCATAGTGCATGAATGGGGCGTTGTCGTCTTCCAGGAGAACAGCATCCTCCTCTGCGGAGGACCCTGGCCAGAAACTGATTACCCGGATGATATGTGCGCAGAAGCACCTGTGGTATGGATTCATGGAGAACCCTTTTCAGGAACCTTCAAAGTGACTCTGCCCCGGAATGAGAACTTCACCTTCATGTATCCCGAGCCTTCCAGCTCATGGGAAGGAAGAATGGAATGGAGTTTTTCGGCCGGGATGGTAGAAACGGTTGAGGAATCACTTCCCCCAAGTGAGCAAAGTGTCTATTACGGGCCCTTCGACTGGGCCCTTCCCTCCTGGAGATCGGTGCCCTCACTTCCCCTTGCCTTTGAAAATGGTACCACTGAGAACTTCCTTTACTACGAGTGTACCGTTAACTGGGAGTTCACGGATCACTTCTTCCGGTGGGGAACCCACGGGAATCCTGTTTTCCTGCCTGAGGCAGTGAGTGAAGCCCTTCTTTTCACCCCCGGGGGAGTTTTCCCTGTTCAACCCGGTGAGGAAGAGTTTGTTGCAATGGATCTTCCCATGGCTGGAGAAACCAGCCCGGATTTCGCCGTGGAAACCTTCTGCAGATGGGCGGATTCAAGGATGAAAAGTGAAGAGATATCGGCACTCTGGGAGACATGGAGGCCGGAACTCATCGATGGGGACAGCTACTGGCTGGTATTCCCTATCCCCGCCGGGTATCACCATGAGATAAGCACCATCGAGCTGATCACTGACCTGGGGGGAACGGTGGCTTACGAAAGACTGTTCCTGGGAGCGGTCAGGCTTAACCGGCTGTAATTGTCTCGAAGTAATCCAGGCACTTCTTTACGTAGTTCCTTTTCTGCCGGTAGGTGCCGGGGTAAAAACTTCTTTTGAAGCCGTAAGCAACAAGGTTTTTCAACTGTGCGTCCGAGATATCGAAGAACTTCATGGCTTTCATGTATTCATCGGTTACGGTGGTATCGGATACGGTACGGTTATCGGTGCAGAGGGTGCATGAAAGCCTGTTCTCCAGCATGAGCCTGAAGGGGTGATCTTTCAGATCCCTTATACCGGGATCGGTCTGCATGTTGGAAGAAAGACAGACCTCCACGGTAATTCGCCTGTCAGCAATGAACTGAACCAGATCACTTATGTACAGCTCTTTGTCCACTATCTCCGGATCTGATATTGCTTGAGGGTTGAAAAGGGATTTCCCATGACCGATCCTGTCTGCGCCCAGTTCAGTAACAGCCTGATAGATGCTCTCAGGTCCAAAGGCCTCCCCGGCATGCACTGTTTTATGAAGAAAATTCCTGCCGGCGATCTCATAGGCCTCCCTGTGTGCAATGGGAGGGTAACCCTTCTCAGCCCCGGCGAGATCAATACCCACCACCTGTAAATTCTGGCGGTTCTTCGCATGGGCTGCGGCGTTGGCCAGTTCGATGGAAGCCAGACCGTAGATCTGTTCCGCCGAAGAAAACCGGTGAACATCATAGAGTCTCTTGAAATAAAGGGATGAATCCCTTGTGAAATGCCGCATTGCACAGGCAATTATTCCATATTCGAAAGGAGGTTCCTCGCCTTTAAGAACCGGTTCCCTGTCATTATACTCAGTCTTCGCCCTGCTCAAACCCCGGTTTACTGCTTCGAAAACCTCAGGCAGGCGCATTTCCCCTCCTGCGTATCTCTGGGGTGCAAACCTGACCTCTATATACCTCACCCCTTCATTCTGATTGTCCACTGCAAGTTCGTAGGCTATCCGATCAAGGTTCTCATACTTCTGCATCACGGAACCGCAGTACCTGAAAACCTCCAGATACTCCTCAAGGCTCCGGTAATTCTTCTTGAAGGCGGTTCTCCGCAATCCTGACACTGTGTATGAAGGCAGTTCTACTGAGCTTTCCACTGCCAGGTCGATGAGGGTTGAAAGCCTTATGGAACCGCCCATGTGAACGTGTAGATCGGTCTTGGGTATTCTTTTCAGTTTCCGGCGGGTTATCATCGAGCCTGTTGGGATACGATGTTCTCGAAATACTCCATGCACTTCCGTACATAGTCCCTCTTTTCCCGGTATGTACCGGGATAGAAGCTTCGCTTGAAACCGTAAACCATGATGTTCTTAAGCTCACTCAGGGAAAGATCGAATGCGGTAACGGCTTTGTACACCTCTTCTGTCACCGTTGTATGGGAAACTGTTCTGTTGTCGGTACATATGGAACAGGACAGTCTGTTATCCACCATATGCCGGAAGGGATGGTCCTCAAGCCTTTCAAGGCTGGGGTCGGTCTGCATGTTGGAGGTAAGGCAGACCTCAACGGTTATCCTTCTGTCGGCAATGAACTGCACCAGATCATCCACGTACCTCTCACGGTCGGTTATCTCAGGATCGGAAATTGCCTCGGGGTTGAACAGCGATGTTCCGTGGCCTATCCGGTCTGCACCAAGTTCCGTTATGGCCTGGTAAATGCTTTCGGGTCCGTAAGCCTCCCCGGCATGAACCGTTTTTTTAATGAAATTTCTCTGGGCAAGCATGTAGGCTTCCCTGTGGTGAATCGGTGGATTTCCCTTCTCGGGACCGGCAATGTCCACTCCCACAACGGGAATATCGAGTTCCTTCCTGGCTTGAATACCTGCGCCCACAAGTTCAAGGGAAGCAAGGCCGAATATCTTCTGCTCAGGCGAGAAGGAGTGAACTGAAATGATGTCATTGAAATAGTCGGAGAAGTGTCTGTTGAAGTAGCGCATGGCGCAGGTGATGATGCCGTATTCGAAGGGGGGCTCCTCGCCCTGCATTACGGAAGGCTGGTGATTGAACTCTCTCTTGGCCCTTGCCAGTCCGCTGTCCACAGCCTGAATGGTCTGAAGCAGATTCATTTCACCCCCGGCATGCAGTTGGGGAGCAAACCTTACTTCGATGTAGCGTACGCCTTCCATCTGGTTGTCCAGCGCCAGTTCATAGGAGATCCGTTCTATGTTCTCCCTGGTACGCATCACCGCACAGGTATAACCGAATCCCTTCAGATAGTCCTCGAGGCTTTCGTAGTTCTTTTTGAATACCGTCTGGCACAATCCGTCAACGGTATATGAAGGAAGTTCCACCTTCTCCTGTTTTGCAAGTTCTATAAGGGTATTTATCCTTATTGACCCGTCAAGGTGAAGGTGCAGGTCGGTCTTCGGCATTTTTTCAATGAGTTCTCTGGTGATTTCCATACGTCCCCTCTTTCAGTTCGAAGAATGATACATTAAGAGGGGGTGAAGGTCAAAGCAGAACCGAGTTCTGTCATTCATCCGAATAATATTTGGCCTCGCACTTGCTGCATATGCTGTGGCTGAATTCTGCCTGTGAGTGTTCGCTTATGAAGGCTTCCAGATTGTTCCAGTAGCCTTCGTCGTCCCTGATCTCCTTGCAATGCATACAAATAGGGATAATGCCGCTGAGGGTCTGTATTTTCGACTGGGCTTCCCTGAGCTCTCTGTTCCTGCGTTTCAGATCTCTGGAGAGATTCGTCATCTCGTTGGCCAGACGGGTCATTCTTTTGAACACTTCACTGTCATCGGTACTGGTAACGGTCCCAAGAAGAATGTATTTGGAACCGCTTCTGTATAATTTGCACCTCAGTGCAGAACCGGTTTTCTCCAGGGAAAAATACGCCGACACTCCCTCATCGTCTTCAAGGGGAAGCAGATCGCGCTCTTCCTCGGGAAGAAACTCAGCAAAAGTTCTCCCGGCAAAAGAATCACCTGCACTGAACAGATTGTCGAAACATTTATTACTGTAGCAAAACATGAGATTTTCATCGAATACCGCAACCGCAAGATCATCCGAGTCTGAAAGGTATCTGCACATTACATCTGTTACCGTATCCCTCAGCTTATCTGGCAGGTTCATCCCAGCCGCCTATCACAGAGTCAATTCCGTAGATATCCTCGGCATAGCCGTTGGCTCCCAGGGTCTGACACAGTTCAGGGTTCTCGTTGATCACCCTTCCTCCGATAAGAACTTTAATATTCCGGGTCCTCTCGTTCTCTCTGACCCTTTTCATCAGTTCCTTTGCGTGAACCAGATTGAAAGACATGGTTACGGAAAGGGCAAGAATGGAAGGCTTGAAGTCTTCAAGCAGAGTCATGAGATCCGAAACGGGAGTATTTGCTCCAAGGTATCTGACATGCCATCCCATGTGTTCGAAATGGTCGGAAACCATCCAGGCGCCTATCTCGTGGAATTCACTTGCACATGCAGTAACAACAACCCTTTTGTTCCTGTCCTGATCTACTGCGGTGTTTACACTGGAAGCTCCAATGGTACGGGTTACGATGGCCGAGGCAAGATGTTCCTGGGCAACTGATATCTCATTGTTTTCCCAGAGAACTCCAACCGCATACATAGCCGGCTGGATAACCTGCACGTAAAACTCTTCAATATCAGAAGGTGAATCATACGATTGGGCGGAGATCTCCAGGCACTTCCTGCTGTCTCCTTCCAGGAGAGCCTTAAGGAACGATGTTTTCTTCTGAAGCCATTCTGAACTGCCAGGTGCTTCGCTGTCAGATAAACTACCGGAAAGAAGCAGAAGCCGCTCATGATTTTCCAGCATCCATCTGTAGATGGTCAGGATCTCTTCCGACTTATCAGGGGGAAGATAAAGAGATACGCCCTCCATGAACGAGCGAACCACCTCAGGAAAGTACTTCTCTGAAAAACCGCGCGCCGTATAAACTTTGTAAACCCAGGGAAGTGTCCTGGCAAGAAGCTTATACTCTCCTATAATGAACACATTTGACATGAACATGGCATGATTTCCGTGGTTGTCCTCTATCAGAGAACGCTGGTTACCACCGGTAAGCTCACGGGACAGGGCACTTGAGAGTATTCTGCTGCTGGTGTGTTTGACAAGTTCCGGAACTGCTCTGCTGTAAGCTTCAGCTGAATTGAGGGGTACGTGGGGAAGCTTTCTCGCATCTTCAATCAGTGATCTAATGGATCCCATGACATTCACTCCATTTCAGGAACTCAAGCGTGGACAATTCTTTAATAACATATCAAATCGGTCAGCTAAACCAAGAGTATATCGTCGGGCTTTTCCGGATTAACTTTGATGCCAATGGTCGTTCCCTTTGAATACTGAGCCAGGGCAGTAAGGGGAATCACCTGCTTGTGGACCACCTCGCAGGGAGGACTCACCGGGGAGTTCACCAGAAGCCTGAATTTGAGCTTCGGCTGATTGTTAATGTAGGTACCCGTCTCGGAAACCTCAATGATCTCCGCAGACGCGTCCAGCCAGGTCTGTTCTATTCTTGCTCTGCGTCTGTTCGATAACCTGGCCCATATAATCACACTGCTGCTGGTTAGAAAGAAAAAACCTCCCATGGCCCAGAGGAAAATGTTCAACGGATACCCGTCATCTGTCTTTGCATTGTCTGACACCAGAAAACCTGCAATTATGAAACCCACTATCATAAAGCCGAAAATGCCGAACACACTCCAGTTCACCACCGTTCTCATAACCCACCTCCCTGTTCAGAAAAGAAGAATTTTACTGTGATCGTCAGGATTGACCTTTACAAGAACCCTTTTCCCTTTAGCGAATTTTTGCAGTGCCATAAGTGGCATCAGTTGAACGTGCTCCACTTCCAGTGGTTCACTCCCGGGGGGTTCCAGTCTCAGTTTGAATCGGATTTTCGGTTGTTTGTTAATGTAGGCACCGGTTTCCGATGCCTGCAGGATCTCAGCAGGTGCCGTAAGCCAGTTCTTCTCGATTAATGCCCTTCTCCTGTTCAGCAGAAATCCCCTGAAAAGAAGTGCAAGGTTGATGAACAGGAAAATCCCGCCCATCATGAACATGAAGAAAGGCAGCGGACTTTTCTCTCCCGAGGGAAGCTCTGAAGGTACAAGGAATCCCGCGGCGAAAAAAGCGGCAATGATCAGCGCAAAAAGCCACAGAGCTGAAACGTTTGCTCTGGTCCTCACAGGCATGGTTTCTCCTTTCAGAAAGTAACACGGATATCTTAACCACTGGCGGGTTTCATGGGAAGGGAACCATAAACGGGA
>CAZRCS010000080.1:0-8278 GCA_964598645.1 uncultured bacterium | reverse complement strand
CGAGCTAATGTCTAACATCCATTTTTGTGAAGTGAGTTCGAATTCTCTTCGGGGTACCAAAGCGAATGCACAGCCGAAATATCGGTAGTTACAGCGCCGGAAGCCTTCCATGCTGCGTTCGTATCTGCAAAGATGTTAAAGGGATAGCGCAGTTCAGGCTGAATGGTTCCCGCATGTAACGTACAGTTCGATAATAGGTTTTCAAGGAATGGCTTCTTTTCAGCATTTGGGGCTTTATCGTAAAGTCTGGCAGCACTTTGATTGAGTTCTAAGATGCCCTTTGCATGCTTCAGTGGGTCACGCAGGGCAGAGGCTTCAAGGTCTGAAAGCTGTTCATCAACCAGTTCAAGCTCTCTTCTGATCTCAGCGTCTTTAGCGTCAAACCGGCTTTCAGTGATCCTTCCATCGAGCCTATCGTCATACAGAACCTCAGAACGCCTTCTAAGCCTCTCACGCAGAGAAACAAGTCTTTCCCTTGCATCTTCAAGGGCTTTGCGTTCGTCCCGTGTCTCTTCCTCTAAATGCTTCAGAAGATAGGGTACTATGCCTTCATCAATTTTCAGTTTCCGCAAAAAGGCTGAGAACTGCATATCGAGACTCTTTTCTCTTACGGAGGATTCCCCGTAATGCCAGCCCTTGTGTCCTGTGCAGTGGTAATAGCTGTATTTGCCCTTCTTGCGTTCCGCTGTGATTGAGCAACCGCAAATACCGCACTTCATCAGGTTCTTGTATGCGAAATCGAAACTCTGTTTCGGTTTCTCTACGGAACGTTCCCCTAGCATATCCTTAACGGAGAACCACAGGGAAGCATTCACTATGGGTTCGTGTTTCCCGTCATACTCAACGCCGTTCCAGAAGAACTTTCCCCTGTAAATGGGATTTCTCAGCATCTTGTGAACAGTGGAGGTGCTAATCCTGTTTCCCTTCTTGGAGCGCAAGCCAAGAGAGAAAAGCATTGATGCTATCTCGCTGATTGAAGTGTTTCCCTCAGCGTACACCTCAAACATCTGCTTTATCAAAGGGGCGTTTACGGGGTCTTTGACAATGATCTTTACACCGTTATCACCTGTGGTGTTAAGGTATCCGATAGGGGCAACAGACGGGTAAAGACCCGCTTCAGCCTTTGCTCTCATACCTTTTCGTGCTTCAGAGCTGATGTTTCGGCTTAAATACGCTGCCTGTGCAATCTCAATGTCCTGTATGAAATGGTCACTTGGTGAAGAATTACGGTTCATGACCTTGCCTTCACGCACGAAATGTATCTCAATACCGGTCTTTTCAATGTCGAGAGCAAGGTAATCAGCCATGTTTCGTGTAAGTCGGTCAGTCTTTTCAACGAGAATCACACGGCATTTACTGTCTTTTCCCAAGTACGAAAGCATGTTGTTAAAGCCTGTTCGCCCTGTACTCCGTGCCGTTTCGCTGTCAGTGTATTCCTGGACTACATGGAAACCCTGCTTTTTCGCATAGTTTCGCAGCATTTTCAGCTGTGCGGGAATGCTGAAACCTTCTTTTTCCTGTTCCACCGTTGACACACGTGCGTAAATGCACGCGTGGCGCATGTTACGTCCCGTGTTCATTTTCATGTTTCCTTTCTGTTCTGCATGTGTATTCAATAGCGAAAGATACCGTTTCGCCGCAATTCCCCGTGTTCGCAATGTTGCAGCATACGTTATACAGTATTGCAGACAGTGTTCGCAGCATACCGTAACGGTATTCCCTGCATGTCGTTACATGTTGCGAAATGTGGAAACATGCGAAATCCATGTTTCTTACATGTTCCGCAACCCGTTTCGTATGTTGAAACCCGTGTTTCGTGCATTGCAGCACATTGCGGAACGTGCGGGAAACGGTTCCCTTTCGCACTTTCCCGTGTTTCCAAAGCGAAACACCGTGATTTTCATCTTGAAAACTGAGGTTATGCAGCATTGCCAACCTCCGTTTCTTTGTAATCCCGTTTTTCTTCATGACTATGGGTTGGTATATGGTCATCAAGATTTTCGGGATTACAGACAGGCTCTTCAGGAATCAGAGTAAATGAGTCGATCATTTCTCTTGAATTATCGGAGAGCCAGTAATCAGTTGGGCTATTCCCTGTACCGAAAGAGCAATCAAGAACATTGACTGAGTACAGCTCTTCAATGATTCTCTTGATTGTGCTATGAGGCAATCTGGTAGTTGAGCGTAATTGCTTCACAGTGAACACACCTTCTCCTGAATCCTGCTCTTGAGAGATTACGTCTTCCAGCGCTTTTGAGCGCTGTTCCGGTATGGTGTCCAGACCGACACGCAATGTGATGAGCCATGCTTCTGAGAGAGAACAGCCGATAGTGATACAGCCACAGAAAAGCCCGTAAAGCTGTTTAGCGAGCCTTGCATAGCCTTCAATGCTGTGGATGAACTCTGTGTCCCTAGAGTAACTGTTGCGCTCTACAGGGGTTCTACAGGCAGCGACAAAGCCAGCCAGAGGAACAATGCTGTCATGGATGTAACCAAGAGAACTGACTCCAAGATCAGTATCGGGTTTGAATCCTTGGAACAGATCACCGGTAAGTGCCTGAAGTTCGTGTCTGATTCTTCTTTCTGTTCCCGAATGCTTTAGCGCTGCCCGTGCCTGTTCCATTCTCAGGTCAAGAGAATTGTAGACACGCACGGTAAGAAAACGGTCTCCCATTGCGCTGAAGGCAGAACGGAACTTCTCTATCTCAGAGGTTACGGCAGCGAGTAAGCCTATTCTCCCGTGCCATTCCTTGTGTGTTCCTCCGTCATTACCGAAGTGCCTTGAATAGTCACCGTCATAGACTTCTCTGAGGATAGCGAACACCTCAGAAGCAGCATCCTTGTTCTTAGAGAGAAGAGAAGTCATATCTTTGAAAATGAAGAACCCAAGCTCTCCAATTCCTTCCAGAATTCCGCCTGTTGCGTCTTTTGATTTATCCTTTTTTGAAGTCCCTGACATGAATGATGCTTTCGTAACATCACTCAATGACTCCGTAAAGGGTAACTTGTACATTGAACCAAGAATTTCAGTCTTTCCGCTTGAAGGCGGTGCAACCATCATCATCCAGAGCGGGACTTGGTTCAGGAAGTTTGCTCCATAGGTTGCAAGGGCAACCTTTACAGGTAAGTAGTCTGACAAGGTTAGAAGCTGAGAAACCTTGTTTTCGATCTGTAACAGAGTCTTTCTTCTCTCTGGAAAGTGGATATAGGAGTTTTCAGGAGAAAGATTCTTAGGGGTGAGAATTCTAGCAAGCATCTTCATACTCCCCTCTTCTAGCAGGGAGAGCAGAGGAAGCAGGTTGCTTTTCGTCTTCAGCGTGCCACTTAGCAAGTGTCCTGAAGTAAAGGGAGAGACGGTGCATTGCTACTCTGACCTGTTCGTCAGAGAGTTCAATTTCATACCTTGCATTCAGGTATGCCTGAGTTTCCAGCAAGTTCTGCATAGCATTTTCTCTTTCTTACCCTGGCCTCCAGTTCCATGCAAGGCGCAGGGCGCACCAATTCATTGATCAGCGCAATTGTGTAAAGGTAAATTCTCATTTTTCTCCATCCTGTTTTTGGTGCTGTATCTGCATTGATTTTTGCCTATCCCACATTGTGTATAAGCGCCTTCATTTCTTTTATCGCAGAAATGAGGGAAAGGGGGGGAACCAATCCTTCGCCGTTGTAGTAAGCCAGTATTTCACTTTCCCTTTCCGGCTTATCTCCGAACTTGAAGATGGTTCGATTTCCAGACCTTCCAAGACTGGCAATTGAGTACCCTTTCGATCTTAGGAAACACGCCAGATAGAAATCTGTGGTTTCGTATTCTGGCGGAGACTCCTTGTTGAAGTTCTCTTCTTTCTTGTGAATCTGATGATTCAATGTTCATCACCTTTCTAAAAAAAGTTACTCCTCCGTTGGAGTAACATTTGCTTCCCACATGTCAAGAAGACCACGAAGGAAAGTTATTAATTCAAGCTGAACTGGAGGTGGTATGAGCTTTACAATTTCCTCATACATTTGCTTACCAACAAGCATGCTCTCAATATCAAGCTCCTTTGGCGATTTCTCGTTGACCGAGAGCAGAATCTCGAACATCTTGACAGACAGCATTGCAAGGTTTGAGAGTTCTCCCCAACCCTCAATGCGTCTGATGATTTCAGGCATGTTCAGCGGGTTGGACTTAACAGCGTCAAGTACATCTGAGGATACTTTGCCGGAGAGAGCAAGAAGGGAATCCTTGTTTGCTCCGAGGATTTCAGCCATTGCTACAATCTTTTCCTCTGAAGGCGGTTTGAACTCTGCTCTCTCAATTCGGGAGATATAGCCGGAAGCAAGGCCAACCATCTCACCGAGCTTACGCTGGCTGATGCCTTTGGCCTCTCTAAGCCTTCTTAACTCTTTGCCGAACTTCGGATCTACCTTTGTCATTCTATCTCCATCTGCATATCTGACTGATGAAGTATAGATCATCACAAGTGAACTGTCAATCCTTCGTATATCACTCCTGATAAGTGTATTGTTGCAGAGCAATGGGAGAACTATATATGGAACAAAGAAGTTTCTAAGAGCTACTATTTACGATATGTAACTTTGACCTCACTATATCTACTTAGATGTTGAACCAATATGGTGAGTTGACAAGTTTGAATAGGAGAAATAATGCCTGTTATTAAACCTTCTGGGTACAATGTTCTTATAATAGGACATTGGAATCTAGGGATACTTAGCCCAAAATGGATTAGCAGAGAAATGTACCAGCAAGAAGAAGGTGATCCTGTTAATGTGCTTGTTCCATTGAATTATGGAAAGCCCAATAGGATTCAATCCTCAGATGGAACTATAGAGGTCAGACCATCATCGGAAAGTTTGTATATAGGGACGATTGATGATCCACCTACACTGGCTTCCTTGAACAAAGCGATTGAGGTTGCTAAACGCACTCTTCGCAAACTTCCAGAAACTCCTATTATTGCAGCAGGAATTAATTTCATACTGTCATCAGATACTATAACTGATGAAGCAGAGGAAATTATTACCTCAGGAATTGATGCCAAATTAAACGAACTCGGCAAGGAGGTAAAAAGGAGAAAGCTTGAGCGTACTATACCTCTTGAAGAAAATGTTATACTGAATATTTACCTTGAGTCGCACGAGAATGGTAAGTTCTCGTTACATGTGAATATTCATAATCCATCTCAAGTTAATAGTGATGTAGTAACATGGCTAGAAGGATCATATGATAATGCTATACGGATTGTAAGAGCATTAGCAACCGATATGCTAGGATATGAAATGAGAGGGGACATCCGTGCATAGCAAAGTAGAAGAACACAGTGACAGCACAACTTGCGCTGTTGATGATGCGCAATCTACCGTTGACTATGAAAGAGGTATGCTTGAAAATATAGAAGCAGAGCTTTCTTCCCTAGGAATTGCGATTTCATACTGTAGAGAAATTGTAATTAAGGAAAACTCAAGCAAACCTCGAGAGTATGTGAAACTCTGGTATGCTCCTCAGGAACCAGAGAAGAACGATACAGGTACGAGCTTAAGCTGACTGTAATAAAATTTGTATGCACTGGACATATCAAGCTCGTTTCAACAAGAGAAAATCTGATCTTGAGCAGGGTGACATTGTTGTTCTATCCTCAAAGCTGAGAACAGTTATTCAAGAGCAATACCCGAAATTTCTTTGCGAAGGATGTTTTGGTTTTCTTGTAACAACACAATCATGCGATTTAGCCCGTAGAAAAAGCAAACCGTGCAGAGCAACTCATATAGGCATTGCTCCTATTAGAACTCTGAGAAGTGTGCTTTTGAAGTTGCTTAACGATGAATGCAAATCAGTGTTTCATCCAAGAATCTTTTCTCAGTCAGAGAAGGAGAAAGCCGATAACTATATAAGACGAATTTTCAACTACACTGAGTATTATTCAGGGGTATTTTATCTGCATGAAGAAGAAAAGATTGGCATAGGTGAGGAATCAGTAGCATTGCTAAGAGAGATAATATCGCTAGATGTAAAGCACTATCAAATGCTTACAAAAAGCAGAGAAGGAAGGTTGAAGACTGAATTTCAACATGTACTCGGATGGCTAGTTGGCTATCTCTATTCGAGAATTGGCTTGAAAGAAGACTGGTCAAGCAAGGAGAGACGAAAAGACCTTTCGAAAAGAGTGAAGGAGATATTGAAGGAGACTCCTTCGAATAGTCCAATATGGATGAAAAGAGATATTATCGAAGCTGCTAAAGAGAAGAGTTTCAATCCTGATGATGAGCAACACGATACAGCACAAAAAGTAAAAACTAAACTCTTGACGTTCAAAGCTGAAACTCCCAATGATTTAATCATAGAAGCAGTAGAAAATGCTTTTAATAAGCATAACAAGCTGAATGAAACTCCAGAAAACGAAGTCAAAGCGTTTATTGCGGGACTCAAGAGTGATAGCAAGTATAAAAAGGCTATGCGTGTTCTCGAGAGATGTATTGAGCCGAATGAGTAAATTCGATTTTCATTGGAGTAGATGAACATGCTGAAGTGTGATAAATGTGGAAATTCCATACCAGATGGATCATCCTTCTGTCCTCATTGTGCTGATCCAGTTACAGAAGCTGATCAAGAGAATAAGTCAGTTGTTGTCGGCGATGTTGCCCAAGTAGAAATCAGTTTTGGGAAGAGTACTTCCGCTAATTATGAAACTGCAATTGAAATGTGCGGCCACATACCAACATATACAGTTACTGGGAAGAATTCTAAGGCTCGACATAGCGTAAAACTGCCTATCACAGAAATTGAATTGCTGATTAATCTATATGAGCTTGTTGGCTCATGGAAATCTTCTCGAATGTTAATCAATGGGCAAGCTGCTACAAAGTCATCTCTGGTGTATCACGGTGCTGGATGCTATAGAGATTATTTGAAGGCTTATAACAGAGAACTGTTCTGCTTTGGCGAGAAAGAGCATGAACTTAATATCTGGGGTTGCAAAAAGTTAAATATGCCCATACTCTGGGGTAATTGGTTAAGTCATGGTCAGATGGATAAGGATGGAGCATGGACTTTCGATAAGGAACGAATTAGACATGATCTTGAACTTGCCATCCATGAGATTGAGTTATGCCCTAAATTAAATAGAAGGCAAATTCTCGAAACTCTTGAGAAGTTACCCACAACTGTAAATCCCAAAATAGATAAGGGATGGAAGTATATCACTGACTTTCAAGATACAAGTGATGGTGGGTATTTAGAAGTGGCTACGGGTGTACGACCATTCTTGAGAAAGGCTCCTGGTTTTGTAGTTGGTGGATTCAGACCTAATTGGAGTAGTGTTACTGCCAGTAGGGAAGAAGCTGCAAATACTTCATCTACAACAAGTAGAGCGCAGAAGACATACAAAGTGACTGCACCGAAATCTACATGCTCTTGCTTGCTAATGTCGTTTTTTATTTTGATTGCTATATCAAGCTTTCTTGCCTCATTCATTTTCTAGCGAAGGTTCTAAGAGTATCCACTACGGGGTACCCTATCTCTTCCAGCAATCTGTTTAGTATTTTAGAGCAGTAAGCTAATATACAATGAGATAGAATATTGTATGTTAAGCATAGCTTGTTCACAGGGGGTAGAGATGAAAAACATTCTAGTTGTTGCTCTTATGGTGATCTTGAAATCAAATGCATTTGCCGAATTCTGTACAGTATTTGAAACCAACTTCCTGGAGATTCCATCAGGATGGTACAATGATGACTGGACCTTTGGTGCCGAAGGTGCGTATTGGGGTGCGTACTGTAGTGGGAATGAGCAGTTCGAGGGCAGCTTGGGCTCCGATGGTGAACCTGGTGTGTGGTACTTTGTGCCGGATGGAACAGACTCTCTTGTTATTAATGTAGACTACAATTGGGATGCGGTAATCAATAGCGGGGAATGCACTGCCTATCTTAGAATGCAATATCTTAGCGGCGGATACGAGGAACTTTTCTATGTGCACGAAGAGCCTACTTTCCTCGGGGGAGCGGATTCCTCTGTTACGTATGTTGTTGAATCTGTCCCCGCTGGAACCTGGATTGGTTTTGAAGCGTATGGATTTGTGAGTAATACCTATGTTGAGCTTTTTTCAAATTTCGGCATTAGTATTACTGAGCTGACTGTAACAGCATTTGGTGATCAACTGACTTTCGAGCAATATACATGGGGAGCTGTGAAGAAAAGATTTATCTGACCGGTATATCAGTTCTAAGAGCATCCACTACGGGGTGCCAAACTGTAATCTCTACCAGTTCCCAGCAAGAGAACGGT
>CAZRCS010000079.1:0-8286 GCA_964598645.1 uncultured bacterium | reverse complement strand
TAGCCTATGTGTCACCTGATCATGATCTGGCCAGGATCAGACTTGTGGAAAATGGCCGGCTTGGTTCTTCTCTAAGCACTATTTATCAGAACTTCCCATCGGGTGTCTATTACAATCTTACTCTGGACTGCCAGGATGGACAACTTGATTTCTCGATTGAGGTGCCCTCAACAGGTGATTTCTGGTTTTTTTCCGCCACTGACCCGTATCCTGCCACGGGTTCCTTTGGTCTTCTAATGGGAGACGAGCCCGGGGCCCACTGGGACTGGATAGAAGTCCAGGGAACCGCTGAAGGAGCCACGGATCTTACCTGGTTCATAACCGATGATGAAACAGCAGGAGACGGCGATTTCTGTCTTGAACCCGGAGAAACCATCGAACTCTCGGCTGAACTGACCAACTTCTCTGACAACACATTGTTCAATGCCTTCGGTATTCTACAGTCTCTTAGCCCCTATGTGGTAGTTCCCGGCAATTACGTCGATTATGGGGATATAGAGGGCATGTCTTCTTCGTATGGAAACGGTTCCTTCAGTGTAATGGCTTCACCTGCAGCTTCTGAAGGTGAAGTCTACGACATGCGCCTCACCGTGATGGCCGATGAAGGATATATGGAGCAGTTCACCTTCAGTCTTCCCGTGGGGTCCGGTCTTTCCACCGATCTCGAAGGTGACTCCTTCGGATGGTCATATTCCTCAGCCGAAGCGGGCTGGGCCAATGACTGGCATGTTTCAGACCACAGGAATCACACTCCCGGGGGACAGTTCAGTTTCAAATGCGGTGACGTTGGTACGGGAGACTATTCCAACCATCACTACGGCTACCTTGAAACCCCGTACTTCAACATACCCCTGAACGGAGAGTGCACTTTCTGGAGCTGGCTGGAAGCCCAGGCATTCAGCTCTTCGCTGGCTTATGACGGCGGAATGGTTCAGTACCGAAGACTGGATGAGTGGGTTGATCTCTTCCCGGTTCCCGGATACTCTCACCAGATCGCTTCGGGTTCCACGGGCCCTTTCCCGGAAGGCATGTCTGTTTACAGCGGCACGGTGGACTGGACCGGGTATTCCATGGTGTTCCCCGACTCCCTTGCGGGCCCTGGAGCTATTCGGTTCCTCTTCGGCTCGGATAATTCGGGAAACCGAGAGGGATGGTACATCGACGACTTTTCTGTGTACGAATCAGGTACATCGGCAGAAGGTTCATCCGGTCCTGTTCAGCAGCCTTGTCTTTCCGTATCGGAAAACCCTGTTTCTGAAGCTGTTACCTTTTACTGTTTCTCTCCCGTTGGTGCAAATCAGAAGATAGAGATCAGGGACATCTCCGGAAGGATAATCCAGGAGATTTCCGTTCCAGGCGGTCAGAATACAAATTCCATCGTTTGGGAAACGGGCAATGTCCCGTCGGGGATCTACTTTGCCGGAATCAGAGGCAGCGGGATAGAACCATTAAAGCTGGTGAAGTTCTAGTTGTCGAATTCTTCGTCTGAATCCATTTCGGGAAGAGGTTCCCTCGTTCCCTTGATCCTGCTCCAGAGGCGCAGCTTCGAGAACAGGTACAGCGCAGCTCCATAGAAACAGAGATAACGGCAGAAGAATCTTCTTACGAAAATTGCGAGGATCATGGTTATTCCTGCAATTACAAGGCTGCCGGAGAGGAAAAGGGTGAACATGGTGTGGAAAGGATCGATGTAACAGAATGGAGCTCTCCAGCTGAGATCGATTACACCGTAACGATTCATCAAGATCAGCGCGATTATTCCTAAAAGCATCACATGGCTCATATAGCGGAGTTTTTTATGGATTCTGCCGGAGGGTGAGATTCGCCCGGGCACGTGTATCCGGTAAAGAAATTCCTGAACAGCTCCCATTGGGCATACCCAGCCGCAGAATATCCTGCCGAAGAAAATACTGAAAACAATTGGCAGAAACAGGATAACAAGACCGCTTACTCCAAGGAACGTAAGGCCCTCAGCGGTAAAAATGTACTGGAAAGAGCCAAGGGGACAGAAGCAGCCCTGAACACCGAATCCAAGTATCATCAGGGAAACACCCCTGACCACATGATGTGATGTGCTGCGCTTGAGCCTGTCCTTCAACCGTCTTCCATAGAACTTCCTCGAAAGGAAAGTTGACAGAGGAAGAAGAACTCCGAGGGTAATCAGAACTATGTTCACCCTTCGCTCTCCACCAGAGGGGTTTGCACATCTGATATTCGAAGTAACACCATACCAGTGGGGACAGAGGGCCAGGGAATCGGGACATGCCCCTTCCGGAGGAAGCCCCAGGGGGCAGCCGATTATTGATGGGACATCAAGTCCGCAGGTTGTATCTTCAGCCAGACAGACAACCCCGGGATTGTCGCATCTCCCGTCACGATTCAGATCGGTGTATAGAGCACAGGACGGACTCTCTTCAAAACAGGCCTCCTCAGGTGAAAACTGAAGGGGACAGGTATAGAGCTGGGGTTCATCCTCTTGTGATTCTTCCTCTGTGATTTCCGCTGGTTCTTCAGAGGGATCTGCTAAAAGAGTATCAACTTCTTGAGACTCGTCTTGAATCGGGTTCTCTTCAGGAACTTCCTGTTCTTCAGGTGCCGTTATTTCAGGAGAGGTTTCCTCTTCGGCGGGTTCCTCCACAGGAGGAGTGTTTTGAGTTTCTTCCTCTTCAACGGCAGGCTGCGGCCCGGGATTGTCGCAGAGGCCATCACCATTGGAATCGGTAAAGAGAGCGCAGCCGGGAGAGGATTCGCTGCAGGCTTCTTCAGGTGAATAGCCAAGGGGGCAGAAGGGGTCCTGCTCCGTGGTTTCCTCTGTCTCCGGTTCAAGTTCTGGCTCTGGTTCGGGATCTTCCTGAACGGGCTGCGGCCCTGGATTGTCGCACAGGTTGTCACCGTTCGCATCGGTAAAAAGAGCGCAGGAGGGGCTATCTGCACTGCAAGCTTCTTCCGGAGTAAACCCCAGAGGGCACTGGGTATAACCCATTGCCGCTAAAAGAAGAGCCACAGCCAGAAATTTCATTTTCCCCCTCCTGCATCAACAATCTAGTTGAAGGAAGCCTTTATACCTGCAAAGGTTGTTTGATTCAGGTTTAGTGGCCCCTCGAATTTCAGGTAAGGAGACTCCTGATAAACATCACCGGAACTCAAACCATAAAAGCCTTTGACGAGGCTGTTAACTCCGGGAGTACCAAAGTTAAAAGTGTATATCTCGCTGTCACCATCGGGCCACTCCAGCTCAACGATTAGGTTGCCTGCTGAGGGATCATACCAGAATGGAGTATCCAGGGTAATGGTGGTCCAGGGATAGGTTGCATTCACCGTGAAGGCAGATGCTCTCTCGAACACGGCAGTTCTGGTTCCACTGACGTAGTTGTCTGCGTAGTTCTCAGTGAGATTGCTGGACGAACTGTAACCCATATGCAGATAGAACGATGTGAAATTCACACGTGAGTAACCTGCATCAGGATAAAACGAAATAGAGTTGATGGTCATTGGTTCACTAAATTCACTTGACGGCACTACCACCTGGTAGCGTAGTGACTCTGTTCAATTGGCGCAGAACGGCATGTTACTGGCATACTCTGCTGAACCGACTTCAACGGAATCGGCAAAGCCCAGAGAAACCAGTCCCAGCAGAAGAGCAGATGCTACTTTCATGTTCTACTCCTTTCCATTTGTGATATTTTTTAACTATCTATGCGGGTTTTCAGTTTTCATGAAACTATAGCATAATTTATTAGGAGGTGGAAGCCCCGGGATATTTACTTCAGGCCTTGACAACTGAAAATATTTTGAAATATTTGCACTCCCTGTGTGACCCGGTAGTTCAATTGGTTAGAGCACCGGCCTGTCACGCCGGAAGTTGCGAGTTCGAGTCTCGTCCGGGTCGCCAGGGAAAGTCAGAGGGGGGCAAAAGCCCCCTTTTTCTGTACTTGACAGAGATCACCTGAGGCACAATGTTTCTTGAAACATTTATGGAACCTCCAGTCACTCATTCTGGTATCCTCCCTCTTTACCAGAGAGTCTGGCTGCCCGCCTTCTAATACGGAGGCGGGCTTTGTATTAAACATCATCTCCTCCCCGGCTATGAGACTATATTCCGGAAAACAACTGAAAGGGTGGTCATGAAAAAGACATTTGCAGCTATTGCTGTTTGTTTTCTTGCCTCATGCGGTGGGGAAAATGAAGCTGCTACCGTATCTGAGTCCCCTCTGCAGCCCTCTGGTCCGGTACTTCAGACTGCAGGGGAAATAGGTATAGAACTGGGCGACTCCAACTATGTATTCGGAATAATTCAGGACGTGGACATATCATCTGACGGAACCATTGTCATCCTTGATTCACAGAAGAAAAAAGTAATGGTGTACTCCCCTGACGGAGAATTCCTGGGATCCTTTGGAGGAGAGGGTGAGGCTCCCGGCGAGTTTCTCAATCCCAGGTCCGTTGCCTGCCTTTCAGATGGAAGAATTGCAGTTTCTGATCCATTCAGCAGGGAGGTTGAGATCTTCAACCATGACTTTTCCCATTCTGAAACGGTATCGGATTTCACTGAAAGGGCTCCCTTCGTGATAACCGCCACTGACAGAGGGTTTGCAGGGGAGCAGGGCGGATTCAACAGGGATGAGGGAACCGTTACCCAGAGGGTAATGTCATGGGATCTGCAGAGAGACACCATTTGCGTACTCTTCGAGGAGGAAACCAATTTCTCACAGGACAATATGGCCGCCAGGTTCATGGAACCCCAGGCCGGGATAGTTTCTTTTAACGGCATTATCTACTTCTCCCCGCCTGTTACTGAAAAATACGAGGTACAGGTCTTTCCCATAGACGGCTCTTCTGCAGAGCCTCTCTCTCTACAGGAATACGAACCTGTTCGAAGATCTCCGGAAGAGATCGAAGCTGAGATGCAGTTGTTTGAAGACCGTATCCAGTCCATGGCTGCCTCGGGACGGGGTTCCAGATTTGCCGAGGTTGAATACAGCCCGCCGGAGCACTACTATGCTACTTCTTCAATGGGAGTGGACGCACAGGGAAGGATCTGGGTTCAGCGGGGCTGGGAATCTGCTCCTGTTTTCGACCTTTTTACTCCAGGTGAAACAGCTCCCGTTGAAACTGCGACAGTTACGTCGGAAGAAGATCTCTCCGGCTGCGACTTCGTGATAACCCCATACGGGTTTGCCGCTTTCGAGAGAGACCCGGAGTACTATCCAAAGGTGATTCTACTGGATCTTCATGAGTAGTATCATCCGTTGACCCTGTGCCTGCTCTGGGCTAGATTGCCAGAGTGTTTTCAGTAGCACTTTTACAGAGGAGGAAGCATGAGGGGTGTTGTTCTTGCAGCTGTTGTCCTGTTGTCTTTCAGTATCGTTTCAGCAGGAAACATAGATATTCTTGGAATCCGAAGTGCGGAGTACCTTATGGAACTGTCGCGGAACGCGGTGACAGACTGCGCAGACGGCGTTACCTACAATCCTGCCGGACTCGTCTTCCTGGAAGATGGATTCCATCTGAATTTCGGGGGTCAGTATATCGGTAAAGACTACACCATTACCGGTACTTTCCTGGGAACGACCGAGGAAACGGAAACCGGTACAACCAAACCTACTCCCTTCATTCCCAATTTCTACGCAGTTTACAAAACTGGAAATCTGGCAGCCTTCGGAGGATTCAACGTTCCTGCAGGTGGAGGAAGTCTCGAATACGAAGATGGCCTGTTCTTCATGCCAAAACTCGAGACCCTTCTCGTTCAGGCACAGTACGGACAAACCTACTTCGCCATGCTTGATGAAGGTACCATGGAGGGTTCTTCTGTGTACATGAGGGGTATTGCTGGAGTTTCCTACGCCTTCTCGGATAAATTCAGTGCGGGTGTCGGAGGAAGGTATACAGTAGGCAACCGTGACTACAAGGGCTCCGCTGCATTCAACGTGATAGACGCCCAAACCATGCAGCCCATTGCCACAGTCACAGAGGAACTTGATGTTGAAAGAACCGCCTCCGGCTTTTCAGGAATCATCAGCGTGAACTACAGACCTTCTGACAGGGTGAACCTGGCGGCTCGATATGAAACGGCAACTGCTCTTGATTTCGAGGCCACCGCAAACGTACAGTCAAACTGGGAAGTGCTTATGCCCTATATAGCTGACGGCGCAATGCAGAGGCGCGACCTTCCTGCAGTGGCAGCAATAGGTGTGGAAATGGCTGTGAACGACAAGTTCCGCCTTGGGGCTTCAGGCAACTATTACTTCATCGAAGCTGCGGACCAGGGCGATGACGACGGAATAGCAGACGCCTACGATGACGGCTGGGAAGCCAATGTCAGCGGCAGATACCTGATCTCCCCCACGGTTGCCGGAGCAGTCGGTTACAGCTATTCCAACTACGGCGGCAACGATACCACCTACACGGACCTGGAGTACAATCTGAATGCCGGTCTTCTCTCCGGTGGAGTTAACTGGCAGGCAAGCAGGGCTGTCGACTTCACCTTTGCCGCCGGCACAACCTTCTTCAAAGAGGGAGAAGGAGTCGGAACCTACCAGGGTGAGACCTATGACAAGAGTGTTCTTTTCCTTGCCATAGGGGCCAACGCTTCTTTTTAGGAACATCTCCACAAGGGGGAGCTCCTGCTCCCCCTTTTTTTGTTACAATCAGTAACACTTCATTCACTTTCCCGTATAGCTTTCTCTTCATTATCAAGACGTACCAGGAAGAAAACAAAAGGAAAGGAGAGAGACATGAAGAAGCGAATGACCATGATCACAGTAGTTGCAGCAGTTCTTCTCTTGGGAGGAACAGCACTTGCCCAGGCGGGGATGATGTCCGGGGGAATGAATAGCCGCGGAGGAATGAACCAGCATAGAGAGATGGGGCAGCAGGGCGGTGGAATGTTCCTTCAGGGAATGCTTCCAATGCTTCAGCACCTTGATCTCACCGACGATCAGATGGAGCAGGTTCATGAGATAATGGACAACGCAAGGGAGCGCATTGAATCCATACGGGGAACCGATGACCATGAAAGCATGAGAGAACAGTTCAGAGGTCTGTTCACATCTTCATCCATTTCCGTTGCCGAAGTGGAGAATCTTCTTAATCAGAGACTTGATTCCATGGAAGAGATGAATTCCATAATCGCTGAAACCGTTGTAGAGATACATGATGTACTTACCGAAGAGCAGCTGCAGGCAATAGCCGATTTCGAACCGGGAGAAGGTGACATGCACTTTGGCGGCCAGGGAGAACACGCTCCTGTGATGCGCGGAGGTTCCGGTCCGGGCACCCACCCCAACAGGTAAAGTTCTTCATATCAAAGAAGGGAAGGTTTCACATGCCTTCCCTTTTTTTTATGGTACCCTCAGGGGGTGACCATGTTCTTCGAAGAACTGCACGTGATAAGAGAACTGGCCGTTAAAGCTGCGGAGAGGGAGGGAGTGCCCTTCTACATTCTCCATGATCCATCTCGTAAAGAGAAGGGCTACACAGCAGTAACTTCAGTTGGCTTTGGTCTGCCTTCCGGGTTTTTCATAGAGGATGTAGTAAACCCGCGGAATGAGCGGGAAGAAATTGAACCCCCTGAGAAAAACAGCACCAACGGCTTCTAGCGCAGTATGAGAAGAGGTTCAGAAGCCACGCATCCCGAACTTGATACGGCTACTCTGTAGCTCCCTGAAGGAAGGGCTGACAGGTCTGCTGAAACAGTACCTTCACCCTGGGGCAGAACCCCTCTGTATACAGTAGCTGCTATTCTGCCTGACAGATCATAGATGGCGATCAGAGCTGCGCCCGGTTCATGGATGGAGTAGCTTATGGTGCACAGATCGGAAGCCGGATTCGGTACAGGGGCAAATACTTCCGGTCCGATCAGTTTCATTCCTTCTTCATCCTCGATGCCCATCTGACCGGCAATGAACCTTACAGCAGGGTCTCCAAGGAAATTGTTTTCCTGAAGGACCCATTTCTGAAGGGTTATGGAAATCTCGGCTTTGAATTCATCCTTGGACACCGCATGGGCCACTCCCAGTTCATACTGCTCTTCCTGAAGAAGGACCTGGGCAAAGTATAGCTCCAGGTACTCACTGGGCCCGAAACTCGGTGGGGTTCCAAAACCGTAATGAGAGTTGAACATCACGGCGATTGCTCCTCCATCGGGCCAGAACATAAGCCTTTCTGCGATACACGCCAGATTCTGCAGGTGTCCTGGATGACAGGCCATTGAATGGAAAACCACCGGCATTCCATCGTTAGTCATTTCATAGTAGTTGGCATTGGTAACTATTTCCGTTGAAGGCC
>CAZRCS010000078.1:0-8403 GCA_964598645.1 uncultured bacterium | reverse complement strand
GGAGGGAGGAGCAGTTTCAGAAGCGCGGCCACCTGGCCGCGTTTCGGAAGCTGTAGCATTGCCCTAATTTCTAAAATTTCTGGCAATAATTTCGTATCATGTCCTCAACCAAGAGATAAATATCTTCAACCAGGATGAGTTAGCTGGAGATGCTTGTGCAAAAGCTCGAACCCAACTTCACCGGAATAAAGAATCTGAATGAGGATCTAAGGGCGGCAGCTGAGGTTTACATTCTTAGAAGGCCAAATGATGTGTACGACTTCCTGAAAAAGGGGCCTTCAGCTATAGCTCTGGTCTCGGAGGCATATGAGCGAATTCGAGAGCATTTCCCTCAGGACGAGATCTTCATGGAGGTCCTGACAGATCCAGGCTCACCGATGGAAAAGGAGCTTTTGATCTCCATATCCACCAGCCTTCCGCCAATCGATGCCATCAGAAAGCTGGATGCCTTTGATGATAGCTGGTGGCTTGGGGCTTCGAGCGGTTCGCCTGCGGATATCTGTATCAAGGTGGAATACAGATAGCATCCCCGCAGAGGGAGTTCAACTGGAAGTCTTACCTGGCTTTAGCTGAAGAGCTAGGGAAAAGCTCTGATGATGGCATAAAAATAATAGAGAGCCATCTATAAAAGCCAATCGACTTCAGAATCTCCTGTCTCATACCGTTCAGAATCCATATCCATAGCCTGGTAGAATGCCGCTTCCGCCTCCTGATATCTGCCTAAAACGGTTAGCGCCTCAGCCTTTATGCTCAGTGCATCGAGGTTATCGGGCTGTATTGAAAGCGCCCGGTCCAGAGCAAAAAGCGCCTCCTCTGTCCGTCCCATTTCCAGCAGGAGGATGCCCCTGTCCAGCCAGGCCTGCCCGTAGCCAGGATCTATCTCAACTGCTTTATCTGAGGCCTTCAGGGCTTCATCATGATCTTTTAGACCAGAATATGCGAGAGCTCTTCCCCGCCAGGCCTCGGCATCATCCGGATCCAGATCCAGAGCCCTCTGGAACGCCTGCAGCGACTGATTGTATATGCCATCCAATTCAGCAGTATTGCTCCATACGGTGCCGTTTTCTGCTTCGCTGCTTTCTGTTATTTTTTTCTCTGCTATGTTGATAAGGGCGAAGCCCTTGATCTTCCAGGCCTTGAGATTCTCTGGGTAGCTCTTTATAGTACTGTCCAGAGTGCTTATGGCCTCATCAAACCTCCCCAGCTTAACAAGAAGGAGGATCTTCTTATTTGTGGCATTTAAAGTGGCATTAATATCGCCAGGCCTTGTGGCTATCGCCTGGTCGTAGATCTGGAGGGCCTTCTCAAAGCTCTCGTTGGCCTGAGAGAATGAGCCCTTCCACATCTGCTTGTATCCCTCTTTGATCCAATGATCTGCATCTTCTTCCATAGTACTGGCCGATGCGGATATGCACAGACAGGCAAATGCTGCCAGGAGAAGGACAATACCCGTGCAACTGCGCACTCTGTGCTCATCCTCCAATTGCTTAGACCTCGTAAGTCTCATTTCCTCATCCTCATGCATTGGGATTATATCAGATCGAATTTGGCGAAGGGCGGATGATACAATCGGGAACGTCTTCCCTGTCACCGCCACCTTTGTCGTATTCGTTAACGCTATTTGACGTAGTCGGTGTATCTCATTAACTTTGCGCTGGCCAGGGGTTCGTCATCTAGGAAAAGAGAGCATCCTGTGGCCGAACACGGCAAAATAAAGCAGCACAGAATGCAGTCCAATAGAAAAGTCTATAAATGTTTGGTTTATTATATTTCATCCTATGCTCAACATTCTGCAGCTGTCTGAGAGCCAGATCTACGTAGAGAGCGATCGCTGGCAGTGCAGCTTCGGCCATGGAAGGCCCGTCAAGCTTGGCCTGGTACTGGAGGCTGTAGACCTTGAGGAAGATGATGATAACGGCTTTTCAATCGTCATCGATGCCAGCCTGCTGCCCCAGCTGGAGTGCCTGGACGGGGAGATATTGGAGGAGGCGAGGGCCGAGGGCCTGGAGGCGAAAGAGGAGCAGATACTCTATGCCTACGAGTCTTATGGTGGAGTGCCGGTGAACATAGATGCTGTCCAGCCTCCCAAGGCCTCATGCGGATTCTCCAGCTTCGTGGCGGACAGCACGATCAGGAGCACGGAGATAGCCGGCACGGGCGAGTCGATGGAGACCCGCCATTTTCAGAATGTGGATGAGGCTATGTCCTTTGCTCGCGACTTCTATGCGGTTTATGCTCCTGTCATCTTTGGATTCATCGATATGGTGCTCGACCATCCCCTCCGATCGGGAGGCACGGGCTGGGACAGAATCAGCCGGATGGCGAGAAGATAGGGAGCGGAAAACAGAGGATGATTTTGCTATCATGGAGGCTAATGCCGTAAGGCATATTATAAGAGATAGCAGAAATAAACAATGTTTTCCTATATCATGTAGCTACCTTAGGGATGTATTTATAACAAATATTTTCATATTAATATCATTTTGAGATAACTTGGCCGCTTGTGCATTAAGCAGTTTCATCAATTCATCAATATTTAACTTTGAAGCTTTCTTCCTATAATCTTTGTTATCCCATTGATCGCAATTGAACCAACCCACGAGATAAAGACCATTGTTACAATCGCTATCTTTTAAGTATCTATCAGCAAGTTGAGTATCCATAGCCATATCCAGCTCTGGATTCCAGCAACCTTTTACTTCAATAACAGCTTTGATTGCATCATACTTCTCGCGACCCTGTCCGGGAATTATAGCATCTACATGAATATCAGTTCGCTCCCCTGGTGTTGAGCCTACACCTCGGCGGATTTCGACTTCACGATTAACTATAATACTTCTTTGATTAAGATCTATTTCAAAGTGACTTTTTACGTAATCAGACAGCCTATTTTCATCCCTTGGCCTATATGTCTTAGATTCCCATGAATAGTCCCATAAATCAATTGCACGTGATGTATGTCCTTGAAGTTTCGATTCTAAACGCCCAAGTGATTCTATTAATACATCTAGAAGCTGGTCTCCGTTTTGAACTAAATGCGCTTGTTGGCTATGCCCCAAAGCAATAATGTCAGATGGATTCAACTCCCTCCATGTTTTTTGCCGAAATATGATCTGTGCCTCATATAAAGTCCATTTTAACCAATCCAGTTCAGGTAATTCCTTGGCAATCCGTTTGATAGCATCGCATGCTTCTTGAGTGCCTTTCTGTTTCAATCGATTTAATATTGAATCTCTAAAACTTGCGATATCATCCCTTGGTCCAGGAGTAAAAACCATATCATGAGTTATATCTTCCTTATGAGGATAACTACATGCGAGCCATATAAATAAATCTGCTAACTGATCTTCCCTTAGGCTTAACTTCATGGTTTTTTGTATACCATAATAATTATGCGATGCTGAAACGATAACTTCTTTGCCGAACTCTGAATCATGTTGAATAGCAGGCCACACTGAGCTCCAACCAGCATCTTCTGCATGGTTGATTAGAACACTGGCAGCAATAACTGCTTTGTGTCGCCAATCTCCTTTCAGCGAATCGTATGAGGAGATAAGAGATTCGGCAAAATCCTTAGCCTCTTTAACGTTATGATCAAGAAGTTCGGCAAGCAATTTGCCCATGAATGCAGGCTTCAATTCTTCTTCCATTGCCTTTTTTAACATGCTAGCTGAAAGTTGATCATCCCAGCAATCTTCAATTCGAGAAGTTATAAAAATATTTCCAAATTTTTGGTTTTCATCATCAATAAGGGACATTAACGTTTGGATGATCTCTTTTTTAGCATGTTGATATGCAGTCTTGACTAATTTCTGCTGAATAATTTCGTTTTTCTCGTTTCCACTGAAGCCTACAGGTAGTGGAAAAGCTATGATAATTGGCGCCCAATTCTTCCATATCCCATGTGGGATACTTGAGATTTCATAGGGTGCTTCCTGGTATAATAACTGTAAGGCCCTATATCCTGCAAGTGCTGGATGATGATAAACGTCCTGACCTAGCCACTTAGAGGTTTCTGCATTATGCTCTAATATATACTTCTTTGCCGCATTTATTATTCTGGCTTTAGTTTTAGCATCGGCTGACTTCCATCCCGGAAGAATGGTTAAATCTGGTTCGTGGAAGTCTCCATAACAAACACTATCTGGTTCAAGGGAAAGTTGTAGATTTAGGTCCCACCAAGCATTGTGATCGCCAGATTCAAATTTATCCAAAAGTGTTGCAATACGTTTAATGGGAGGGGGTTCTAATAAATGTTTTTCATCTTTTTTAGCTTGATATTTTTGTTGTCTTTGATATATTTCTCTTAATTTATCTGCTTCGGCAGATTTTAAACCAATTGGTCTTGTATACTCTTTAAATTCCTCAGATAACTCGATACCGGACTCTTGGGCTAAAAGAATAGATTCTATCTGCATGGCATCATTTATATTAAATATATATCTGACTGCCCTTGCCCAGCGTTTTTTCATTTCAGGGCACTCAGATGGTGTAATGTGATTAATGGCCCAATCAAAATCTTTATCTAAAATTAGTGGTGGATTTGAACAAGCCATATCGCCAATAGAATCAACATCAGAAAATAAAGGCAGCATCATCTCAAAAAGATGTCTACGTTTTTCGTCATCTTTGCTAATAGCATCTTCGAACTCTGAGTTTCTTTTATAGCTTAGATAGAATCCATTTTCTTCATTTAGCCGGGAAAGTAGGATTATCGCGAAATCGCTAAGTATTACTGGGTCATCCAAGCAATCCCATGCTTTCAACATTATATTATCTACTAGATCGGTAAAACAATCTATGTGACCAAATTTCTTTTTCCGGCTCTTAATCCAATTTAATGCGGTAGGTAAATCTGATTGTTTGAGATTTTTTGCAAGCTCATACTTGATAAAAATCCAATAATTTCCCAGCCAAGATGGTTTTTTAAGAGGCGTAAGAAGCGAAAATAATTCTTCTGCACTAATGTTGTCAGGCCACAATCCTCGAAGACCAATACCCTTCAATTCGTCTTCGGTATCGTCCCCGGCGTCTCCTGTGGCTAATGGCCTTAGTTTAGCTTTTGTCTCATTATCTCCAACAACGCATAATGCATGAGCGGCTATTGCTCTGATATGCATCAATTGTGTCTGATCAAGGGCTATATTTGCTAATGCGTCTTGAAGCGGTTGTAACCTGCAGGCTTCTGCTATAGAGATGGCAACTCGTCTAACGATTTCCCCCTTGGTTTTATTGCTGATATAGGGTTTAAGCTGTTCCTCAAGATTGGAGTGGGATAGCTTTCCATACATTCTTCGAATATCCCAATCTAAATCTAACAAAGTCTCTTCTTCATATTTTCTGAGCAATGAATTAACCAAAGAAGCCCGATCGGATTCCTTCATTATCTCTAATTCACTTCGGAGCAATATCTCTGGATCAACATCCATAATTCTCTTAAAAACCTCGGGTGCACTGTTTGATATCCATACTGCGACTCCATGGAACTGAGGTGTTAACCTGCCTCGGGAATCAAAGGGATGGACTAATAAGCTCATTATTTGATCTGTCTTCATCTTGTTTTGAATAAGATATCTAGCAGCAAGGAACTCAGCAAAAGTTTGATGGGCCCAACCCATTCGATCAGGTCCACGAGAAGAAAATAGCCCTGTCGCTCTAATCGTTTCTTTTATTACATCGTCATTGATTTGAAAATTATCTCCATTAACATTCTCGCATCCACCACATAGATCTTGTATTGTCACATATTCACTTGGAACATTGCCTTGATCAACATCGGTCCAAATGGTATATCGCTTAGTAAATGTTGTAACAGCAGCTATTCGAGCGGCTGCAGCCATTCGTTGAGAGGCGGTAAAGTAGCCTGTGAGCCCTGTTTCACGACGCTTCCTATCTGTCTCTTCACAAAGCAGGTTGCATCCTTTGATATAAAGCTCAACTTGGTTTTGTGGCAAAGAATGAGTAGCTAGATAAATATTTATCAACAGATTAAGTGTGACTGGTTTAATAGCAAGTGCAACAACATTCTTCTGATTAATTTCCTCTAAAAATTCATTCACGTTAAATTCATTTGCTCTTGCTGCTTCAATAACATCCTTTTTACGCAATGGCACCAATTCATAGATTCCTATAGGTCTATCATTCCATAGTTGTCTTAGCTCCTTTTCAAAGCTAATAGGCCACATGCCGGTGCGACAAGCGATATAGAGCTTAAGTCGTTGAGTTGGACGCTTTTTTAATTCATCAATCAACAGCGAAGTAATCGTATCAACTCGTAATATACCTTCATCTAAATTATCCAAAAATATATGAAGCTTATTATCGCCCTTCTGCCAGGATGCAAAAGTCTCATTTTCAAATAGGTCGCGAATCAACTTATCTTCGCTTCCAGATCTTCCAAGATCTAGCCAAAGAGTTCGATCCCCCTCATCGGATTTGCCTTCGATGACTTTCTTTGCTCCCTTCATGGCATGTGTTTTGCCAATTCCAGGTTCGCCTAATATAATTACGCAGGGAAAGTCGGCCAGTGCTTCAAAATGTACTACTTCGGGATTATACACCTTCCCCCACTCAGACTCAGGATCGTATAAGTATCCGCCGTCAGATAAACTAATGTTGCCTTCTCTAGGACAAAAAAATCGTTCCCAGTTGTAGACTAGATCCCTCCTTCCATAAGCACTAAGGCCCTCCATGGCAGCCACCAGTTGATCTCCTCCAAACCACTTAATCTACGCATATAATGAAAAAGTTTTTGGGCCAGTTGTTTGATTGTCATATTATAATTGCTTTTATCTCCCAAGTTTTCTTGATATGATTCCTTATAGGGAGAGTATAGTGCCACGAATACCTTGACCATCTTATTCAGGGCTTTCGACGCTTCTTCTTTTTCTTATTTTCATTAGCCGAGCCTTCATCAAGGCAGACTTGAGTATGGAATCATGTGGTATATGCCTTCCATATTTGTGCCCAATTATTTTTTTCCAGGCGCCTGGCCCCAGATTTTTGCTCTTCGTAGATTTCTACAGTAAGGCTTATATCTGACTCGCTTAGAGTTCTTTTTGGGTGCCCAAATTTCTTTGGCGCCCATGGCTCTTTGTTTTTCATTCAGCGACTCCAGACACGATTTACCGTTTGGATGCTCACTTTAGTCTCTGCAGCAATGATTTTAGATCCAATGTTATTGTTTTTTGCTCGAATTATGTACTTAACCTTGGCATGAGTATTTAAATACCAAGCTTTTAGGGACTCTACATATGCAAAATGCAAACCGAACAAAACCTAAATTAGATGGAATACGAGAGATAAGTATTGAGATGAGGTTTTGAAAATGTCAGCAAAATTGATGGAGTACTTCAACCGGCAGCCGAGGCTTGGCATTCTTGGCACTGCGAGCAAGGATGGAATAGTGGATGTGGCAGTTATGGGCTCGCTTCAGATGATCGATGAGAAGACGATCACCGCGGCGTTTGCTCGGGGTCGCACATTTGCCAACCTGCAGGAGAACCCAAATGCGGTCTATATGATAATGAATCAGGGCTCGGAGATCCTTGATTGGAAGGGGATTCGGGTCTATCTGCGGATGAGAGAGTATGTCACGTCCGGGCCGCAGCTGGAGAGCTACAAGAGCCAGGTGGCCAAGGTCGTTGGCGAGCAGGCGGCGGAGATGGTCCATGTGATGGTCACATTCGATCTGACGGAGGTCCGGCCTCTGATAGACGCCGGCCAGGGCTGGGAGAAGTCCATCTGATCTATTCAGACACATTCGCCCCCCGCACTCCACACCCATATCTCCCTGCAGGGTAAGATCCAGATGATCCGAAAGATGCCGGGCAGGCCCGACCATCTTTCCGGGAGGAAGCGCTGGATGTGGATCTTCGACTCGTATTATAAGGGCACAGTGGAGCTATGGGGCAGAGAAAACGGCCCGATAAAGGTCAGCCTTCCTTTTCCCAATTCATTTTATATGCACCTGAGAGATCCTCCCGCCTACAGGGAGATGCTCGCCGCATTGGAAGGCCTCTACCGGGTGGAGGAGTGCGATTTCAAGACCATCTTCGGCCCTCTGGAGGGCTACAGGATCTTTGCCGGCCGCAAGGTGGCGGAGAAGATCGAGATCCAGACCCGCTACTCTGCCCAGCTTTACAATGTGGACATAAGGAATGATCAGTGCTACCTTGCCGAGCACGACCTCTTCCCCTGCGGGGAGAGTGAAGAATCCCGTTTCTCTCCGGATTTCGCAGTCCCCCTGACCCGTCTGGAGGTGGAGGTAAAGGCAGTGGGCGCAGGGGGCGCCTCCCTCCGGCCCGGGACGGAGATCTCCTCCATCCAGATCTGCAGGGATAGAACGAGAAGTCTGAACGGACCGGAGAGGACGGTCATTGCCGACCTGATGGAGCTGATCAG
>CAZRCS010000077.1:0-8518 GCA_964598645.1 uncultured bacterium | reverse complement strand
GCATGGTTTATTATATTGGCCCACTGGTTTAAATACATTACTACTAGGTGTTCATAGGTAAGTTTATATTCCAGTAGTGCTAAGTGTTCATTCGGTGGAATCGAATGAACGGAAAGATCGTTATAGCAATCCCGGCCACTCAGACCGGGAAATTGATATGCGAAAGCCCAAAAACGCAAAGCATTGATGCCGTGAAAGCTCTTCTGGCATTCAAGAAAGTTGCAAGCAACCCATTGCCCCAAGAGGTCAGCCTCGATGATGGGCGCTTGGTGTTGGTACTCAGCAACAAGAAGGATGCATACTACGTTGTGACCCCCGAAGGCTGCTCTTGCCCGGCGGCAACCTACCATCCCGGCCAACCATGCAAGCATCAGAGACAATTCTTCCCTCAGCCCAAGCCAGCAGAGGATCCCACAATAGACCTCAGGGCAAGCCTGCCAGGGTGGAGAGGGCCGGATGGACAGAGGGCCAACGGGCCGGTGGAGGCGATTTGAAATGGAGCGAGTGGAGCACTTCCACAGCTCCGGCCCATCCCCAGAGCCACTGAGGATCAAGGTAGAGCTTGGCCAAAAGGGCGGATATGCCTTCGAAGTAAGCCTGTCCGGAGCAGATGAGGCGGCAATGGTAGCCAGGGTCAGAGAGATCTACAAGAAGCTCGATACTGAATTCTGCTCCAGGGGGGCGGCCTGAATGATGGACTCCAAAGTCATCCATGAGTACGGAAATCCGGTTAAGATCCATCTGTACAAGACCGCCAAGGATGGATACGCTTGGGAAATCCATGTTTCCGGTGCTTCTGTTGCTGGAATCATGCCTGTGATCAGAGAGGCAAACGACAAACTCAAAAGCGAATACGTGGGGGCATGAAATGGCCGCGGTGATCAGGATGAGGCTTGTTGACCTCCTCAACATTCTTTCTTTTTCCGAGCCTGCCAAGAAGCCACGTGAACGGGGAGCGGTGGTTCTATCGAAGCCGAAAACACAATCAAAGACTATCCAGCACCAGAAAACGACATGCTCGCGCCAACTGATCAATGAAGAAGAGTTAAGAGTCATCCAGGAGTTCCTGATGGATGGCAACGCTACCCGCCGCGACCTGGAGTTTGAGCTTAACATGTCTGGCGGCATGGTTCTGCGCCGTCTAGAGATGCTGCGAGAAAGAGGAATTGTTGAGCATCTGCCAGAGGGCCTGTATGGTCTGACCGAGAAGGCCACGTTTCGGGGGGCTCTGCATTGATAGACGCATTGGCAGGAGCTGCACCCTTTTTTTTGCTTCAGCCGCTCCAGGATCGCATTTCTTCCCTGGAGAGCATAATTGCCCTTCAGGATGAGAAGATCGCCGCCTTGGAAGCCACAGCGAGCCACCAGGAAGAGAATTTGCTCATCCAGCTCCAGCTAATCAAGCAGCTCCGGGAAGGCGCAAGGAAGCCATCTATTGGAACCAAGACCATAGCCAGGATCGCAAAGATAGATGAGATTCTGAAGTCTCGAGGCCCCACCACGCTGAAAGAACTGGAGAGGACCTTGGGCATTGATCGGGCCACTATGACCAGGCTTCTTGGAAAGCTGGATATGCGGCGGTATGACCTGCACTCCAGGCCCGGCGATGAAAGGGAGAAGGTCCTCAGGTTGAAGGCTCAGATAAGATAACGATTGTGAAAATTAGTTGACATCAACAATCAATCAATTTAGGAGAATAGGGTAATAGATAGCGACACTTCCTAAAACGGAGCATAAGACTTGATGCAGTCGTATGCTAATTATATATTGCCTTAGTTGATAGAAGAATAATCATGAACCGATATGAAGAGACCTCTTCTTTTCAGATCAGAAATTGATTGATGATTTACATGGGATGTAAACTAATCAACCACCAGTGGCCGAAGAGAAGATCAAGGCTAGGAAGAGGAAGCAAGAGACATCAGGAGTGGTTTGCATCGCCACGTCGCCTTGAGAGGCAGTACGTTGTAGAGCTGAGCCTGGTGACGGGTCTGGATCTCGATCCTCTCTGCCACCTTGCGGCCAGCATAGATCCTGTGGCCTTCCAGGGTTCCGAAGATGGTTTTGAAGCTGCACTCCTCGTTTTTGAAGCGGCTCTCCAGGGCCTCGATCATATCTCGATGGACCGGAGGGTCAGGAAGGTGCATGTAGAATAAGGGAGGACAGGCGGCGCTGGCTTGGATCAGGCCATGCTCCCGGCCCCAGAGCTGCACGCTGCCCTTGTAGTAAGAGTCGAAAATCCACATGATGCACCTTCCCAAAAAGCTCTCGGATGGAGTCCGCCTCCTCCCAAGGCAATCTCCTGCGGACGCAGGGGATAAGGGTGTGGCAGGTGGGGTGAATGTGATGCATTGCGATCCCTTCTCCCCCTCCTCGCACCCCACCCCTCTCATCCCCGGCCCGGCGCGCGGCTGTCGCAGCTAGATGAGCTACAAGAGCACGCGGTCTAACTTTTCTAGCAGGGCCTGCAGGTAGACTCTAGAGTATAGAGTCTAGAGAGTCTAGAGTCTAGGCTGATCCCATCAGCTATCGGCTGGCCGGTGCATGGGCCTTGTGGGTAAGAGGACGGGCAAAGCGATGGATAGTGCCCTGCAGAATATGTGGCCCTCCGCCTTCCCCCCTCAAGATAACTGACAGAATCTGCTCCGCCGCCGAATTGCAGGCTCTCGGGAGGTACCGCCCCCTGAATTTTGAGAGTCGTGCGACAAGTCGAGCTTGATTCAAGTCGGCCTATTGATAATATTTTTCGATTTGGTATAGATTCAGTTCATCATACACTTTGTTGATTGAAAACAGCATCTTCGACCCATTCAAATGAGCAAAACACGTACATACTGCGAGGTATTCTGATAAAGTCAAACGATGGCGATGCATCCAGATGCTTGCATCAGGTTATTACTATAAAATAAATTCGGTAAATCATTCCATTCCCATCAAAAGCTTTTCATATCCATTCTGATTGTAACTTTTGTTTTAGGCGGGAAGCGAAAATGCAAGAATACATTTTGATTGGTTTAAGACGCAATTTTCGATGGGCAAGGAGACATCTGAAGCGATGGTGTTCTGGATTCAACAGATCTCCATTTTCCGCTATCAAAAAAATCATAGCCCTTTTTATTTTGCTATGTTTATTCTCGATGGTTTCGTGGATATGGTTGGATGAGGGTGGCATCGTTATTCTACCATTTCAAACCCCCAAAAATCAGGATTATAATGGACAATCTCTCTCAGAACTGCTAACTTACGATTTGGTGAGGTTAAAGGAGATTCATCAAACTGAGACGCAGTTCGGAACTCGGATAATAGAAAATTACACCATTTCAGAATTCACTCCTGTTAGTGTCACTCTCGACTATAGTTTATCCCAAATTGGTATGCTAGGCCAAGGTTCAATTTCTCTCTCTGTTGGTGATATTCTCCTATCATTGAAGCGCCTCTTGCCCTTCGCAAAGCCTACCACTACCCTCTCTGCTAGCCTGCAAAATTATGGTACAAGGATTTTCTTGGTCGCCAATCTAGCCAGCTCCAATGGTATTAATCAGACCTGGCAGATCTCTTCTAGCAATAACTGCTCTCAGGAAGAGATACCACAGCTCGTTCAGGATCTAGCCTACCAAGTAGCACACAGTACTTCGCTGCGAGAGGCAAATTCGACTCATAATTGGAAATCTTTCGCGGCTATCACTCAAGGTTTAGAAGCCTATCAAGCTTACAGGGTTACCACAAACTTGAGCTATTTAGAAAAAGCTTTTCTCAAGGCACTAGAAGCCCATGAAAGTGAGCCGAAGTACAACGGATCATACGAGCTTCTTACTGTAGTTGGTGCAGAATATATAGCTAATAATAATAGCGAACAAGCGATAACCATTTTTGATAAGATAATTCAGCTAAATCCATATCATGCAGATGCTTGGGTCGGCAAAGGTGTTGCTCTAAGTATCAATAGCAAGTACGACGAAGCCATCAAAGCTTATGATGAAGCAATCAGGCTAAATCCACATGATGCAGCTGCATGGGGCAACAAAGGCGTAACCCTCGATAATCAAGGCAAGTACGATGAAGCCATCAAAGCTTATGATGAGGCAATCAACCTAAGTCCGCAGGATGTGTGGATCTGGTACAACAAAGGCGTTGCCTTTAATGATCAAGGCAAGTACGATGAAGCCATCAAAGCTTATGATGAGGCAATCAGGCTAAATCCGCAGGATGCAGCTGCATGGGGCAACAAAGGTGTAACCCTCGATAACCAAGGCAAGTACGATGAAGCCATCAAAGCTTATGATGAGGCAATCAGGCTAAATCCTCAATATGCTATTGCATGGTACAACAAAGGCTTTGCCTTTGGCAAACAAGGCAAATACGATGAAGCCGTCATGGCTTTTGATGAAGCAATCAGGCTAAATCCACAGGATGTAGCAGCCTGGAGCAGCAAAGGTGCTGCCCTCGATGACCAAGGCAAGTACGATGAAGCCATCAAAGCTTGTGATAAAGCAATCATGCTAAATCCTCAATATGCTATTTCATGGTACAACAAAGGCGTTGCCCTTAACGGCCAAGGCAAGTACGATGAAGCCATCATGGCTTTTGATGAAGCAATCATGCTAGATCCACATGATGCAAAAGCCTGGAGCAACAAAGGCTTTGCCTTTGCCAAACAAGGTAAGTACGATGAAGCCATCAAAGCTTTTGATGAAGCAATCATGCTAGATCCACATGATGCAAAAGCCTGGAGCAACAAAGGCTTTGCCTTTGCCAAACAAGGCAAATACGATGAAGCCGTCATGGCTTTTGATGAAGCAATCAGGCTAAATCCGCAGAATGCAGCCGTTTGGAGCAGCAAAGGTGCTGCCCTCGATAACCAAGGCAAGTACGATGAAGCCATCATAGCTTATGATGAGGCAATCAGGCTAAATCCGCTGAATGCAGCCGTCTGGAACAACAAAGGCTCTGCCTTTGGCAACCAAGGCAAGTACGATGAAGCCATCATAGCTTATGATGAGGCAATCAGGCTAAATCCGCTGAATGCAGCCGTCTGGAACAACAAAGGCTCTGCCTTTGGCAACCAAGGCAAGTACGATGAAGCCATCAAAGCATACGATCGAGCTATCGAAATCGATCCTCAATATGTCGAGGCATGGTCTAACAAAGTCTGCACTCTCAAGTTACTCGGTCGCACTGCAGAAGCATATGTAGCTCTCGCAAAAGCTAAGGAACTAGATATTAATGTCCAATGCCAGATGAATTGAATTCCAGTGCGTGTAACCTGCAAACCTTATCCCCACCTTTTAGTCTGAAATCCCAGGATGCTCAAACAGAGGTAGCAGCAGATTCGATTATTAAAGAAGATATCTGTCAGGGCTAGGGTGATAGACCAGAACCCGCTACGGTCTGGCCAAACCAGCTATACACTAATTCTATGTATAGTCGATCAGGGAGATTGTATAGTCACTCTCACCTTTATCTATTTCGTTCATGATGCTGATGTGGCGAAATAAGACGTGTTTGTAGGTGACGACTGCACTAGTGCGGCATAACATTAATTTTTTATCTTAAGATAATGCCTGCAGAACTTTTCTCTCGCTTTGGTTTTTGTGAATTGCCATCGAACCGTTGCTTTAGCCTCATTCCGATCCTGTTCCCAAGCGTTCGCTTCCTTGGCTAAGGTTTTGATATCGCCAATTCGTCGGTTCAGGCATTGTCCGGAAAGAGCCGAGAACTCGATCTCAGCCATGTTAAGCCAACTGCCCTTCTTGGGAGTGAAATGGAACTCAAACTTCTTGGCAAGCTCAAAAGCTTCCTCTGGTGGAAAAGCCTCATAAAAAGAACCTGCGGAATGGGTATTAAGGTTATCCTGGACAACTTTGAGATACTCTGCCTCGGGATATTTCTGGGCAAGCCCTTTCATAAAATAGGCATAATCAATTTTGGTCCTATGTTCTTTAACAGATATTGTTCTCCAACCGGCGTGTGGATCAAAGGCGATGAAAACACAGCATGTGCCATTACGGCGATATTCGTAGTCGACTCTTTGTGATTTTCCTGGTTTAGGAGGGATAGGAACTAAAACGTTATCTATCAGCTGGCATGGCATCTCATCCATGCAGATCAAAGGGTGCTTGGGATCATAGGGTTGCTCGTACTGGTCTAGGACATCTTCCATGTGCATTATGTAATCGCTTGTTATCTCGCCAATACACCATCTAACCTTCTGCCAAGGCTTGGTCTCGCTTTTTTTAAGATCCTCTGAACGGTCATGGTAGATATGGATTCTATAACCTCTAACTCTACGATTTTATCGGCTAAAAGCTTCAGGGTCCAGGTCGATTTGCCTTCTGGTGGTTTCGAACAGGCAAGAAGGGTAACTTGTGCCTCAATCGTTCCATCTATCTTCGGAGGTGCGCCGCTTCTGGGTTTTTCATTTATCGCCGAGTCCAAACCTTCCTGACAGTATCTTTTCCTTATATGGTTAACTGTAGGTCGGGATACTTTTATGACCTCTACGATCTCTTTATTGGAGTAACCTTCATCAGCCATGAGCAGTATCCTGGCGCGGGCGAGGCTTCTTGCGGATGCCTTTCCACGACGGATAAATTGGGTCAGGTAATCTCGATCTTCAGCTGTCAATTTTACAATGAATATAGTTTTTCTTGGCATGATTGCTGATCATAGGGACTACCTAGGATAATAAACTTGTGTTATGCTGCACTAGTGCGAAGTTTTGCCCTAATTGTTGGGGTATCAGCAGTAACTCCTACAATAAGGCTAACATCATCAAACCCACACGGGTTTGAATTGAAATGCCAGTACGCAAAGTGTCTTTTGCCGATTTTCGTTATATGTCCAATGGCTTTTGAATTGGATTTATTAACGGGAATAGTCATTCCCACCTCTACCTGAGGATAACCTATTGTACTGCTGACTTTTCCGCTAAAGCTTAATTGGTTGTTCGAAGGATCGTATGAACTGGCAGGAAGTAGGCCAAACCTTTCATCCAGTTTTGGAGAAATTGAATATATATATAATTCGTTGTTACGTCCCTCTGCGTCCAGTTCAAGTTCAAGTTCAAGATTAGATACATTCCTGCCTTCTGGAGGATTTACAGAAAAGTCTAGAATAATAAATATATATTTATAATTTTTCTTATTTGGGCTGACCCAACCGTCTCCTAGCTTACTCTCTACTCCCCAATGATCCAAGTTACAGTAGATTAGGGGAATGTTTTTTATATGCGGTAAGCTAGATGGATTCACCTGTAGGTCCCTCTGTTGCGACTGGGGGTTTCACCGGGTAGAACGTATCAGATGCGCCTGACACATCTACCCGAACTTTCATTTTACTTATGCCCTAATGTTTGTACACTTTTTGCGACTGGAGGTTAGCGGGTAGAATGTGTGTCAGATGCGCCTGACACAAACGACCGCTTCTCCATATATCCTTCTGATATATTTTTATCAGTCTGCAAGTTTTTCTTCGATAATAAATATGTTGCCCACTCAAAGTGGGATTAAAAAAAAGGTGCCGCCTGTTGGTGGTACATAATGGTCCTAGATAGTCCAAGATGGACCCTGGATCCGTCTTGTTGAAACGCCTTGCAGATACGATTCTGCTATCACATTTGTCAGAGCTATCTCCACGCGAGAATATTTATCAAAAACACAGGATTTAAACGAACGGTCTCTAAATTGAGGTTTTTTAAGTTCCAGGTCTCCAACGCGCGTTTTAAGAGATCGCTCTTTATAGCCATTGCGTTGAGTTGTTCGCGTGGCATTTCGCTCATAGGGCTCGGCTCCTGATTGCTGTATCGCCTCTAATTGCATGACTAGGTTCAAGAACCAGGTCAGTAGCTTCTTTAATCCATCATCCTGATCGACAAGGTAATCTTCTAGCAGATCAAATATCTCCATGGCTCTGTATCCTCCTTGTTTCCAAACATATAGTGGGTACAGGGCCTTTATATCATTTTACAGAAAAGGAAGTACACTACCTATCTGTCCCTGTATATACACATGCCAATCCATGATTGTTTGTATCAGCCCTGTCCCGCAAAGAACGCCCCTTAGATGCGGTAGTGGGAATATTTTGGATACATACTTGAATGGCTCTCTATCAATGGTTAGTGATAAGGACTCTGTGAATATTAATACATAACCTGGATCTAAAATGAAATTTAGGGCAGTCATGAAGCCCAGCATATGCTGCATATATTAAGTATTTTAGTATATGCTACAATTACGTCATTACGTTGAGCTAGACGAAGGTAGAACATGGCCGCGAAGTAAGGCAATTTCATCGTCTTTACCTTCATGTCCTCTTTCAGCTTGTCTGCCTCGGCCTTGGCCGCAGCCAGTCCTCCTCTCACGAGGCCAGCCATGCGCTGGCCACGGCCTTGATGCAAGCTCATCGCCCTGGCTGCAAGCATCCGCCCATCCAACCCGACCGCATTCCGCCCAATCTGCCTGACCCTGAATTCCCGGTTTGGTCTCGTAACGGTATACCGCTGGAACTCCTGTCTTTGGCC
>CAZRCS010000076.1:0-8554 GCA_964598645.1 uncultured bacterium | reverse complement strand
GCTGCGGCAGCCGAGTGGATCGGAACCCCTGTGGAGGTTGAGCAGATTTCCATGGGAACAAGTCTTTACGACATGAATGTTACGGAAGACTGGACAGGCAACATGGGTCTTATCCTGGATCACATGCGTGGACTCAACAGTTTTACAGGCCCGCTTGCGGAGGCAGACAATGCGGCCGCAATGGATCTGATCACTGATTTCAGTCTTCTTCCCGAAGAATACAAGTAAGACCGAAAAGGGTATTAAAGCCCATGAACATCTACTCTGAATGGCTCCGGAGGGTGAGGAATCACCTTTCGGGGTTCATTCTTCCTGCTCTGCTGATCCTTCTCTGGTATGTTGCGGCGGATAGAATGTCACTTCCGGCTCCGGAAAAGGTGGCTGAGGTCATCCTTAACCCGGGAAGGGATTTGCTCGCAAGCGGTTCTCTTCTCTGGAACACAGGAATCAGCCTGATCAGGGTCATCATGGGATTCATTCTGTCGGTGGCCGTGGGCACGCCCCTGGGTTTCATGATGGGGGAAAGCGAGCGATTCAGAAAACTGACTTCGGTGATAACAGAACTGGCAAGGCCTCTTTCTCCCCTGGCCCTTCTTCCGCTTTCCATTATCCTTTTCAAGGACACCAACCTCACAGAGGTTTTCGGGCTGGATCAGCTTAAGTATTCCCGTAACATACTTAATGAGCTTCAGTTAGGTATGATATTCATTCTTGGGTGGGGTGGCGTATTCCCTGTGATTCTGGAAACCATGCACGGAGTTCGAAGCGTTCGGAAAGTGCACATTGAAGCCGCGCGGGTGCTGGGGGCCGGAAGAATCTTTACCTTCAGGCATGTGCTTCTGCCGGCAGCTCTACCGGATATTTTTACCGGATACAGAATGGCGGTGGGGAGATGCTGGATGGTGATAATAGCAGCTGAGATGCTGCCTGGAACCAACTCAGGAGCCGGATACCTTTTAAGGTATTCATATCAGTTATCGAGGCTGGATGTGATGCTGGCGTGCATTTTCGTTATTGCACTGATCGGTCTTTTGTTCTCCCGCGGGTTGGAACGTGCGGGAGAAAGGCGTCTCCGACTGAGAGCAGGGGAGAGATAATGTCATTCACAGCCAGGGGACTTGTTAAACGTTATGAGGTCCACGGTGACAACCGTTTTACAGCATTGGGTCCCCTGGACCTGCAGGTTGAACCCGGGGAGTTCCTTTGTCTTCTGGGGCCCACGGGCTGCGGGAAAACAACCCTGCTCAGATTGCTTTCAGGGCTCGAGAAGCCCGATGAGGGGCATTTCGATACCGGTGAATTCCGCCTTGGCTACGTGTTTCAGCAGGGAGCTCTTTTTCCCTGGATGACGGTGGAGTCCAATGTGATGTTTCCCCTTCGGGCCAGAGGAGCAGGCCGGCTGGAAGCCATGGAAAGGTGCTGTTCAATTCTGGAAAAAGTGGGACTTACGGCTTTCAGGAAGAGCTACCCGCATGAACTCTCCGGTGGAATGCAGCAGAGAACAGCCCTTGCCAGAGGACTTGTAACTGAGCCGGAGCTTCTTCTTCTTGACGAACCCTTTGCATCCCTTGATGAGAGAACCGGAATAATACTGCAGGATATGGTCCATGATCTCTGCCGAAGACTTTCCACAACTGTCATCTTCGTTACACACAGCATAGAAGAGGCTGTTTATATGGCAGACAGAATCGTTGTAATGGGGCACAGTCCTGGCAGAATCGTGAGAGACGAGAAAGTCCCGCTTAAATGGCCCAGAGATCGAATGTCAGAGTCTTTTACGGAAATCCTGCTATCCTTCAGAAGAACCTTCGAAGAGCTTGTGGATCCCGCCTATCGTCCTTTGCGGAGATGAAGGAACAGCAGAAGGGCAATTGTATCCAGTGATACAAGAGTTGCCAGTGTCTGTCCGTCGCCGTAGTTGTTGATTCCGAACGCAAACCTCAGTATCAAAAAAACCAGAGTACCCATAGACCCACCTCCAGGGTAATGAACGATGCTGATGAACTGCCTGTTTGCATTATATTAAAACTCTTCGCGAAAGAACACACACTGAATGAAGGGCGGATTCACAGACTTGGACGGACGCATAGACATTTCCGGACGGAACCTCTCCTTCTTCGGAAAGTTCACGGTCAAGGATCTTGGCAGGGTAACGAAGGCTCTGGAAGAGATCCCTCCCGGCGAAGCATTTCTTGATTTCAGGAACTGCAGCACCATGGACAGCGGCATCGCCTCCAGGCTCTGGTCTTTCTACGAGAACAGGAAAAGGAAGGGCAAAAGGGTTCATCTGAGAAATACATCTCCGGATCTGACAGCCATCTTCGACAGGTTCGAAGAGATCGACAAGATCCCTCCTCCATTCGGCTCGAAAAAAACCCTCAAGTATCATTTTGCAGACATTGGAGACAAAGTCGCAGACTCCTGGCAAACCGTTTCAGGTTTGTTCTCTTTCACTGCCAGGGCGTTCAGAGCTCTTTTCACCGGAAAGTTCCGGGGTTCAATGACAGCCTATTACATGGAACAGACCGGAGTCATGGCGGTACCCATAGTAGTAACCCTGAACTGGCTCATGGGTGTGGTTCTGGGTTATCAGGCCGGTTATCAGATGAGTCAGTTCGGTGCAGAGCTTTTCATGCCTGCACTTCTTGCATACAGCATCTGCTGGGAAATCGGACCAATGATGACCGCGGTTCTAGTGGCAGGAAGGTCAGGCTCTGCCTTCGCCGCGGAGATAGGTACCATGAAGGTGCGTCAGGAGATAGATGCCCTGGAGGTGATGGGTTTCAATCTGTACGGTTACGTGGTTACACCCAAGATGATCGCTCTGTTCGTGGTGATGCCTCTTCTTGTTACCGTTGCTAATTTTGCCGGTATGGCCGGGGGACTCGCAGCCGGGGGAATGTTCCTTGGCATGCCTCCTGAGGTTTATATAGCAGAGGCAAGGAAGGCCCTTATACCCTTCGACCTCTACTGGGGAATAATAAAAAGCGTTTTCTATTCTGCCATTATCGCCATAACAGGCTCATACATGGGAATGCGGGTCAGAGGCGGCCCTGCCGCTGTGGGAAAAGCTACCACATCCGCTGTTGTGGTAAGCATTTTTCTCGTGATTCTGGTTGATGCCCTTCTTTCCCTTGTTTTCGTACATCTAAGACCGGGGCTAACATTATGAGTGAAAGAATTATACAGGTGGAATCCCTTACCGGCGGCTACGAAGAACAGGTAGTACTTCAGAACGTGTCCATGGATGTATTCAAAGGTGAAGTTCTTGTGATCGTTGGCAAGAGCGGTTGCGGAAAATCCACCATAATGAGGTATCTGATCGGTCTTATGAAGCCCTTGCAGGGAAGAGTGCTCTTCGACGGCAAAGACATCTGGCAAAACACGGAGAACCTGAGACATGCCCGCAGGCGATGGGGGGTGCTCTTTCAGTCCGGAGCCCTGCTGGGGAATCTTACAGTGCTGGAGAACGTAATGCTTCCCATGACGGAATTCACCGAACTAACGAGACAGGAAATGACCGATGTGGCAATGAGTAAACTGGAGATGGTGGGTATGATCCATGCAGCCTATGAGATGCCCCTGGAAATTTCCGGAGGAATGCAGAAAAGAGCGGCACTTGCAAGGGCAATGGCCCTGGATCCCGAAGTGCTTTTTTTCGATGAGCCTTCAGCCGGTCTCGACCCTGTAACCAGCGCTGAACTTGACAGAACGATTCTTTCGGTGAACAAAAGCCTGGGAACTACCCTTATCATAGTGACCCACGAACTGGCCAGTATATTTGCCATATCCGACAGAGTGGTTATGCTTGACCCTGATGAAAAGGGGATAATCGCCACCGGAGAGGTGAAGACCCTGGCAGAGAAGTCAGATGACCGGCGGGTGCTGGACTTTTTCGGCAGAAAGACGGGAGATTAGCCATGGCGCTCAGGGCCAACAGGTTCAGACTGGGAATCTTTTTCGTACTGGTAATGGGTGTATTCATTGCGGCTATCTTCTGGCTGGTGGGGGGATTTTCAAGAACCGAGAGCACAAGCTATGCCTGTTACTTCGGCTGGAGTGTCGGCGGTCTGAACGTGGGTACTTCCGTTAACTACAACGGTGTGCCGGTTGGATCCGTCACATCCATCGAGATAGCTCCCGACGGCAGACTGGTGAAGGTGGTTCTAAAGATAGACGACGAGAAGTTCAACGTTGACAGCACCATAGTGGCCTCCCTCTACATAACAGGTATTACGGGTCTGCGTAATGTGAATCTTGAAAGTCTTCCGGCTTCCTCCGCAAGGCTCTGGACCCAGGATCAGCTGACCTTCGAATCTGACATGCCTGTGATCCCGGTTCAGTCCGGCACCATGCAGTCCGTTACAACGGGACTTAACCGGGTTTTCGAGATATTGGAACAGGTGGATGCAAAGACTTTGAACGATCAGGCAATACTTGCGCTGACCAGGATCAACAGAATACTTGAAAACATCGAGTGTGATTCCCTGAGCTGCCGTGTATCCGGTACCATTGACAACATAGACAATCTTCTGATTACCTATAATCAGCTTGGTATAGAACTTACAGCTGCTGCCAGAGATATTAAAGGCGACATAGACCCACTGATTTCAGACGTCCATGAGTTCACAGAGAAACTTTCCGAGCTCTCCGCCCTGATGGAATACCTGGCGGACGATCTTGAAGATACCTTCAACGACACCGGCACCATACTCCATGAGTTCAGTGTGCTTCTGCCGAGGGTCAACAGAATGCTGGAGGGCTTTTCAGCCGGTTCCGGCGGAGAGGATATATGGCAATGAATCTGAAAACTTTGCTGACTGCAATTGTTATTCTTGCCGTCACGGGCTGTATTACCGTTAACGTTCCCCTTGGAGGAGGGGACATTGCTCCCTCCTATCAGTGGACCCTCAGATGGGATCCCCCGTCTGAAACCCAGAGGGCAGGTTCGTTCAACTACCCGATCAGAGTGAAGGACCTGGACGCCGCTGGAAGCTACCAGCTATCGGGCATGGTTGTTGCAAGGGAAGACGGAACCATACATGAGAGCAATGACAACAGGTGGGTATCCCGCCCCGGTGCAATGCTCAGTGATATGCTCTCACGGGACTTGTTTCTGGCCGGGGGTTTCCCCGGAGTATTCAGAACCGCTGCGAGCATGAATGAGATAGTTACACTTGAGGGCTATGTCAGGGAATTTGGTGCCCAGCGGGTTGACAGTACCACCTGGATAGCGGTTCTGGATATAGATGTTACCCTCCTGGGAAACAGAGGAATCGAAATTCTTCTGCAGAAGAACTACAGGTATCAGAGAAGAATGCCGGCGCCTGGTTTCATGGAACTTGCCGATCAGCTTTCGATTCTCTCTTCCACCTGGTCAGACGCTGTTCGCACTGACATCTACGCGATTCTTTCCAACTGAGAAGCGGAGACCCTTTTGAAACTATTCAGGAAAAAAAGCAATAATACCGGTCGTCCATCAAGGGTTACGCCACCCTTCGACAACATGAATAACTTCGTGGTAGTTGTACTTGACAGTTGCAGGTACGATACTTTCATTGAGGCTTCTCCCTCCACCATAATGAAACTGGGAGAAACCGAAGCGAGATACAGCTATGCAAGCTGGACGGCACCTTCCCACTACAACCTGCTCATGGGTCTCATGCCCCATTCAAGCCCTGCAGGTGTTTTTGCAAGCGAGTACTACAAGCATGATTTTGTAAAGTACAACGAGAGGCTGGGGGCGAGGAACATAGAGTTTAGAAGTCTTGTCCCGAGACTCTGGCTTCCCGATTTCCTAAGGGATACCCTTGGCTACAGAACACATGCCATGGTTTCTCTTCCTGTTCTTAACAGCATGACTCCGGTGAACCGGGGTTTCGACACATTCAGGCTTATGGACAGACACAACGACATGAACGCAATGCTGGAATTCATGACTTTCCCTGAAGACAGGCCCAGTTTCTACATGCTTAACGTGGGGGAAACACACTATCCCTATGCAAGGCCCACTGAAGCTGAAAACCAGTGGCCAAGGATAAGCGGAGTTCACGGTGTGTTCAAGCATCTGGACGACAGCCTCATAGACGGATGCATCGAGGAAAGTACCTCAGGGGAACGCTTCTTCGATTCTTCCGAGATGGAATTGCTCAGGGCCAGACAGGTGGATACGGTAAAATACCTAGATACCGTTTTTGAAAGACTTTTCGATATTGTTCCAAAGAACACATGGATTACGGTTACCGCCGATCACGGTGAACTGTTCGGTGAAGAGGGCTATTTCGGTCATGGTCCTATTTTTTCTGAGAAGGTTTTCCAGGTTCCCTTCCTGGAAGGTAAACTGCGTTAAGGAAGAAAAATGTCAGAACAGAAAAAGATGAAATTCAAAGCAGAAACCAGAAGAGTTCTCGATCTTGTGATCAACAGCCTCTATTCCCATCGGGACATTTTCCTCAGGGAACTGGTATCCAACTCATCTGATGCCATTGACAGGCTAAGGTATCTTGCACTGGATGACCCTGATCTCACCGGCGATGGCTACGCACCCGAGATAGTGATATCGGTTGATGAAAAAACTCTTGCCATTACCGATAACGGAACGGGAATGAATTCTGCCGACCTCAGGGACAATCTTGGTACCGTTGCTTCGTCAGGGACGCTCAAGTTCCTGGAGGAGGCCGCTTCCAATTCTCTGAAACCCGAACTCATCGGTCAGTTCGGAGTGGGTTTCTATTCCTCTTTTATGGTTGCCGACAAAGTCACCGTAAAGAGCCGGAAAGCCGGTGAACAGAGCTGCTGGATATGGGAAAGCGACGGTTCTGAGGAATACACCATCCAGGAGACCTCAGGGCTTCCAGTCGGTACTTCGGTTATCCTTCATCTGAAGGAGGACGCCCAGGAGTATCTGGAAAACTGGAAGATAGAATCCCTTGTGAGACATTACTCTGACTTCGTGAGTAATCCGGTTTATCTTCTTAAGAATGATGAGGACGGCGAAAACAGAGAGCAGATCAACACAGGCACCCCTGTCTGGCTGAGGAATCCCTCCGATGTGGAGGAGGGGGAGTACAACAGTTTCTATTCCCATCTTACCCATGATCACTCAGATCCCATGGACCGGTTCTGGTACCACGGAGAAGGAGTTACAGAGTTCTACGCCCTGGTCTACATACCCTCCGACAGGGGAATGGAATTCATGATGCCTGACCGTCGTCCGGGACTGAGTCTTTATGCCCGTAAGGTGATGATCATGGAACGGGCGGACAAGATCCTTCCCCAGTACCTTCACTTCCTCAGGGGAGTGGTGGAGAGCCCGGATATAACCCTTAACGTATCCAGGGAAATGCTTCAGCAGGACAGAGTGCTTCGGACTATCAGCAAGGCACTTACAAGAAAACTTCTCGATCACCTTGCTGAGATGATGGCAGAAAACCCTGAGAAGTACAGAGGCTTCTTCCAGCAGTATGGCGATTTTTTGAAGGAAGGCGTCTACTCGGACCATGAAAGAAGGGATGAACTGGCGGAACTTCTTCTTTTCGACACCGGTGGCAGCGAAGATCAGGTTTCCCTGGCATCCATCTGCGAGAACATCCCTGAAGACGGCGTAATCAATTACCTGGCCGGTTCTTCCCTGGACGAACTCAGGCGCTCGCCCTACCTTGAATCCGCCGGATCGGGAAGCAGTGTCCTTCTTCTTCATGGTCCAATTGATCTTCTTGCCCTGGAGTCACTTGGGGAATTCAAGGGAAGAAAGCTGGTGAATCTCGCAAGCGAAGCACAGGAGAAGGATCTGTCCCAGGAAGAGAAGGATGCAAGGGCTCAGGCTGAAAAAGAGCACGGAGATCTGATCGAGTCCCTGAGAAGCATTCTCGCTGACAGGGTATCCGGTGTGAGGTTTTCACCGAGACTTCGGGAGACACCCTGCATCCTGGTTTCTCCCCAGGACGACCCCGGGGAAATGATGAAAATGATGATGAAGGCAATGAATCGTGATGCGCCTGAATCGAAAAAGATTCTCGAGCTGAACCCTGCCCATCCCCTTACAGCATCGATGGAGGAATTCAGGCGTACAGCCTCGGAAGAAGACTTCAGGAGGCGTGCAGGAATGCTTCTTGAGCTTGCAAGAGTGCTTTCAGGTGCCAAACCGGGTAACCCATTGGAATTCGGAAGGTTCATAGCGGAACTGATGACCATCTAGCTTTTCAGGAGGGCCTGTGAAATATCTTGCAATCGCACTTGTCTCGATCCTTCCAGCTGTTGGATGGCTTTGGTATTTCCATCGTACGGACAAGTACGAACCTGAACCGAAGAAGCTGGTTTTCAGAACGTTCTTCCTTGGGGTCCTTTTCGGAATTGCTCTGGGTACTTCTTACACAGGCCTTCCCTATCCATGGGGTCCAGCAAGGTATTCAGCAGTTATCTGGGCTCCCCTGGTTGAGGAAACCGGTAAGTTCCTGATAGTCTTCTGGACCGTTTTCAGGAACAAGAATTTCAATGAACCTGTTGACGGAATTGTCTATGCTGCCTCAGCAGCGTTGGGATTTGCAGCCTGCGA
>CAZRCS010000075.1:0-8571 GCA_964598645.1 uncultured bacterium | reverse complement strand
AAGATGATCCCAACAACATCTTCTACTACTACAACTACATTGCATCGGACGGTGTACCCGACAACGACGTTGACGGCAACGGCGTTTCCGACCACTACACCATTCTTTTCCGGTATCCCACAGCTGGTGGAGACACTATCTACCCGGTTAACAGCGGTACAGGAATTGAAATGTTCACTCCGGGAAACCGTCCCGAAACCTTCTGGCATCATGTGTCAGGTGACACCACCTACGCAGTTATTCCCAGAAGCATGAGCTACATGTGGGACGGCGACGGCGCTGGAAGCTCCATCGACGACAGCGGCGAGCAGCAGCTCGACGTGCCCTGCGTAGGTTTCATTGCCTGGCGTCTTCTTGACTGCTGGGTTAAAAAAGCCGACGGCACCACCGAGCGTCCCATCGATGTTCATGGTGTTCCAATTCCCATAAGCCATGCCTGGTGGAACTGGGAGAGTGATCCCGGAACCGACATGGAAAGATACGACTACATGTGGGGACTTTTCCCCGATGAAGACGGTCAGTACAGCGGACCTGCATATCTGGAAAACTGGATCGGTAATCCCAATACTCCTGAAGCCAGAGCTGTTGCAAATCCGGGACCATGGCCCTTCGTCTACAACAACCCCCTTGCTCTGGGATACCCCACCTTCGACTACAGGTTCCTTCCCAGCATGGGTCCTGTGACCGTTGCTGACGGCGACAGCCTGTTCGTTATAGGCGGCTGGATAGTCGATCTTGGTCTGGATGGTGCCAGGCGCGCAGCAGACGAAATGCTCAGCGCTTACTACCTTGGCGAAGAAGGATGGGATGTTCCGGCTCTTCCGCCTACACCCATTCTCTTCTACGAAGGCCAGGACAACGCAGTTCACCTCGAGTGGGGTGCAAATGCAGAAGCATACAGTCCATTCGGCGGTTACAAAGTGTACCGTTCCGAGTTCGATACCAGCAACTGGCAGCTTGTGGGCACCATTACGGAACCCGGTGTTCACGAGTTTACGGACAATACCGCACGTAACGGTTTCCCATACTACTATGTGGTAACTGCATACGATGCTGAGACCGGTGTGGAGAGCACGAAGAGCAACTACAAGCAGTCCCTCGAGGGTGCACCTCTTGCAGTTGTTCCTAACTGGAGCGGTGACTCCAACTGGACCGAAGATGTCCGTGTTGTTCCAAACCCCTACCGTATCAGTGCAGCATGGGAACAGACCTATTTCAACAAGATCGCTTTCATCAACCTGCCCTCCATGTGTGACATACACATCTTCACGCTGGCTGGTGATCACGTGATCACACTCGAGCATCGTGATTACACTGGCGAGGTTGGTACAGAGTACTGGGATCTCGTATCCAGAAACGATCAGGATGTGGTAACTGGACTCTACGTTTATAGAGTAGAGACCGAAGACGATTTTGTGATTGATAAGTTCGCAATCATAAAGTAGAAGAAGGGAGGAAACCATGAAGCGAACAAGCATGATCCTTGCAACAGCACTGGTTGCCTTCCTGCTGTTCCCAGCCGTAGCGCAGGCTAGTTTTGCGAAGGTGGGAACCTCAGGCGCCCAGTTCCTGAAAATAGGAGTAGGCTGCCGCGGAGTAGCCATGGGCGGCGCTTTTGTTGCAACCGCCGATGACGCGAGTGCCGCTTACTGGAATCCCGGTGCCCTTGTCAGGGTTCCCGGAACACAGTTCCAGTTCACAGGCACTCAGCTCTACGGTGATATCCTTTACGGTAACGGCATTGTGACCCATGAGATGCCGGGAATCGGCACATTCGCCCTGCAGTTCGGACTGCTTTCAAGCGGCGACATTGATCAGACCACTGTTACCAATCCCAGTGGAGATGAAACCTTCACATGCTCAGACATGGTGGTGGGTGTCTCCTTCGGCCGTATGCTTACGGACAGGTTCAGTGCCGGTATGACGGCAAAGTATGTGCGTGAATCCTGGGACGATGTTTCAGCAGGCGGCGTTGCCGTGGACCTTGGAACACTTTACGACACAGGTTTCAAGACACTTCGTATCGGAATGGCAATTCAGCATTTCGGCCCCGAGCTTCAGCCATCAGGCGAAGATACTACCTGGTTCAGCGGTGGCGACTCACTTGACACATACGACTCCTATTCGATGCCCATGACTTTCAAACTGGGCCTCGCAATGGATGTTGTAGATCAGGGTCCCCATCAGATGACGGTGGAGGTTGACGGTGTTCACCCCAACGACAACGTTGAACAGGTTAACATCGGTGCCGAATACTGGTATAACAACATGATCGCCCTCAGGGGCGGATATCGCGTAAACACAGACGAGGAAGGTCTCACCGCTGGTGCGGGATTCCGCATTCCCATGGGAGACAAAACTATAATGCTTGATTACGCATATCAGGATTTCAACAGGCTGGATATGGTTCACCGTGCCAGCCTTGGATTTTCTTTCTAGCGAATAGCTGGAACAACCCGGAAGGGTTTACCCTTCCCGGACTTGGAAAGGTCTGAATGATAACTGCTGCAACTGCCTGGGTGCTCGCTCTGATCGGTTTCGGACTCAGCTGGAGTTCTTCTCCTGCTGCCGAAGGCGCCAGGGGTACAGCAGAAGTAACCGTCATCATCGATGAGGGAGATCTTCTTGCTGTTACCACCGAGGATGGATCCCATGTGAGTTATGAGATCACCGCCACTATAGACGGCGGGGGTTTTCTGCGGAGGGGCGGCAGGGCTATCAGTGACTCATTTCCCATCAGCGAAGTTCTCGAATACACTTCCGTACAGCCCGGAGGACACATGGTATCAGTTACCCTCACGGACCTGGAGTCAGGTCGCGTGAGAAGAGAGGAGGCAGAGGTTTTCGTTGACACATACAGCAGCGATCTCTGGACCTCCGGTGCCATAAGACGTGAACCCGAAGGCCCGGTAAGGGCCTCGGGTTACATCAATCTTTCGTGGAATGTCTACATTCCCGAAGGTGCGGAAAGTCCACGGGCGGCTTATGCCCTTCTTGACAGATCAACGGAATCAGTCAGAGAGGGATGGTTCGAGAGCAGCACATCCGAGGATGGAGTAATCTCATACACCGCCAGGATACTTCTGAATGGTTTGCCCAAGGGCAGGTACAGAATAACCGCAGCGGCTCTTGGCGGGGACGAAGTGGTGGCATCCGCAAGCTCTTCAATAAGTTTGCTGGACTCATGGGACATATGGGGTGATGACCCGGAAGTTACTTCCACGCTCATCAGACCCATAGCGTCATCCCATGAACTCAGAGAGCTTGAAAGAGCCGGGGGTCAGGGTGACAGAAACTCGGTTATGGCCGACTTCTGGAATCGTCGTGATCCCAATCCTGCCACCCGTGGGAACGAATACCTGCAGGAGTACCTGAGAAGACTCGACTACATTTCAAGGGAATTCTCAACCACCGGTATCCTGGGGATTAACACCGACAGGGGTATCGTCTATGCCAAGATGGGGGAACCCGATATTATCGAGAATTTCCCCTTCGAAGTAGGTGATTACCCTTACATCACATGGGAATACTTCACTCCGTCACTCAGTGTTGCCTTCGTGGATGCGGCCGGATACGGTTTCTACGAGCTGGTCGAAGACTGGGAAACGGTCAACAGGGCTTTCAATGCCGGAGAGGACTGGTCACAGCAATGAGATACACCATTCTTCTTCTCATCATGGCAGTATTCGCTGCTTTTGCAGGCGGACTGGCAACCATGAGTCAGGGAGGAATACAGTTTGCAGTGGACACGGCTGTTTTCAGCCTCGGTATGCAAGACACCCTACTCCTCGAAGTTTACGAAGAGCTGAACATCAATCAGCTCTCAAGGGACGAAGAGGGGAACAGTATCTATACAACCGAGATCACCCTTGAAAGTGTTTCGGGCGACACCCTTGCCTGGGACATATGGAATACTCCGGTAACATGGAGTGAAGGCGGTACAGCGGTGAATTGCACCATGCTGCCCGTTCTTGGGGGAAGCTGGAGACTTACGGTAACAATGACCGATGTGAACAACGGTAGACAGGGCACTGCGGTGAAGGAATTCCAGATCGACGGAATTGGACACTTCAGCGATATAGAGATGGCCCGAACCATAATGCCTGCAGCCGCCGGCTCCACCAGTCAGCTGCTAAAGGGCAGTCTGATCGTTTATCCTGCGGCATCCACCAGGTTCAGATTACCAGGTGAAAGTATGTTCTACACCTACCAGGAGCTTTACGGCCTTGGCGGAATGAACCTGCTCAGGCACAGCCGTCTTCTGAACGCCGATGGTGTTACCGTATTCAGCCGTTCGGCAGAGTCGATTCAAATACCAGAGGGTGTTGAAACAGTGGCTCTGCTGGACAGTATTGACCTAACAGTGGTGAGAGAACCGGGGCTCTACAGCCTCTCTGTTGTCTATACCACAGATGGCGATACCGTTCAAGTGCTTGATAAACCAATGTTCATCGAGGTCGCTGAAACTGTTGTAGAAGGCGTTTCTCAAAACATGACCATCTCTGACAGAAAACTGGAAGTTCTTCCTGTCATGCTCAGCAATGAAGAGGCGGAACTATATGAAAGGCTCGAAGGAGAAAGCAGAGATCTCTACTACGACAACTACTGGAATGCAAGACCCGGAGAGCATGAAGGTTTCCTTCAGAGGTGTCAGACCGTGACATCACGATTCGGCTCTTTCAACAGAGAGGGCTGGCAGTCCGACAGGGGAAGGGTATACCTTATATACGGTGAGCCCGACGAAGTGGAATCAAGTCCCTTCAGTACCACACAGGCTCCATTCACCATCTGGTATTTCTACGGCAACCAGCAGGAAATGTTCGTGTTTGCCGACCTTATGGGAAATGGAGACTATCTTCAGATTTATTCCACAGTAGACGGCGAAGTCAGCTATTCCAACTGGCAGGGAATGATTCAGAACGTTAACTCGGGATCTGGTTCCTCAGACGATGGGGAGTTCTGACATGCCTGTCCGGAGAAAAAGTAATTGCCGGGCTGCATATCCCGGTGGAAAATTTAGATACGAAGCAACAAAGAAACCTAGTTACGAGGAGGTTCAAATGAACACATTTTCGGGAAAGGGGAAGGTCGGTTTTCTTGCGGTCTTCACTATTCTCCTGATGCCGCTCCTCGGTATTGGCACCGCTTCAGCTTATGAAGTGGGCGACAAGGTTAATCTGGTGGTTCCAGATCTTCAGGAGTTCGCACAACCCCTGGCAACTTACCAGTTCACTTGCCGAGCCATTACCGATCACGCGGTCTGGCTGGTTCAGGATACAAGCGCCGTTAACAACATAGGTGGCTTTCCTGATTCAACTTTCACTCCCAAGGTAGTATGGGGTTCCGATACCGAGCTTAACATGGTTGACCCCGATGACTTCGCAGCCATGACAGCAGAGTTCGAATCGAATGTCTGGGGAACCGTTACAGGTGCCTGCGGCGTGCCGCAGGACATCAACGGCGACGGCAAGGTAATGATCATCCTTGCATCCATTCCCACGAAGTTCGATGCCGGCGGCGGATCGAACACTTCCAGGAACACGATGTACTACGTGGATCCGGAGTACAACGAGGTTGAAGGCGTCGAGATGGAAGTTTTCTTCATAAACATCCATTCCTTCAGCACTTCTCCCAACACCTGGGAAGCTGCCGCTTCCATGCGTAAGTGGAACACAGCCAACGGTCTTGCCTACCTTGCCATGAGCCTTGCCGATCCCATGGAGGAAGTATGGCTTATGAAAGGCATCGCCGAGGTAATGCAGTACGACTGCTTCGGCTTCACCCAGACAGAAGCCGGCAATCAGGGTCACTACAAGGCCATAGACGAGTTCGCCAAGTCACCCTACATCGAGCTCACGAACCCCATTGCGGGAACCGGTAAGTTCGATTATGCAGCTTCAAGAGGACAGGGCTTCCTGTTCTTCATTTATCTGGTTCAGAGGGTTGGCTCCGACGTGCTGGCAGAAATAGCCCAGGACACCGAGCTCACCGGCATGGAGTCGGTTGCTTACGCCATCGATCCCGCCTACGACCCGGAAACCGCAGTGAACGACCTTGTGGTTCCCATCTACTTCGACTGGCTGATCTGCAACCTTCACAACGACTACAGAAGCGATTTCCAGAACGGCATCTACAAGTATGACTTCCTCGAAGGTACCACCTACGAAGACTGGACACACTCCAAGTATTCAGCCGCCTTCTCGATGTCCTTCGATGAGTATCCAATTCCCGGTGAAGTTACCCAGCTTGCCGCGGGTAAGTTCATGAATGGTTCCATATGGGCCATGCAGTATGTAAGATTCAGTGATTACGACACCAACTGGACCACCTATTTCAACGGACAGTATTCCGATGGAAGAGGTTCCAGGAATGCCATCAACTCCAGATGGGAAGGTAAAGTAGTTTACTGCGATGACGAAACTGGCGAGTTCAGTCTCATTGAAGATCTCACACTGGATGATCTTTACAACGGAACCTTCGCACTGAACGATGAGAACACCTATCTCGTTCTTACGAATAACAACCCCGGTGGTGCTTCCGAAATGCGCTGGTACATTTCCCAGGACACTGAGGAACCAGCCACCGAGACAGCTATTCATCAGAACAGCGTGATGTCTCAGTACATCACGGTATACACCGCACTTATCGACGTTGCGAGCGGTTCACCTGAGGGTTACGACTGGGTTGGTCCTATTTTTGAGGCTACCCTTGGTGACTCCACGGGCAACATAAAGATGACCCCTTTCTACGGAAGCATCTGGACTGGCGTTTTCAGCGCATGGGACAGCGGTACATACCAGCTCTCCTTCGCCGGTTACGACAGCACGGGTCTCTATGTTGAGAGTATCCGTAACATTGCCGTGGGCTTTGCGGATTCTGAACTGTCCCTGGACCTTGAATACGCCGGTCTCTTCGTCCCCAGGGGCGGAGCTCCCACCGGTGCCATGGTTACTCTTGCTGAAACCGACGCTCTGGGCATGGCAATTGAGACAAGCTCACCAATCGGAACAGCCAGGGGCCGCATGACAGGTATTATCGAAGGGCCTGTAGCCATTTCCGACGTGAATGGTACTCTCTCCTTCACAAGCGCCACGAATGAAGCCTCTGTTTACCGTTACACCGATCAGGGATGGGTGAAGCTTGACAGCTGGATGCAGGACGGCAAGATATCTGCAGCAGTTGATCAGGGTGGAATCTATGCCCTCGGTGAAGGTATCGGTGTGTTTGCACCTGAGATTCCGGCACAGCTGGTTCTTGGTGCCAACGCTCCCAACCCTTTCTCCGCTCAGACAGCGATCAGTTTCGGTCTTCCTGTCAACGGCAGCGTAAGGGTCAATGTGTTCGATATGTCAGGCCGACTTGTCAGCACTCTTGCAAATGAAGAGATGGCAGCGGCAAACCACACGCTCGTCTGGGACGGAACCGACATGAATGGCAACACCGTTGGCGCAGGAGTTTACTTCTGCCGCCTGGAAGCTGCCGGACAGGTTCTTACTCAGAAGATGCTGAAAGTACAGTAGGAAGGGGGGAGAATAATGAAAAAAATCAATACAGCGATTATCGCTCTTGTTGCAGCCTCCCTTATCCTTGTGGCAGGATGCTACGACAGTGCGTTCACACCGGTACCCGTTCCCGGATACGACGGCTTCATTGCAGCCGGTTGGAATTGCTTCGCGGAGGGCGAGTACCTGCTCGCCATGGAGAATTTCCAGGACGCTATCGACATGGATGTTGTGAGACCCGAGGGTTACCTCGGTGCCGGATGGTGTTCCGTAGTTCTTCCCGATTACTGGGTAATCGGTAACCAGTATGACTACATGGCAGTCCAGCAGGACGGCGGAACCTGGCCGGTTACCGTTACATCAGAATCTCAGACACAGAACATTGATTGGAGCACTTTCCAGTGCGTTGATCCTGTTCTTACGGCAAATGATATGCTGGTTATCGAATCATGGGGTACAACCGATACACTGATCATCATCGCTGGAACCGATACCACGGTGGTGTTTGAACCGGATTCGGTTAAACCGGCCATGGACAACTATGAGATCGGTGAATGGCTCTTTGACCAGTACGGAGCAATCGATTTCAAGTATGTCTTCGAGATCGACGATCCCAACGTCAACACCATTTTCACCGTTTTCAACGGGTACTCTCTCATAGAAGCAACTGTTGATTCGCTTGTTAACGGAGCGACTTCGACAATGGTCTACATGACCATGCCCTATAACAGAGTTCCCGTGGGAGCAGAAGACTACAGAACATGGTGCATGTTCGAGAACGTCATGACCTACGAGTATGCCAGCTACGATGCTGCAGGCGGAGCAACATCCATCGCCAACGACGGTGTTGCTGCCTACGCAATTCTCCAGCATGCCAGGGGAGTTAACGGAGACCTCTATAGTGGTGTTTCCAGTCTTCTTGGTCTCGCTGAAGAGGCAGAGTACTCGTTCAGTCACTACGATGGTCTCTCAAGCCTTAAACTCAAGGGTATGGCGGCGGCAATGGCCTATGCCAACACAGAGTTCAAGTTTGCTCTTGTTGTATGTCAGAGCGAGGGCTACGCACTGG
>CAZRCS010000074.1:0-8619 GCA_964598645.1 uncultured bacterium | reverse complement strand
CGTAAACGGTGCCCTTATCCACTGACATGGTATGGGCTCCGGTAACCAGAATCAGACCGGACAGTCCCAGGAGAAGACCCACTATCCTTCTTCCCGTCAGCTTTTCCCAGCGGAGTATGGAAGCGAAGAGAACAACCATCACAGGATTCGAGCAGAAGATGGTGGCCGCCCGGGCTGCGGAAGTGTGCTTAACGGCCATCTGAAGCAGCGACATGCTTAGAAATGTATTAAGAAGCCCCATGAGAGCAAGAAGAGCAATGCTTTTCCTGCTCAGGGAAGGTTTCCTTCCCCTAACCGCCATTACAGCTGCAAGGACGACTATGCCCAGTATGAATCGCCAGAGTGTAAGCACCAGAGGATCCACGGTGCCCATAAGAGGCTTGCTGAGAACCTCCATGGAGGCGAAGAGCAGAAGTGTGATCAGATAGTTCAGAATGCCCAGGTGTCGTCTCCTTTGAAGCGGGGAAGCCCCTGGCTCCCCCGCCTGGTAATCATGCTATCTGCACTCGGCAACTATTTCTATGAAGCTGTCAGCCTTTAGGCTGGCTCCGCCAACCAGAGCCCCGTTCACATCAGGACCGTTCATTATCTCAGAGGCGTTTGCAGGTTTGACGCTGCCTCCGTATATGATCCTCAAATCGCTGGCGAAATCATGTCCGGCAGTTTCAGCCACCCAGCTTCTTATGAGCGAATGAACCCTCTGCGCTTCTTCTGGAGTAGCTGTTTTACCGGTGCCTATGGCCCATACAGGTTCATAGGCCACAACCAGGTTAAAGGGAGAAACACTGTCCAGACCTTCCAGGGCAGAGCGGATCTGTCTTCGCACTACTTCTTCGGTCCTTCCTGCCTCTCTCTCCTCAAGAAGCTCACCCACACAGAGAATACCGTTAAGACCGGCGTTGATGCCGGCTTCAAGCTTTTTCCTGACTATCTGGTCGGTCTCTCCTATAACGTGCCTTCTCTCACTGTGTCCAGCCAGGAACCAGGTACAGCCTGCCTCAATGAGCATGGACGGACTGATTTCACCTGTATAGGCACCATTCTCCTCCCAGAACAGATCCTGAGCCCCAAGGGCCATACCTGCCTTGTCGGCAAGTCTGGCAAAGGAACGGATTAGAGTGAACGGGGCGAACAGTACAACATCAGCTCCAAAGTAGTTTATGTTGCATTCGTCTATGGCCGTGAGGTAATCCATTCCCGACTCATAAGTCCCGTTCATCTTCCAGTTGGCGCCTACAAAGGGTTTCACTCCATCTATTTTCAGGTGCTCAAGGGCCGGCAGTTCCTCACCCTGAAGAAGTTTCAGAGATGCACCCCCGCCTGTTGATACATGGGTGATCTGGTCAGCTACACCTGCTTCCCGAACCGCACGCATGCTGTCTCCACCGCCCACCACGGCAACTGCCCCGAAGCTGGTGGCATCAGCCATGAAAGCTGCCAGCTTCCTGGTTCCCACGTCGAAGGGGGGCACTTCAAATAGACCCATTGGCCCGTTCCAGACTATGGTCTTGCTTTCCATCATTGTTTTTCTGAAAAGCTCTACAGTTTCAGGGCCTATGTCGAAACCGGCCATATCAGGGGGCAGGGCATCGAATCGGAAGACTTCAGCCTTCCTGCCCTCTTCAGGTGAAGGGGCGCATACGATGTCAACGGGTAGAAGAAGCTTGACCCCCCTCTCTTCCGCTGCTTTAAGTATGTCCTTCGCTGTCTGGATCCTGTCTTCCTCGACGATGCTCTTTCCCGTTTCCAGGCCCATGGCCCTGTAGAAAGTAAACGCCATGGCTCCACCGACAATGAGGTTGTCGAGTTTGGGAAGTACGTTCTCAATGAGTGCTACTTTGTCACTGACCTTCACTCCGCCGAGTATAACGGTGTAGGGTTTCCTGGGGTGCCTGACGATCTCACTGAATACCCTGAGTTCCTTTTCAACCAGGAATCCAACGTAACCGCCTCCCATGATCTCAGGAATGCCAACCATGGATGCGTGCTCCCTGTGGCTGGTTCCGAATGCATCGTTCACATAGATGTCGCCCAGAGCCGCCAGATTGGCTGCGAAATCTCTGTTATTGGCTTCTTCTTCCGGGTGAAACCTCAGGTTCTCCAGTACGAGGATCTCTCCAGGTGCAAGACCTGCCGCCATTGCTTCCACCCTTTTCCCCACACAGTCGTGAGCGAAGAGAATCCTGGTCTCGTTCAGCATTTCCCTTAGCTTTTCAGCAACAGGCTTCATGCTGTACCTGGGGTCGATCTTTCCCTTTGGTCTGCCCAGATGGGAAGCAAGTACGATGGGAGAGCCCTGCTCGGTAAGGTGCCTTATGGTTCTGAGAACCGACCTTATCCTTGTATCATCCAGAACCTTGCCATCCTCGATGGGAACGTTAAGATCGGCGCGGAGGAAAATTCTCTTCCCTCCGGTTTTCAGGTCTCTTATTGAGGGGTACTGCATATCAGAATCCCTTTTTTGCCATTTTTACCAGCATGTCAACCATTCTTGAAGAGTAGCCGTATTCGTTGTCATACCATGAAAGAACCTTTACCATGCGGCTTCCGATCATTTTCGTTATCTGGCTGTCGAAGATGCTGCTGTGGGCATTACCCACGATATCAGTGGAGACAAGTGGTTCCACGGAGTACTGAAGTATCCCCTTCAGGGATGTCTCAGAGGCTTCCTTCATTGCCAGATTGATCTGCTCTTCAGTGGCATCCTTCTTCAGTATGCAAACCAGATCCACAAGGGACCCGTCAGGAACCGGTACTCTTACCGCCATGCCGTCCAGCTTCCCTTTCAGCTCGGGGATCACAAGTGAAACGGCTGCCGCTGCTCCGGTGGTCGTTGGAATTACATTCACCGCAGCAGCCCTCGCGCGACGCATATCGGAATGGGGAAGGTCCAGAATCCGCTGATCATTGGTGTATGCGTGAATGGTGGTCATGATCCCTGATTCGATCCCGAAGGTGTCATTGAGCACCTTTGCCACAGGCGCAAGGCAGTTGGTCGTGCAGCTGGCAGTGGAAACAACATCGTGGCTGGCAGGATCGTACAGGTCACAGTTCACACCGTAGACCACAGTCAGGTCAGCTCCGGGTTTGCCCTTGGCCGGAGCGCTGATAAGAACCTTCTTTGCGCCTGCCTGAATATGAAGGGATGCCTTCTCCTTGGTTCTGAAGAATCCGGTGGATTCAACGACAAGGTCCACACCCATTTCTTTCCACGGGAGTTTTGCGGGATCAGGCTGGCTTAGAACCTTGAAGGAATCCCCTCCTGCATGAATACTGTCTCCATCCACAGCCACAACGCCTGGGAAAATCCCGTGAACGGAGTCGTACTTGAGAAGATGCGCCAGCATTTTGGGATCGGTAAGATCATTGACTGCAACAATATCTATCTCATCGTGTTTCAATGACTGCCTGTAAACCAGTCGGCCTATTCGGCCGAATCCGTTGATCGCTACCTTCACCGCCATTTCTGCCTCCAATCAGCCGAAGAACAATTCAGCTGTTTTAATGTCTTCCTCTGGAACCGTCTTAAGGGTCCCAACCGCTTCGGAAAGATCCGCCGCCACTGTCTGAGTTCCCCGCAGTGCAGCCATCTTACGGTTCTCACCGGTTTCTGCTATCTCGACCGCCTTGACTCCAAGCCTGGTGCCCAGAACCCTGTCGAATGCCGAGGGACTGCCGCCCCTCTGAACATGGCCCAGAACAACGTGTCTGGTCTCAAGGCCGGTTCTGTCCTCTATCTCGTTCTTAAGAACTTCTCCGATACCTATTCCCGTGCCAAGCTGAACATGACCGAAAGAGTCCTTCTCGGCAGAATGATAAACGTGCCTGGCCAGACCGGGATCTATTGCACCTTCAGCAACTGCGACAATTGCGTATCTTCTGCCTTCATCGTACCTTTTTTTAAGAAGGGTGCAAACCATGTCCGTGTCGAACTCCTTCTCAGGGGTCAGGATCACATGGGCTCCTCCTGCAATGCCGCCGTGAAGGGCCATCCAGCCTGCATGCCTGCCCATTATCTCCACCACCATTACACGCTCATGACTCTTTGCAGTGGTCTTCAGTTTGTCCAGTGCATCCATAACGTAGTTGATGGCGGAATCGAAACCGAAGGTGCAATCGGTGGCTGAAAGATCATTATCTATGGTCTTGGGCACTCCAACCACGAAAACTCCCGTTTCCGCAAGTGCATCTGCCACACCCAGGGTATCCTCGCCGCCAATTGCAATAAGTACGTCAATATCGTTTTCCCTCAGGGTATTCTTTATCTTCTCAAAGCCGTTCTCGATCTTCCTGGGATTGGTTCGGGAAGAGAACAGAATGGTTCCTCCCTGGGTGTGTATATCTCTAACGGTCTCCCTGTCCAGGGGAATGGTGATGTTTTCGATGGCACCCTTCCAGCCGCGCAGAAAACCTGTCACCCTGTGACCTGAGGATTCAGCCTTCACCACAACGCCGCGGATAACCGCATTCAATCCGGGAGCATCACCGCCACCGGTGAGTATTCCGAAATGCACTGTCTACCTCCTGATTTTTTCCTGAAAGCGGCAGGGTGACTCCCCCGCCTGGGTTATTCTTTCAGCGAACATTATGAACTCATTAAGGGAAAGAGACTGACCGCCGTCGGATAGAGCCTTGTCGGGATCAGGATGCACCTCCACCATAATTCCGTCTGCTCCTGCGCCCATACCCGCCAGAGACAGGGGCAGTATCAGGTCTCTCCTTCCGGCGGCATGGCAGGGATCAACCACCACCGGCAGTCCTATGGAATCCCTTGCAAGGGGAATCGATGAAACATCCAGAGTAGAGCGGGTCCAGTTCTCGAAGGTCCTTATTCCTCTCTCGCAGAGAACCACATATTCGTTCCCCTCCTTCAGTATATACTCGGCAGCAAGCAGCCACTCCTCCACTGTGGCCATGAATCCCCTTTTCAGAAGAACAGGCATGCCGCTTCGACCTATCTCGCTGAGGAGTATGAAATTGTGCATGTTCCTGGCTCCCACCTGAAGCATATCCACATACTCCCGGGCGATCTCTATCTGCTCTGGAGACATCACTTCTGTGACCACGGGAAGGTTGAACTCGTCTCCTGCTTTCCTGAGAATCTTAAGGGCCTCTTCTCCAAGTCCCTGGAAGGAATAGGGTGAGGTTCTTGGCTTCCATGAGCCTCCACGAAGCATTCCGGCTCCGTGTGCCGCAACCGTTTCGGCGGTTCGCATGACCATTTCTTCATTCTCCACAGAACAGGGACCCGCGATGAGAATGACCTCTGGACCTCCGAAAACGGCACTGCCCACCTTAACTTCTCTAATCTGCATGTTTATCCCCTTCCCAGCGTGGTCATGATGAAACGGATAACCTCACGGACCATACTGTCTGAGAGGGGACCGGGATTGTGTCCCATTGCGTTGTTGATCTGTTCCTCAACCCAGTTGGGATTGAAACCTGCGTCTATTCTCTCCATCAGTTCAGCTCTTGCATTCAGTATCTTAACAAGATCCACATCCAGCCTAAGAAGCTCTGATCTGTAGTCGGGTTCGATGTCTTCCCTGCCGATCCTCGATCTGTCCAGTTTACCTGATACGGTTCTTGGAAGGCCAAGAACGAACTGATACTTCCTGGGCATCTTAAAATCTTCAAGAACATTCGAAAGGAAATTCCTCAGGTCAGGAACGGCGAGTTCCTCACCTCCACGCAGCACTACGTAAGCCACGGGAGCTTCTCCCCTTCCGGGTATATCCTCCCCCACCACACACACATCCCTTACAGCGGGATGCTTAAGAATCGCAAGCTCTACCTCGCTTGGGTAAACCTTCAGGCCAGATGCCTTTATCAGCCCGCCCCTTCTACCGGTAAAGTAGAGTCTGCCCTTTTTACGGGTGAAGATATCTCCGGTTCTGTACCAGCCGTTAACCAGGATCTCAGATGCATCGGACCTCTCTCCCAGATACTTGTTCACGATGCCTTCGCCTGAGATCCATAATTCTCCCCTGCCGTCTTCCTCCAAAATCCCGTCATCACCCCTGAGCTGTATGCTGTATCCGCCTGCAACCCTGGAAAATCCCTCTATTCCCGGATCTCCTATAAGAACCACCCCTGACGTTTCCGTACTGCCCCATACAGGAGTAACGTGAATCCCCGTGCGCTCGAAGAAAGACCCAAGGAATCTGTCGGTAACCCGCATTCCGCCGGCTTCAACTATCCTGAGGCTCTTTACATCAGTATCTTCACGCCTGGCAAGACGGCTCATGGCATCAAGCTGGGGCGGAAGACCCATAAGAAAGGATACTGAATGCTCCTTTATCATGTTCAGGTGCTGACGGGGGAAAACTGAAGGCTCGAGAACGGTGGTGGCACCAAGATAGAGCCCTCTGAGGAATATCTCGTGGGGATGTCCGATTACCCCGAAAAGAGACATAAGGACATCTTCAGAATTCAGACCAAGGGATTCACAAACTGCAGCAGTGTTCACCATGAGTTCCCGATGGGTACTAACTGCAACCTTTGGAAGGCCTGTGGTTCCGCTGGTTACGTTCATGTAGAAATCGTCGAAAACGTCCACCGGCGGTGTGCCTGTGGTTGAAAGGGCAGGTGAGACCAGATCGTTCCTGCTGAAGGGCAGAAGGGTGCTTGCCTTCCATCCTTCGGTATCCATACCCTCCCAGCATAATATGAATCTCTTGCGCCATCTGGTGAAAACCATCTCGCGGTCTTCTGAAAGCCAGCCGGGGTTAAGACCCATGAATTTCGCTCCCACCTTCGAAACCGCAGTGAAAGCAACAGGGAGACCACAGGTTCTGTCCACCTGAACGCCTACAAGTGTGTCTTTTTCCACACCGGCATTCTGCAGCTTTCCCGCAAGATGCTCGGACGCCCGGTGCCACTGGGCGAATGTCAGGGAGCTCTCTCCGTCGAGAATGGCTGTTTTATCAGGCTTTTCCATGGCCCACTTCCTGAGCAGGCCATGGATGGTAAGGTTTTCTCTAATCAACCTTTTTTCCGCATTCCGGGCAGAACTTGCTGCCTGTCGGAACATCGGCACCGCACTCACACTTGACCCCTGCTCCTATCTTTGCGCCGCAGCTGGGGCAGAACTTGCTGCCTGATGGTACGGATTTGCCGCAACCGGAACAGGTTTCAGCAAGGGTTTTCCCGCATTCCGGACAGAACTTGCCTTCAGGTACGCTTTTCCCGCAGGAAGGACATGTGACCATTGCAGCTGCAGGAGTTCCTCCGCCACCGCCTCCGTTACCGGAGGGTCTGTTCATTGACTGGCCCATCTGGTTGGCCATTGCCATTCCCATTCCAAGGCCTGCTCCCATGCCCACTCCGGCACCTGCGGCTCCGCCGCCTCCCGAGGCTGCGGCATCACCCATTGCGGTTGCGGTCTTGAAACGCATGTAGGCGTCGAGATCACCAACTGCCGCCATGGAGCTTCTTTCGTCAATTCGCTTCTGAACCTCTTCCGGAGGTGTAATAGCGCTGATATAAAAGTCTACCAGCTGAATTCCGTACTTGCCGAAATCGTCTGCGAACCTGCTTTTTGCCAGGGTACCGATTTCGTCGTAGTAGGCAGGAAGATCGAAAATGCTCTCGAGGGTTTCACCCAGAAGATCGGTCAGCCTGCTGATTATCATGTTCTTCAGGAAGCCTTCGATGTCTCCGGTGGAATATCTGCCCTCGGTTCCCACCAGTTTGTTAACGAAGAGCTGACTGTCAGAGACCTTCATGGAGAAGTTGCCGAAGGCCCGGAGACGGACCATTGCCAGTTCCTTGTCCCTGAATGGGATGGGCTCTTTGGTCCCCCACTTCATATCTGTGAAGGTCTTTTTATTTACATAGTAAACCTCTGCCCTGAAGGGAGTACCCTCTCCGGAGAAGGCCATGTCCACAAGCCCTGCAAGCAGGGGAATATTCTGGGTGGTAAGGGTGTGCCTTCCCGGACCCAGCACATCCATGGCCTTTCCGTCCCGGTAGAACACGGCTTCCTGGCTCTCCCGAACGACGCACTGGCTGCCCAGACGGAACTCACCGGAACCGTTCTCAGGCATTCTGTGTACTATTTCTTTTCCTGAGTTATCAAGGAATTCGATTATTTCAGGCCGCTTGAACATCTATCACCCTCCTTAATCGATTGGGGTGTTATTCTGAAGGTCTACCATTAGTGCGCTGCGACCCTCAAGTTTGTGAATGAATCCGTCAACTCCAGAAATGGCCACATCAACGGCTTCCTTAATACCTTCACCTGACTCAACCGCTGAACCCACTGCCTCGAAATCGATCTGGAGGCTCTCTGCATCTTCCGTGAGGGCACAGTCGAATTCATAGAGCTTGTCCAGCTCTTCCTCCTGCACCTTATGCATGTCGAACCAGCCTCTGTAGCCCCTGGAGGCAAAGCGTACCATGTCAGCGGCCTTCTCCAGCTTTTTCGTAAGCCTGTCGAAGCCTCCGGCTGCTTGAAGGGCGGCCGGTCCCTTGAGGTCGGCCAGACCACTGGTGGCTATTGCATTCAAGGCTTCCAGTTTCGCAGCAAGCATGGAACGGAAAAGGGCATCGTTGTCACGCCTCTCTTCTTTCCTTTTGTAACCTTTGTATCCCGGAATGATCCTTATGGCCTTTTCC
>CAZRCS010000073.1:0-8837 GCA_964598645.1 uncultured bacterium | reverse complement strand
GGAATTCCTCGTAACCCTGATACTGAAGATTGTAGTCAAGGGAGATCGCTGCTGAACCCTGAGGTATATCCAGATCGTCTATCCAGGTAATTATTACGGAAGCGTTTTCCTGCCTGACGCTGAGAACGCTCTGCCTGTCGAAGAGTACAGGATCACCCTCGGTGTTCTTAGGCTGCCAGAAGCACACGGACTCCCAGTGCCAGCCGGGGAGAAGCCTCACACCGCTGAAAATCTCTATGGTACCGCTGCCTTCAAGGTTGTAGAGTACGATGTAGAGAGTATGCTCTTCACCAGGGGTGGCACAGCGGACTATTGCTCTGTCTATGATCTGGACGCTGTCTGCCATCACGGGAAAATCTGAAGCCTCCGCCATTCCCATAAGGATCAGAATAAAGAAAATTTTCATTAGGGTCAGTTCCCTCTGAAGAAATCGGTTGCCAGCCTCCAGGCTCCATCCTGCAGAACCATAGGATAGCTGTATGTATTCGGTTCTCCGGTAATGGAAACAACCACGATTGCCGTGTCTCCCGCCATGGAGCAGTCTTCCAGGCTGATCATGTCACGGGACCAGGGAAGTTCCTCTCTGAACATGGGTGAGTCTATGATGATCCTCACCAGTTCCTCTTCATCCATGGAGGCTATTTCCGAGGTAGAGACCTGAACCTGAAGCTCCTGCCGAAGCTGATCTGCTACCTCACCCGGCGCAAGTCGGAACATGGAGATCATCATGGAAATTGCTTCCTGGTTCTCCCTTGTGAGGCTCCTGTAAACTGTTTCCCCATCTGCTCTGTAAAGGGCGTCTATCAGATAGCTCATGTCATCCCTTGGGGATGCGTTGGCTAAAAATGCTGTTATGAAAAGAAAAACAGAGGCAGACTTCATTTCTATTCCCTTCAAAGGTATTGCGGCGGCGACTGCCGCCGCTCTACCTGAATACACTCATTGAGTCAGAAGAGTTCCCACGATCTCTCTCAGGGCTTCCTCGTTTGCAGGATCGGCCCCTACTGCCTGGAAAGCTATATTACCGTTCTGATCTATAACATAAAAAGTAGGTATGCCCTCTACCAGGTATTCCACCGCAACATCGTCTCCACCCAGAAGGACCTGATAGGTTAATCCCATCTGGTTCAGGAATCCAGCTGGATCATCGGCCTGTTCCCAGGTGTTAACTCCTATCACGACCAGATCATCACCGTAGGTATCATGCAGTTCCTGAAGCACAGGCATCACCTGTCTGCAGGGCATGCACCAGGTTGCCCAGAAGTCCATGACCACTACTTTCCCTCTGAGATCAGAGAGGGACATCATCTCTCCCTCTGGGGTCTCAAGGGTCCAGTTCGGCGCCTGGGAACCCAGGGGAAGAGAACCGCGCACCTGCTGAGGCTGAATGTTATCTGGACACTGGAGCTGGAAGGTTTCAGGGGAGGGATCAATGTCTGTGTTGACACTGGTCAGCACAATGGTGTATTCCATGCCCGTTCCGTCCTGGTTCCAGTAGGAGATCCTGTTGGCAACCGGCAGCATGGACTGTGCATCGATCCACCAGACTGACTCATAGGGCGAGAGATCAACAGCAATGACTCTGCATGGAACCCCGGCCATTTCCTCCTGCTCAAGCTCCATGTAACCCTGCGCGTTCAATTCCGCTCCATAGGGCTCTTCGGGAAAGAGGAATTCCCTGAGAATTGCTCCCTGGGGGAAGCCGTTACGATGAACTATCATGGCTCCGCCGTCTTCCATGAGGCCATAGATGTAGTCTCCATCTTCCGGATTCAGGTACGCCGCATAACTCGCGTTGGAAACTGCGTACTCCACAGGTCCAGGTTCACCTTCAGGAGACAGCCTGTTGAATTCAAGATAGATCTCAGCATCATCAATGCTTGTGCCCCGCCTTAAAACAGCTCTTCCCGTGGTTGAGTACGCAACTTCAGTATCGGTAACATTAACACCTTCAACGGTGAAGGTGTATTCCACGGCTTCCACTTCCAGTACCGCCTGTGTCACTTCCTGGAATAGTGAGTGCAGGTCGGAGTCAGAATCTCTTCCGGCCTCATCTCCGAGCTGATCCGCAGGTTCGTTTCCGCCACCGCATGCAATGAGCAGAACAGCGATAAATACAGCAGACGATTTTTTCATAATCTACCCTTCATTGAATGAGCATCCTTATGTCAGCGGCCCGTTCATCATCGGTTCCGGGAGTTTCAGCAATTCCAACTGAACCGTCAAAAAGCTCGTTGTTATACAGAGCCTTCAGCACTGCACTTCCCAGGGTTCCTGCGGTAAAATGCTCATGCCTGTCACGGCGACTGCCCTTTTCCACCTTTGAACCGTTCATGTGAAACACTTTTACATTCTCCGCGCCGAGAATACTGCAGATCTCCTGGACGAAACCGGGTTCATCCAGTTCATAACCTGCCCCGTGAGCGTGGGCAGTATCTATGCAGAACCCTATTTTCCCCGTAACACCGGACAGTCTCTTTATTTCTGCCAGTTCATTGAACCAGCGACCAATGGATGTTCCAGCCCCTGCGGTATTCTCAAGAAGTATCATCGGGGCGTCTTCATGTACTGAAACAGCATCTGTAAGCGCATCAGCCACAAATTTCATCCCGTTTTTTAAACCGGAATCCTGATATGATCCCGGGTGAACTACCAGAAAGGGAATACCCAGAATACGGCATCTGTATATTTCATCTTTCAGGGCGGTACGGGATTTCTCCCTTACGTCCTTCCTGGAAGAAGCTGGATTTATCAGGTAAGACGCATGTGAAACAAAGGTAAGCCCCTCTGAATTCTCTCGGAACTGTTTCACCTTCTCGGGAGGGATCCCCGGGGAAACCCATCTCCTCTGGTTTGCCGTGAATATCTGACCAGCGGTCAATCCCAGTTTTCTGAGCCTTTCCGGGGCTTCCTGGATTCCTCCGGCTGTTGACACATGAATTCCCGGGATCATAAACCGAAGGTTCTTCTGAAATGCTCCAGTGTTTTCATCGCTCTTGTCTGAAGCTCTTTTCTTCTTTCTTCCATATCCTTACTCAGTGAATCGTAATCCTTCCAAGCCTTTTCCACGGCCATGGCAGTTATTCTATCGGGTATCCCGGGAGTTCCCGACGATACAAGCAGGGAGAGGTCGGCCTGCTCCATGAACCGGGTACACTTGCTGGAATAGGAGACCGAAACGGGCACGGTATTCGAAGCAAAGGCCAGAATGGCTCCGTGAAGAGGAGTAGTGACCATTATCCTGCAATGGGAAATTTTTCTCAGGAATTCATCGTTGTTCGAAGGATCGGCTATATCTACTGAGTTTTTCATTTTCCCGGCAACCAATTCGCAGAAAGCCCTGTCATCATTGGAAAGAGTTCCAGTGTGAAAGGGAAAAAGAACCACACCGGCGCTAAACTTAGTTGCATACCAATCCAGGAGTTTCGCCCAGGCGGAAACTGCCCTTGAAGGGTCCATCTTTCTGTGTATCCCAAGTTTTTTCCTCAGTTCCAGCGGAAGAAGGTGCCTTGTTCTGTTGGAAACGTCCCTTGGTGCAGCCCCTATGAGCATTCCTTTTTCCATCAATCGAGGCTCCGGAACCAGAGCACAGTCAGCTGCAAGAACCATTTCCGGTTCGCGGATACCAAGTTGATACAGAACATTGAATGAGCCCCTGTCCCTGACGGTTATTCCTGAAAGCATCTTCATGACAATCTTCATGATCATCTTCGACTGAAGAGTGAGTTCTCTGCCCTGGCCAATCCCCACCGCCCAGGCAAATGACTTCTTCCGCAGACAGAAGGCCAGAATAACAGGAAGGAGGTTGAATGGGCTGTAAAGAAGGGATGAGTCGTCCTGTACCAGTTCACCGCCACCTACAATGACGATATCACTCCAGCTTACTGCGGCAATAATCCCCCTAAGCCTGCCCTTGCGGATATCGAAACTTTTGACCCCCGGATATCTTTTCAGGGTTCTTTCAGGGTCTGCTGTAAGAACACCTACAAGAGCTCCGGTTTTCTTCAGATCCTCATATTGGGATCTGAAGATGACAGTATCGCCCACATTGGATCCGCCGGCTTCGAGTTCTCCCCAGCTGAAGGAAGCTATCTTCGTCAGTTTCTGCCTCCAAAATCCCTCAGGGTTTCCGCCATCTTTCTCAGTCTGGCATCGGCCATTCCCAGAATTGTATCAGCAGGATATCCCCCGTGTGCATTCCTCTTCCCTGCTTCCACGCCTGTAAGAAGCTCGATTCCCTCTGATATTGTTTTTATGGAATATATGTGGAATTCACCCTTTTCAACTGCTTCGACCACATCTTTGCTTAACTGAAGGTGGACAATGTTGGCGTGGGGGATCATTACCCCTTGCGTGCCCGTGAGACCCCGTTCCCGGCATATTCTGAAGAAGCCCTCTATTTTGTAATTGACCCCGCCTATCGGTTGTATCCTGCCGTGCTGATTCACAGATCCCGTTACTGCCAGGTCCTGTCTCAGGGGAACCTTGGAAAGAGCGCTTAGAAGGGCATAGAGTTCCGTAGAGCTGGCACTGTCGCCATCTACTCCGCCATAGCTCTGCTCGAAGACTATCCCTGCCGAAAGGCTCAGGGGATAGTCGCTGGCGAACCTGTCACGGAAGAAGCCGTTAATGACATATACGCCCTTCGTGTGTATCCTGCCGGACATCTCAGACTCGCGCTCCACATTGACGATACCTTCGTAGCCGGGGCTTACCGTGGCGGTAATCCTGCTTGGAAGACCGAACGCGTGATCAACCCCTGAATAAACGGCCAGGCCATTCAGCTGACCCACGGCAGTACCTTCGGTATCAACCATCACCTGGTTCTCAAGAATACCTTCCCTGGCATACTCTTCTCCAAGGTTCAGCCGGTATTCCTTTTCCTTTATTGCTGTTTCCACGTCTTCTGCGGTAACGATTTCCCGACCCTTTTGCCCTGCCCAGTAGGAAGCCTGTCTTACGTAGTCCGCCACCATGTTGAACTTCAGTGAGATCTTGTCGCTGCGCCCTGTGAGCCTTACCGCCTGCTCGGCTATTGCGGCCATGGCCTTGCTGTCCAGGGGAAGAACCGTCTCAGAATGGCAGATAAAAGCAATGACTCCTGCGAAATCGATAATATTTTCCCTGGTGATTTCCATTCTGTCATCGAAATCAGCCCGTATCCTGAAGAGATATCCGAAATCCGGATCCTGTGAAGCCAGAAGGGAATAGAGCCATCCCGGTCCAATGAGAATGACCTTCACATTTATCTCGATTGGTTCAGGCTGAAGCTCCACGGGCATGAAGGCCCTTGTAATGTCATTTGGCCTGGTAACTACGGTTCTGTTCCTGATGGTCTGTATGAGGGTCTGCCAGAGACCCGGCTGTCTTACCACGTCCATGGCGTTGATGATAAGGTACCCTCCGTTTGCCCTGAGGATTGAACCTGCCCTTATCATTGTATGGTCGCTGTAGGGTTTGTTGTCGATAATCACATGGTCTACATTGCCGAAAAGCCTTACAGTGTCTGGAAACTGCTCTACGATTACCGGTCTGTTTCCGCTCTCGGAGTTATCCACTATCAGATTGACTTCGAAGATCACATATGGATCGGCATCTTCGCTGTCCGCAGAGAAAGCTTCTATGTTGTCAAGTATGGTTTCGGACATTCTTTCAACGTACTCGGCGGTTTCCTTCCCGCCAAGTCCGGAGAGCCTTTGAAGTATCCCGTTAACCGTAGGCTTGAGTATCCTTACATGAAATCTCTCTATTTCGCCCTGGGCATTAATTTCGATTGACTGTGCCTGTCTGATGGCAGTGGTTAAAAGCTTGAACAACCTGGTATGGGCCTTTCTGTACTCCGCCAGTTTTTCCTGGGGAAGTTTACCCTCGGCTGCAAGCTGCTGCAGCTGTTCATAAGTATGGGGTTTGCCTTCGATCACAGGAAGAACGTCGGGTCTGCTCTGCCCTGTACCAACAGGAATACTCACCACCGCGAATCCGGCCTTGATGGCCGCCTTCTCCACCTTCTCCATCTGCTGCTTCTTTTTCTCGTTATAACTCTCCAGAAGAGCTGCCTTTTCTGCAGCGGTGCTCTCGCTCTTGAGAACCACCGGGATGTTCTTCTTCAGTAACTCGACACAGCCCTCTACGCCCTCTCTGAACTTCCTGCCGTCGCCGGCTGGGAAAACAAGAGCTCTCGGCTTGGATGCGTCTTCGAAATTGTACACATAGCAGATGTCCTGAAGGTCACAGCAGGTTGTGTCTATCTGGTCAAGTATCCTCTTCACCGTTGTTTCCCGCCCACTGCCGGAAACCCCTGTAACGAACATGTTGTATCCGCCGCTGGGAATCTCGAGACCAAGTTTCACCGCCCTTACCGCCCTGTGCTGACCCACTATTTTTTTCGTGGGTTTCAGTTCGCTGCTTTTACTGAACTGAAAGATATCATCGGGGCAAGTCCACCTCAGTTGGCCAGGCTCAAGGGTTTTGAATTCCATGGTACCACCTTCCGGAATTGGAAACGCATTTCAACTTTCACAGTGCTGTTAAGAATAGCAGAATCCTGGTTTTTATCAAGACTCATTTTCTGAATGGAAGCAGGTTATACTTTAATGAACCTCTAACTGGAAAGGAGAATCATATGCAGGAATTCCTGAACTCACTTCCCGGAATTCTTTCGACCTACGGCCTCAAGGTGCTGACTGCCATTCTTATAGTGCTTATAGGAAGCTGGATCGCCAAGGCTATTCGAAGGGGCATCCGGAAGGGCATGAACAGGAAAAAACTTGATGCCACCATTACCAATTTCACATGTTCCGTTACCTACGCGCTGCTCATGGCATTCATCGTGGTGGCCGCCCTGGGTCAGCTCGGGGTACAAACCTCATCCATTGTTGCCATACTGGGTGCTTCCGCACTTGCAGTCGGCCTTGCCCTGCAGGGTTCACTCTCGAATCTGGCTGCTGGTGTTCTTTTAATGATAACAAGACCATTCAAGGCAGGCGACTATGTGGAAACCGCTGGCAACGCAGGAATCGTGGAAGCAATAAGCCTTCTGAATACGACCCTCAAGTCCATAGACAACAAGAAGATAATAGTACCTAACTCCGGAATAATCGGAAACCCGATCATCAACTACACAGCTGAACAGAAACGCCGCGTGGACCTTAAGGTGGGGGTATCCTACAAGAGTGATCTCAGGAAGGTTCGCGAGGTACTCATGGACGAAATACTGAAGAACGACAAGATCCTCAAGGATCCAGCGCCCATGGTTGGGGTTGTGGAGATGGCCTCGAGCTCGGTAAACCTGGTTGTTCGCCCGTGGGTGAAGACCGCCGACTACTGGGATGTGTACTTCGCCCTTACGGAGAATATCAAGCTCCGTCTTGACGCTGAAGGAATCGGAATACCATTCCCCCAGACCGATGTGCATCTTTACAGGGAAGACTAGTTTTCAGAAAGTCCCGTAACCACAGTGCGCTCCGCTGTATTCCTGCAGCGGAGGGTAACTGTGGCCCCCGGTCTTCTGAGAATCACAGAGGCTTTCCTGTACCAGGGAGATGGGGCGAATACATCGGCAACACCGGTTTCATCTTCCACCATTAGAAACCCGGCACCATCTTTCAGAGACCTGCCGCTTAAAACCCGTCCCCATATGATGCAGGTTCCGGCAACAGGCATTTCAGAAATAGGAACCGTTCCCGTGGGCCTCTCCCTGAATGCGAGAGGATGAGCTTCCGTTGTGACCTCTAAAAGCTCCAGCTCCTTTTCAGCTCTAACCTGGGGGATATAGGAAGGAAGCGGCGGCGGAGGCATCCCGAAGGGGAAAAGCTCGCTTGCCCCTTCCGTGACGCACCAGGCAGCCTGTGGACGGTTCATGCCAAGGCAATCGAAGCATCCTGCCATGGCCATTTTCACTGCCAGCTTCAGGCCTATTCCGCAGGATCTTACCTGAACCGGATGGGTAAAAGGTCTTGCCCTTTTCACCTTCTCGAATTCGGTTTTACCCATTCCGGCAAGATATCCCATTCCCACCATGAGAGTGTTACCGGATGGCGATGTGCAAAACCACTGGGCTTCATTAACATCAGGAGGCAGTATGGAAAGACCGAGCCTTCTGGCTTCTTCGATGTATACCACGTGACTGTAGAAACCGCCTCCTGCAGCAAGAAATGCGGCCATTGCATCTGCCGGTCTTTCAGACTTGATGGCTGCATAGCTGGATGCCACAGCTGCATAGGTCATTGCGTGTGCCTTGCAGAAACCATACCCCGCATATCCCGACAGAAGCGCCCACCCTCTTTCTGCCATATCATGAGAAAACCCGTTCTTAACACACATGGAAACGATCTTTTCCCTGGAGACCTCCTTCCTCTTCAGCCTTCTTCTCATGAGGTCACCCTCGGCGGGTTCGAGATCCATCAGGGCACAGGCGGCTTCTGTTACGTTTTCCTGATACAGCATAACTCCCCTGTTCTCGCGAAGTATGTTCCGAAGGGGTTCCGGCAGATTCCTTTCGCCTCCTGCCATGTACCTGTCGCGGCCGCCTCCTGACGCAGCACCGGGACGCACAAGGGCCAGAGCACGGGCCACGTCTTCCACGGAACGGATATCCATTCTTTTAAGAAGCCCTCTCATGGCAGGGCTCTCTATGTGGGGCACACCTATGGTAAGCCCCCGGTTTATAAGGTTCAGAGTTATCTCGTTGATGGATCCGCTGTGGTTAACCAGTTCCTCAGGTTCTTTTTCACCGGCGGCCAGGGAAAGGGACGTGAGGCCTCTTTGACCCAGAAGGTCCATCTTTATCAGACCTGCATACTCCACTCCGTGCATGTCCAGCTGGGTAACCGGGAGAC